>CAIOTD010000032.1 GCA_903861115.1 uncultured Burkholderiales bacterium
GACTCCAAACGCCCGCTTGCGCGGGCGACGCTATCCTTCCCCGCCCAAATCAGGCGGCTTCGCCTCCAAGCTGCTGCGCAGCTAACTGACTTGGACGAGGCTTGCCGCGCATTTGGTCACTTCAATCAAAGTAAAGCTTGATGGCGTTTTCACCATAGATTTTTGAACGGTCTTCGGGATTTGAAACCCAAGATAAAATGTCATCAACGGTCTCTTGATATTTGACTTGATCCTCAAAGCCAGCAAAAGGGCAGTCACTGGCCCATAAAAGTCGATCTGGTCCTAAGTTCTTCAGCAATTGAGTGCCATATGCGATTGTTTTTTCCTTGCCAAGTCTATAAGCCGCTGAAACTTTGACCCAAGTATTTCCTCGTTCGATGGATTTCATCATCATTTGAAATCCTTTGCAGTGAATGCCCAGTTGATCATCGGGTCGTCCAAAATGATCAATCACCACTTTGACGCCTGAGCGCTCTAATTCTGGGAGAACCAAAGGAATTCGAGGTCCATCGATGTGCAAGTGCACATGCCAATCCAAATCGACAAAACGTCGCAGCAACTTTTTGTATTCAAAGGAGGTGAGGTCAGGTAGCTGCGCCATGCTGATATAGGGCAACCGAACACCGACTATTCCATCTTCCTTCATGGCTTTTAATGCATACATATCGATGGTGGGCTCCACAATAACGGTGCCACGAATGCGTTTCTTGCCGCGAATCGCGTTGAGCGTGTAGTCGTTGTAGTCGCCAAAGGGACTGGCCGCTGCAATCACGGCGTAGTCCACCTTGTGTTGTGAAAGAACATTGAGGTACTGCTCAATGCTGAAGTCATAGCTCAAGGCGTGCCTTGGATTGTCTACTTTTGGCAAATCTTTGAGCCAAATGTGAGCGTGAGAATCGACGTAAAGAATTTGAGAGTTTTTTTGCATTTTATTGGACTTGAATACCTGAGCTCTTGATGACATTGGCCCATTTGGCAATGTCATCCAAAAAGCGTTTTTGTAATTCTTGTGAGCTGCCAGCGTATGAGTCACTCCCAAGAGCATTTAATTTCTGTTTCACCTCTGGCATGTCTGCTACCGTGTTCATGGCCTTGTTCAGATACTGTACGACGTCTGGTGGCGTTCCCACTGGTGCAGCCAATGCATTCCATCCAACAACCTCAAATCCTTTGAAACCCAATTCACTCACGGTAGGTACTTTGGGCAAATAGCCGCTTCGTTGTGCTGCGGTGGTGGCGATTGCAAGCAGTTTTCCTGAGTCAACCAATGATTTCGAGGTGGCATAGGTTTCGAAAACAACGTCCAATTCCCCCGCCATCAATGCAGAAAGCGCATCTGGGGTGGATTTAAAGGGAATGATTTCGGCATGGGTATGCGTCACTGATTTGAACAACTCAGCCGATAAATTTTGTGTGCTGCCAGGGTTGATGGTCCCAAAATCGAGACCTTTGGTGCTGTCCTTAGAGAGCTTGATCAAATCGTTAAAATTTTTGATTTTGCTATCCGCCTTGACCAACAAGATAACGTCAAAATAAGCGGCAAATGAGACCGGTATCAAATCCTTGACAGGGTCGTAAGGCATGTTTTTATAGAGAGATTTTGAAATTGCTGTGCCATTGACCATGACCATGAGCGTATGCCCGTCGGGTTTGGCCCTTAGCAAAGCTTGTGCGGCAGCAAAGCCACCAGAACCCGGCATGTTTTCGATAACGAATTGTTTGCCAGTGACGGCAGAGAGCTTCTCAGAAAAAATTCTGAACGTGATATCTGCCAAACCTCCTACACCAAAGGGAACGATGATTTTGACTGGATGATCTGGAAATTGAAGGGTTTGTCCTTTGCTAGTCAACGGCAAGCACAATGTCAAGAAAATTGCTAAAAGTTGGCGCCTATTGTTCATTACCAAATTCCTGGATAGAGGTTGACTGTTTAATCGGCTTTGGAAGCAAGAAGAGACTCAAAAAATAAAAGGGTAAAAATAAGGGCAAAAAAACATATCGTAGAGCGCCGAGATAGGCTTATCCTTGTGAAATTAAATTTTATCGATCAAAGTTCGATCTAAATCATATGAAATACCCTAGGCCTTGGTTGATAATTGAATTCATATTTAACAAGGAGATTTTATGCAAACAATAGAGTTGAATGTCAGCCGCATGAGCTGTGGTTCTTGCGTGAAACATGTAGAGAAAGCCCTACAGTCTGTTTTTGGTGTGACTGCAGTAGCCGTTGATTTGTCAGCGGGAAAAGCAAAGGTGACGGGAGACTTTGCGCAAGGCATTGAGCCGCTGACCCACGCTTTGGAGGAGGCCGGTTACCCTTCGGTCCTCGCCGAGTAGAGGTGGATTAGGACTCAAGCCTTGCTTTTTAGGAAATAAAGCACCTGCGTCCAATGATCGGATGTGAATGCAGCTGATCATCGGCGACCAAGGAGACTCCAACAAAGCCTGTCGACTGTTACAAAAGGGGGGATGCACGTAATCGACACGGGAGGGGAGGACCACTTGATTTATATCAATGGGCAATTTTAGTTTGTGACTACGATGGTCGATAACCCATAGGAGGTGTCAAACCATGTCACGCAGCATCAAAGAAGCGCATCACACGTGTATTTTTTATAATTTGGTGGCTTTTCTTTTTTTGTTCGCCATCACCAGTTGCAGCGAAAATTTATTTGGTTTCGGTTATTCTGATATGGCTCCTGTGCCGATACACGCTGATGAGACATTGATCAAGCGAACGGAGCCGATGTTGATGATCAACGATGAATTCGAACCATTGGTGCCGCCCCGATATGTCCAGTTGAAGCGCGATATCTACGATTGCAAAGGCATGATTGCACCCTGGGTTCAACAAATGCTCATTGATGAATTTAATTTTTTGGCCAAGCGTTCAAAGTTGCAGCAGATGGTCGAACCCGTGTGTGTCATGTACCTTGAAAAAGATTTGGGTCCCAAGACAGGGCGGTTCAGTGTTCATTTTTATGAAAATGAAACAGAGCTTGAAAAGTGCTCGACCAATCTGAGGTGCAAGCTCAAGCGAGCGAGAAATGTGGTGTTGGTGTTAAAAAATGAACACGTTTACAGATCGTATTTTTTGTCTGATTTTGTCAATGAAAAATACTTTTTGTATTGCGTGAACCCCCAAGGGGAATTGATAGGGAACAGCACGTGCTACACGATGGATGTCAAGTCTAGGTAAGCACAGTCAACATGAACGGAGTATATGGAAATGACCGATAAAACCATCACTGTCGAGTTGCATCAAAAGAATGATTTTCAATTCGTGATTGATTTTGGAGATCCTGTGCCCGCTCTCCTGGGCGATGAACCACCGCCTCTCGGTCAAGGATTGGGGCCGTCACCTGTTCAGCTTTTGGCCGCTGCTGTGGGGAACTGTTTGAGTGACTCCTTGCTCTTTGCCTTTAGAAAGTTCAAGCTTCATCCGGAGCCCATTCAGGCAAGAGTAGAAACCCTGACGGGTAGAAATACAGAAGGGCGAATTCGTGTTCTAGGCATCAACGTTGTTCTTAAAATTGGCGTAGAAGGCGCAACGCTAGAGCATTTGTCCTCAGTATTAGATCAATTTGAGTCCTTTTGCACGGTGACTCAGAGTGTCGGACTGGGCATTCCCATTCATACGCGTGTGCTTGATGTCAAAGATCTTTTACTTAAAGAGTCCTACAGCTAAGTTCCAAAGACGACCACATTTTTTTAATCTGTGAGGCAGTTGTCTTCATCTCTTAAAAGGTTTAAGTTTATTTTCCTCTAATCTTTTGTTGCTCGTGAATTTTGGAGATGGGGCATGCTTTGATTTATTTTGGACGGTTCTGACTCGCTTTTCCCCGGTCTGAGAGGTCATGATGGACATTCATTAAAAGTGTAAAATATTGTCAGTAATATTCAAAGGAGTTATTTGATGAATTTTTTTACTGACAATTCACTCTCTATTGGCCGAACACCATTGGTTCAATTAAATCGCGTCACAGATGGTGCCAAAGCCACCGTGTTGGCAAAAATCGAGGGAAGAAATCCTGCCTACTCCATCAAGTGTAGGATTGGAGCGTCAATGATTTGGGATGCCGAATCAAAAGGACTGCTTGGCAAAGGAAAAGAGATTGTTGAGCCAACCAGTGGAAACACAGGCATTGCTTTGGCTTTCGTTGCAGCATCGCGAGGAATTCCCATCACCCTGACGATGCCTGAAACGATGAGCATCGAGCGAAGAAAGCTCTTGTTGGCCTATGGTGCCAAATTGATTTTGACTGAAGGCGCCAAAGGCATGAAGGGAGCCATTGCGAAAGCTGAAGAAATCGCGGCAAGTGACCCAAAATACGTTTTGCTTCAGCAATTTAAAAATCCGGCCAATCCAGCCATCCATGAAAAAACAACTGGGCCTGAAATTTGGGAAGATACAGATGGCAAGATTGATATTTTTGTCTCTGGTGTAGGCACTGGAGGAACGATCACTGGAGTGAGCCGTTACATCAAAAATACGCAGGACAAGAAAATCATCTCTGTTGCTGTTGAGCCCACGACCAGTCCGGTTTTGACCCAAACACGTGCCGGTGTTGAGTTGACACCCGCGCCCCATAAAATTCAAGGTATAGGCGCCGGATTTGTGCCTGATGTATTGGACCTCTCGCTCGTTGATCTCATTGAGCAAGTCACGAACGAGGAGGCCGTCGCTTTTGCGCGTCGATTGGCGCGTGAGGAGGGCATATTGTGTGGGATTTCTTGCGGTGCTGCCGCTGCAGTTGCTGTGCGTTTGGCCAAAATGCCTGAAAATGCGGGCAAAACCATTGTGGTCGTATTGCCCGATTCTGGTGAGCGTTATCTCAGCTCCGTTCTTTTTGAGGATGTCTTCGATGCGTCAGGCTTGCCTGCGTGAACGTGATTGAGGGTCAACGGCTCTATGGCTCAAGCACGTTGTGTTGCAAAGATTTTGCATCTTCGTGCTTGTTGATCCATACCACAAGGGGCAAAACAGTTGCCCAAATTAGACCCAAAGCGGTGGTCTGAAGCCAAGTGAAGTGGCTGGATGCCGCGCCTAGCTTTGCGCCTGAAAAATATGACAAAGGGCCAAAAACAAAGCCCAACAAGGCCACCCATGGCCACGTCAAGTCATTGATAAAGCGCAGGGAGTGGTTGATGGTCATGATAAATTGAATCCAAATCATCCATAACCAAAGCGGGCTCATCCCACTCAAAGTCCAACCATAAAAATCCATCAAGCCCAATTGTTGGATGAGGGTGTCAATGAGAATGCCTGCGGGCAACACTTTGGCCAAGAGTTTTAAATCCTTTTCTTTGGCTTGACTCAAGTGAAGCTGCAATGCACTCAACAGTGAACACAATAGCAATGCTTTAATTTCGAAATCATTGCTCACACTTAAAACACAAATCCACCAAGCCAGTTGAAAAAGCAAAGCGTTGAGTAGGGTGTGCATGGTGTTTTGTATTCTCTGGCTGTTAAAAGGGTTTTTGTATTAAAAAATAATAGTTTGAAATATGTTCGTTACCGAACTGAATTATATAGAAGCCTTCATTTATGCTCTGCGTTCCTACTTGAGTTCTTGGGTGCATTTCAAAGTACGCGATCGAACTTAAGCGCATCAGGTGTGAGTTTTTGAGGCCGATGCTCGAGTTTAATACCGTATACTTTTTTTAAAAAACGACTCGACTCGTTTAGAACAATCGAGGTTTTCGGTGCATCCACTTCCCAATGAATTAATTGTCGCATTGAGTTCGAAAGAGCAACTATTGTTGATGCGAAAAGCTCGCTTGATCGAGCTTAAAACCAGTGACTTATTGATCAATTCAGAGCTTGGGCAGTCCCTTGTTTATTTCATCACAAGCGGTTCTGTCGCGTTGTTTGTATCCCTGAAGGAGGGGGATTTGAGCAAGGGATTGTCTGTGGGACTGATTGGCAACGAGGGTGCGGTTGGGCTTCAGGCTGCATTGGGTATTCATTCCTCGCACCTGAATTTAATTGTCCAGTCGCCTGGTTTTGCTTATGTGGTGGAGGCCAGGTATTTGCAAAGCCTCATCAAGCGCTACCCCAATATGTTGATCATTTTTTCAAGGTATCTTTGGGTCATGTACGAAGAGGTTTGTAAGATTGCAGCCCTTTCACATAAGCAGGATATCAAATTGAGATTGATCCATTGGTTGCTCATTAGTCATCAGCGTTGCAATTCTGAGCCTCTCTTCATGACGCATGAGCACATCTCTAGAATGCTTGGTGTGAGAAGGGCCAGCATCAGCCTAGCCGCAAATTTTTTAAAATCCAAGCATTTGATGGACTACAGCCGGGGATATATACGCTCTCTTGATATCGCTGGTCTAGAGCGACTGATGAAAGTCTAGTTTTGGGTTTCTTGGTTGAAGAACACCAAAGGCATTGCGAACTTTTTTGTCCTGCAATGCTTGTATACGGGCACAATTAATTTGGGATGCCAGTGATTTTTTGTAGAGCTGCCGAGTTCAGAATGTGCAAGTGCCGGCGGTTGATGGAGACCACGCCACTTTTTGAGAGTTTGGCGAACATGCGACTGATGGTTTCTAATTTCAAGCCAAGAAATTGACCAATCTCTTGCCTCGTCATTCTAAGCAGCACCTCAGAGCTTGAAAACCCTCTAATTTGCAAGTTTTTGGTCAAGTTTTGAAGGAAGCTTGCGAGTCTTTCTTCTGCTGACATTTGTAGCATCAGCAGATTGAAATTTTCTCTGACCAATTCTCTGCTCAGAAGTTGAAAGATGTGATTTAAAAAGACGGGTGAGACACTTGCCATTTTTTCAATTTCTGTAAACGGAATAACGCAGACATTGGAGTCCTCCAGTGCCACCGTGTCTGATAAGTGTTGTCGGGTTGGGATGCCATCCATGCCAAGAGTGTCCCCTGTCATGCGAAAACCCAGCAGATGCTCTTGCCCACTTGGCGAAATGATCGATGTTTTAAAAAATCCTGTTCGGATGATGAAAATGGCATTAAAGCCCATGCCAGCGCTGATTAAATAATTGCCCTTTTTAATTGCTTTTCTCAATAAAACGATGCTCTCGAAATCATTGATGTCTTTTTCAGTCATGTCCATGGGCAAGCAAATTTTCCGAGTGTGGCATTTCGAGCACGCGATGTTGCTCATGTTTTGGTCTCGCACTTGAGTTTTCATTAGCATGTTGTGTCCCCTTTGATATATTCATATAAACATATGACATTTGATAATTGTCATATCTGAATTGAATTAAATCTGTACGATAACGAACAGATTGGTTTTTTTTCAACATGGTTTTGCGGCTGTTTTCGTTTTGGTGGTCCATTGCGTGTGTTTGCTGTCACACAGTGAAAACCAAAGATGTGTCTTAAGCTCATTGCTCATGGTATTCAAAATTTAAATCAATCAAATTTGTAGACTCAACCAAGGACGCCCTATGAAAACTGACCCCATTACTCCTGTTCAAATACCCAACCGCTCCATGGAAATCGCCAACATCTTTCATCGACAGTCTTTTGAATTGATGAATTTGGTCATGAATCATCAAAAAGGTGCGATGCAAGAGCACCAACAAAAAATGACAGATTTGATGCAAGCCAAAGATGCCTCTCATGTGCCACAGTTGATCTCTTCAAATTTAATGGGACAAGTCAATGACCTCATGGCCTTGACCACCAAAGCCTATCAATTGGGCTATGACGCACATTCGCAAGTCGCTGAGATCTTTCAAAAGCAAATTGAGGACAGCAGCTCTCTAACAAGCTCAGTGTTGAGTTCACATGCTTTGGCTGGCAAACCCATGTCAACGATGGCAATTTCGGTGCTTAAGCATTCCTTGGATGCGAGTCGATCTTTGATTGACAGCGCAAAAATTGCAGCAGCAAAAACCGTTGAGTTGGCCAATCAAAGCTTGTCGTCCATGAAAAAATAAACTGCTGGCGGGCTGGGGCCTTGGATTGCTTGTTGTTTGAGCGCTGTGCAAAGACTCGCCCCTTTGAAGGTCTTGACTGCCGTTCTTGATCTTTGCGTGCCTCGATATATAGGGTAAACCC
>CAIOTD010000033.1 GCA_903861115.1 uncultured Burkholderiales bacterium
AAATTTTTGATTTGTTCCATGTCCTTTGGTGGGGATGTTTTTACAATTTTGTGCTCTTCTTCATGACCATCTGGGAATTTGGCTTTCTCACCTGAAGTGATGTGCTCAATCAAACGGGCTTCGGCGTTGGGTTTGCCTTTGAATTTTTCAGCAACAGCGTGGTATGCAGGACCATCCTTTTCTTTGTCGATGGCGTGGCATTTCAGGCAATTGTTTTGACGCGCGAGAGCCTTGGCAGCTTCGACATCCACCGCCTGCACTTGATTGCATAAAACGAAGGTTGTGCTCAATACAGCGATTTTTAAAAGGGTCTTGGTTTTTTTCATGGTGTACACCTTTGCGTTAAATGATTTTTGAGAACTTGTTGTTTTCGAAGTCGAAATTTAAATACTTGTCAAATTGCATTGCGATGGCCCTGACGAAATACCATCCCATCTCGGTGACTTTGAAGCCTTTGTCGTCCATGGCAATCATGCCCTGGTCGTGGAAAACTTCGAGTTTTTCCAGCTCATGCTTGAACGTGTCTTTGAAGTGAATGAGGTAATCAAACTCAATGGATTCAAAGACGATTTCACCCTGGCACATGATGGCCATGATCACAGCACGTCTTAACAAGTCTTCTCTTGAGAGCCTGAGGCCTTTGACGATGGGGATTTGTCCTTGCTCGAGCAAGTCTGCATACTCTTCAATGGTTTTTGCATTTTGACTGTACGTGGCGCCTACTTTGCCGATGGAAGACACGCCAAATGCAAGCAAATCTCCATCGGGTTGCGTGCTGTAGCCTTGAAAATTCCTGTGCAATCGACCCGTGTTTTTTGCGATGGTGAGGCTATCCGTTTCTTTTGCAAAGTGATCCATGCCGATGTAGACATAACCCTGTGACTCCAAAGTGCTCAAGGCGTTTGAGAGCATCGAGATTTTTTCTCCAGCCGTGGGCAATTCGCTTGTGTTGATGCGTCTTTGGGGTTTGAATTTTTCAGGCAAGTGCGCATAGCCGTAGATGGCGATGCGATCAGGGCTGAGCTCAATGATTTGCTCAAGCGTTTTTGCAAAGGAGTCGGGACTTTGCTTTGGCAAGCCATAAATCAAGTCGGTGTTGATTGACTCAAAGCCGATGCTGCGAGCTGAATGCATCAAGGCTTTGACTTGTTCAAAGGGTTGCACGCGGTGAATCGCCTGTTGTACGTCTGGGTCAAAGTCTTGAACGCCAAAGCTGATTCGATTGAATCCGAGCTCTCTTAAGTGAACCAATCGATTTCTGTCAACTGTTCTGGGGTCAATTTCAATGGACATCTCCGCTTTGGGGGTCAAGTTGAACTTTTCCCTAAGCGTGATCATCAGTTGATGCAGGTCATCGTCATTGATGTAGGTGGGTGAGCCCCCACCCAGGTGCAGTTGAGAAACCGATTGTTTAGGTCCTAAGAAATTGGTTTGTAATTCAATCTCTTTCTCTAGGAGGTCCAGATAGTTGAGTGCTCGGTCGTAGTGCTTGGTGATGATTTTGTTACACGCACAGTAATAACAAAGGGATTCACAAAACGGGATGTGGATGTAGATGCTGAGGGGCAGAACGTTGGACGTGAGTCCTTTTCTTCTGAGGGACAAAGCATTCGTGTATTGATCATGATCGAATGCATTGACAAAACGGTCCGCCGTTGGGTACGAGGTGTACCTTGGGCCAGCAATATCGTATTGCCTGATGAGCTCTTCTGTGATGACGTGCATTTTTTGACCAACCTTCATGCTTTCAGTATCCATTTTTGTAATGTTCAATACATTGAGCCAGATCAATGTTTCTTCCTATTTCATCTGTTTTGCACCCTTTTTGAACCCTTTGAGTGGTGTTTAAACCGATTTATGCTTCATTGATAAGTAAAGTAGTACCAATGAACTCTTTTGTTTTTTAGTTCACATGTTCAAGCAGCATGATGCCCCCAGCCGTGTTGGAAATGGGCACATGGTAGGTTGTAGAGATGGGTTTGACGTGACCGCCAAGGGCGGCACGTGCGGCCAACCACATGATGAGTTCAATGCCTTGTGTGCCCACTTGTTCAATGAGCTCGTGGTTGGTGTATTGCGTGGCCCACGCAGGATGTGTGACCATGCTTTCTAAGAACTCTTGGTCAAACTGTTTGTTGATAAAGCCCGCCCGCTCGCCATCCAATTGATGAGAGAGCCCGCCTGTGCCCATGATCAAGAACTTCAAATCGGAGTCCATGGACTGGATGATTTCGCCCACGGCTTTGCCCAATTGGTAACAGCGACTTGCACTGGGCAGGGGAAATTGCACAGTGTTGATGCAAATGGGAATGGTGATGACAGGGCAAACAGCCTCATCGGGCCACAGCAGCTTTAAGGGAAGCGTAAACGCATGGTCAACTTTCATTTTTTGACACGATGCCACATCAAACTCTCTTTGCACCAATCCTTCAATGATTTCCCATGACAGCTTTGCGTCTCCTTTGTAGGGCGGCAAGGTGGGAATGCCCCAGCCCTCATCTTCATTGACGTACTGGTTTGCCGCACCGACGGAGAACGTGGGGATGGTGTCTAGGAAAAAATTCAGTCCATGGTCGTTGTAGAAAACCACGACCACATCAGGCTGATGGTCCTTGAGCCAATGATGAATCGGTTTGAATCCATCAAAAAAAGGTCCCCAATAAGCGTTGTGTTGGATGTTTTTTGCAATGGCGTTCCCGATGGAGGGAACGTGAGAGGTGGTGACCATGCCAAGTATTTCAGCCATTATGCTCTCCCTGCTTCTAGCAATTTGTTGCAAAAGGCTTCGCGTGTCATACCCGTTTGGAGTGCCCCCAAGTCTTGGACATCCAGACCCAAAATGCCAGCGAATTTGGCCAGGTAGTAAACGTTGCCGCCTTGTCTGATCAAATCCAATACATCCCTGGATGTGATGGCCTGCTTTTGAGCAGGCGTTAAGGCATAGCGCTCCATGTACTGGTTTTCATCCCTTTTGAAGTCCTCTCTGTTGTCCAAGGTGTTGAATGAAAAACACATTTTGTTCAATTGATATCCCTTTTGAGCCTGTTCACCGTCAAACAGGGTGGTTCCATAGATAGGTTTGTGTTGCATGGTCGTGCTCGTAGAGAGTTGATGAATCGTGAAATGATCATAAACTTTTGACTTTTTCAAGGGCTTGATTTAAATCAATAAAAATCTTTCCCTTGCACCTGAAAATATGAGCATTGGAAAATCATTTATTTTGAGGCTTGAACATGAACCACAAATCCATACAAATCATCAATCAAGAGCACGCAACCATTTCTGCAATGCTTTACTCCATTGAGATGATGGAGAGGCGAGGGCCCAAAGGCAATCGTCCCTTGTTTTTTGAGGTCCTGCGTGCCATGCTTTTCTACATCGATGAATTCCCAGAAAAGCAGCACCATCCCAAAGAGAATTTGTACTTGTTTCCACCGGTGTTAAAAAAGGCGCCCGAGCTCAGGGAAACCATTGAGCAATTGGAGCTCGATCACAAGGTGGGGGAATACAGAATCAGAGAGTTGCAGCACTTGTTGTTGCGCTGGGAAATTCTTGGAGACGATTGCGAAGCGGAATTCAGGTCGGCTGCCAAAAAGTACTATGACTTTTATTTGCACCACCTGCAGCTCGAGAACTCGTTGATCATTCCCAAGGCCCTGAAGGTGTTGGATGACGAGGAGTGGTCACTCATGGACGAGGCCTTTGAGGACAACAGCGACCCTTGGCTGAGCCACTCGGTTGACAGTGTTTATCAAAATTTATTCAGCAAGATCACCAATCACGCCCCGGCGCCGATTGGCCTTGGCGACAGTTGAGGGCCAAGGCCTCTGGGCAGAGGGCTTGGTGGGGATCATGCCTCTATAGTTCATAACACATTGCGGCCACTTTTCTAGGGCAAAAGGCAGCTGCTTGGCACAAAGCCAATGGCTTTAGAACCCCACGTTGTGGCCCCCCTTGAGCGCCAAGATCTCTCTGGCTTCGTCAGGGGTTGCCACTTCCAAAGACAGGGCCTCAATGATGGTGCGAATACGTTTGACTTGATCGGCATTGGTTTTAGCCAACTGTCCGGGCCCATCCCAAAGAGAGTCTTCAAGGCCCACCCTCACGTTGCCGCCCATCACCGCACTCATGGTCGCGATGGGCATTTGGTTTCGTCCAGCGCCAAGCACGGACCAGACATAATCGTCTCCAAACAACCGGTCCGCGGTGCGCTTCATTTGCATCACGTCCTCAGGGTGTGGGCCAATTCCACCAAGAATACCAAAGACAGACTGGATGAAAAGCGGGGGTTCGAGAATTTGTCGTTCCAAGAAATGCGCTGCCGTGTAGAGGTGGCCAATGTCGTAGCACTCAATCTCAAAACGCGTTCGGTTCGCTTTGCAACTCTCCAAAATGTATTGAATATCTTTGAAGGTGTTTTTAAAGATGCGACCGTCCGACTCTTCAAGATACGGCTTCTCCCACTCGTGCTTCCAATTTTTAAATCGCCCAACCATGGGGTACAAGCCAAAGTTCATAGAGCCCATGTTCAATGAGGCCACCTCGGGCTTGAGTTGAAGGGCCGGTTGGAGCCGCTCTTCAATGTCCATGGTGGGCGCTCCTCCCGTTGTGAAGTTCAACACCACATCGCTTTGCGCTTTGATGGGGACAGCAAACTCGCGAAAGTAAGCAGGATCTTGGAGGGGCTTGCCGTCTTTTGGGTCTCTGGCATGCAGGTGCACAATGGCCGCTCCAGCGTGAGCGGCCTCAATGGCCTGCTGCGCGATTTCATCCGGTGTGATGGGCAGGTGTGGCGACATCGTTGGGGTGTGGATGGCCCCGGTGATGGCGCAGGTGATGATGACTTTCTTTTTCGGGCGTGCGCTCATGGTAGACCTGTAGAAAAATAAAAAAGGGGCTTCTTTCTCAAAAGCCCTTGTTCAGACAACGCCCATCAAGGTTCAACTCAAACAGTTGGTCGAGCCAGCGGCATTGGTCCTCGTGTGTTCTCAATAGGGGGTCTTGTTGATCTGCCCGCTGGAGGTGATGAACCAACGCTCACTGGGGAAAGTTTTGCCCTGAAATTGAGCCAACAACCACTCTGCCACATGCGTTGCCGGATTGGGGCCGAGATAGGCCGCGGGGACATTGCCCACAGAGTGTCTAGAGTCTTGATAGACCAAGAGTCGCTTTGGGCCTTGCAAGGTTTTCATCAGTCGCTCGGTGTTCTCGATGGGGGAGAGCTCATCGGACTCTCCTGCCAAGCACAGGTAGGGTTGTTTGATTTTGATGGTGTGACCTTCCCACGTCATGGTCTTTCTGAAGGCGTCAAATTTCGCTTCATCCGTGAAGCCCGACATGTACATGAAACGCATCTTGAAGGTGGGGGATGCTTCCTCAAAGATGGTGTGAAAGCCAGGCTCGTGGCACACAGAGGTCACGGCCACGGCGCTGATACGTGGCTCATTGGCTGCGGCAATGGTTGAAAAGAAGGAGCCAAAACTGCCGCCTGCGATGCCAATTTTTTTGCTGTCAATTTCCGCTCTTTGGCTGAGCCAGTCGACACAGGCGGTGCCCGTTGCCATCCAGGCTTGCATGGAGAAGTGAATGTCCAAAACGGCCGACTCGTATTGGCCAGGCCCGTCAATGTTCAGCACGGCAATGCCGCGCGTCAAATACTTGTCGCCATACAGTGAGGTGCCAATCTCTTTGAAGCTGTCCATGCCGGGCACATTGATCACGACCGGGAGTTTGCCGCCCTTGTAATCGGCGGGCAGGTGCAGCCATGCGGGGAGTGATTTACCGCCCAAAGCGGAGGGCAAGGGAATCCATACTTCCTCGACCTTGTGATCGGCGAGCTTGGCGTATTGTTGATAGCACTCGCGTTTGCGTTGATTGTAGAACTTGTTTTGCTCGTTGTTTTCATCGATGGGCCATTGGGCCGCGCCCCAATGAACCGCTGCAATGAAGTAGTTGTCTCGCGCGTTGACCGTCTCACCCGCAGTGTCGGCGGCCTTGGCTTGGGCTTCTCGACGCCTGGCTTGAGCTTCAAATGCGGGCGCTGCATCGGCGTATTTTTGGATGCGTTGCCTGACCATCAGGAAGTCTCCTGCGGCCTGAGGACCGCATGGGGCCGAGAGATAGATGGACCTGGGTTGATCCCAGTCCATTCCGATTGCACGGATCGTGTTGTCCAAAGTCCAGCGCTGTTCGGTCCAGCGTTTGGTCAAGGGACCGGGATGCGCAGAGGCTGCATGGGCCGAGGTCTGAGCTAGACCTGCACCTGCAAGCATCGCGGTGGCGGAGTGAAGGAAGGAGCGACGAGGGTTGCCGGGTTGATCCATTGTAGAGTTCCTTTTGTGTCAGTTGAAATAGTGCCCTGTTCGGTGGGTGGGCAGTTGATAAATTTTCCAAGGCAGCGCCGAACTCATGAACAAAAGATGAGATTGGGCGCCTCGGCCAAAGCCTAAATTCGTTGACAACGAGCCTTGTGGGGTTGGAATGATTTGAAGGACCTCGTGCGCAGGCGACAACACGACAATGCGGGATTTGGGCTCTTTGGCGTTGCCGTTGTGCGTGGCGACATACAAGTTGCCCGAGCTGTCCATGGTCATGCCATCGGTTGCCAATTCATCGTCTCTGAAAATGAGCTTGCCATTGGAGATCTGGCCGCTTGCATCAAGATCAAAGACCACGACCCCGCCTGCTGTGATGCCAAAACGGTCCACCTTGGGGCCCAGAGGGTTGATGGGCAGGCGGGTGAAGTTGGTGGCAGAAATGTAGAGCTTGTCGCCTTTGGGAGAGACCTCAATGCCGTTTGGGCGAAACAGGCCTGTGTCCAGTGCCGTCAATTGCCCATTGTTGTCCAAGCGATAAACGCCGTTGGGCAACTCAATGGCCTCTGAGCCAGGTGCGTAGCGTGCGTCGGTGAAGTAGAGGCGGCCTTGGGCGTCGCTGGTGATGTCATTGACGCCGTTCAAGCGCTTGCCTTCAAATGTGCGCACAAGTGTTTTAAGTTCGCCGGTGATCAAATTTTTTCTCACCAGTGCTCTGCCGCCCGTATCGTCCCCTTGGGCGATCAAGAGGTCTCCGTTTTTATCGACATGCAGGCCATTTGCCATGCCGCTGGGCTCCATGAATTTAACGGTTATCTGGGTGAGTGGATCGTATTGATAGATGGTCCCGCCTGGGTTGTTCTCTTTCATGATGAAGGTGCGCGTGAGGTCCGTGGCGTAAATTTTTCCAGTCTTATCGGCCACCACGCCCTCAGCAAAAACCAGCCCGGTTTTAGAGATCTCTTGCCACTGAGACTCAGGCGCCGTGACGTTTTTGGCTGGCCCGTTCATGATTTGACAGCTGCTCACGCCCCCCAAGAGAGACAGAGCGATAAAAAGAGAACACCGATGGGCTAAATTTTTCATGTGCTTGGGGCTCCTGCCTCTGAGGGTTCAGAATGGGTTAAAAATCTCCGGATCAATGTAATGTCAAATGCAATTGCGACATAATATGAAAACCCTAATTTGCCCCCCTTTGTTTGGAGTTTGCTCTTGAGTCTTGGACTTTTAAATCGCTCGCTTTTGCTGGCAACTTTTTTCTCCAGCATGCTGTTGGCCCCTTGTGTATTTGCCCAGACTTGGCCCTCCAAGCCCATTGTTTTGGTGGTGACCTACCCGCCAGGGGGCACCGCTGACATCATGGCCAGAACGATCTCAACGCCCCTGGGTCAGATCCTTGGGACCCCCGTGGTGGTTGAGAACAAGCCTGGCGCTTCAGGTCAAATTGCGGCCTCTTTGGTCGCCAAATCCACGCCCGATGGCTACACCCTCATGCTCGACGCGTCGTCCTACTCGGTCAACCCTTCTCTCTATCCCAATTTGCCCTATCAGCCCGAGCGAGACTTCAAAGCGCTTGGCATTTTGGCGCTTTACCCCAATGTGTTGCTTGTGAACCCGAGTCTTCCTGTGAGAACGGTCAAGGAGTTGATTGCCCTGGCCAAAGCGAAACCCAATGCCATCTCCTTTGCCTCTTCTGGCAATGGATCGGCTCAACACTTGGCGGGTGTGCTGTTTGCAAACAAAACCAAAATTGAGATGCAGCATGTGCCTTACAAGGGGGCTGGTCTGGCGTTGAACGATGTGATGGGTGGACAAATCCCCGTCTTTTTTGGCAGTGTGGGTTCAACCATTCAGTACATCGAGTCGAAAAAACTCTTGGCTTTGGCGGTCACCAGCAATAAACGTGTGCCTTCTTTGCAAGAGGTGCCCACCATGGCAGAGGCGGGCATCCCGAGTTTTGAAATTTACGAGTGGAACGCGCTCTTCGCACCTGCTGCGACCCCGAAAGAAGTGGTTCAAAAGTTAAGTGCTGCCATCGCCAAAGTCTCCCAGCGTGAAGAGTTCAAGGAACGCGTGAGCAAATTGGGCGGTGAAGTGTTTCAAGGTGACACTGAAGTGGCCGAGCGTTTCATCAAGCAGCAAATGCTTCAATGGTCTACACTGGCCAAGGACAAGCTCATCTCCATTGATTAGGTCCAAACAGGTGACAGCGTCAAGCCTTTCATTTGAAAGGTCAGGGTGACCCCGCTGTTGAATCCTGATGAAATTTCACTGTCGTTTGAAAGATTTGGTTTCTCATGCACCTTCATCCCCCCGTTGACACCTTGACTGACATCTCCCAAGCGATGACTGAGCAAGGCTTTTGTCTGGTCCCGGCTCAAATGGTGGCTCGCATTGCGCGGGCAGAGCGCCAGGCTTTAGAGGCCATGGGGCCTTATTGGAATACGCTCCTTGCCGATCGATTTTTAAAAGACCAGGGCAAATACAGGCTTCGTCGACACGACAGTTTGGTGGTCAAAGGCGGTGCCTCGCAATTGGTTCCCCACCGTGCGCATTGGCAGTCGCTTGACTACAACGCACTGCACGGGGGCCTTGAGCGACTCTTTGAGCCCATCGATGCTTCCCTCAGTGGTTCATCCGTTTGGCAGCAATTGATCGGGGGCGTGGGCGCTGTGCTGGACCAATTGTCTGCCCCTCAGACCTGGTACACCGAGGCCCATCAATTTCGCATCAACACGGTCGATGGCATCGGGCGCCCAACACCCGAGGGCGCTCACCGCGATGGCGTGGACTATGTGGCGGTGATTTTGGTGGCCCGAGAAAGCATCAAGGGGGGGGAGACAAGAATTTTCGAGCTCTCAGGCAATGAGGGTTTGAGGTTCACACTCAAAGAGCCTTGGTCGATGCTGCTCCTTGATGATCACCGCATCATTCATGAGACCACGCCCATCCAGGGACTCAAGGAGATGGGGCATCGGGATACGTTGGTCTTGACCTATCGCAAAGATGGGTTTCAAGACCCCCAAGTGGCAAGTTAAAGCGGTGAGCTTGCCGGGGGTTCAATGCGCGCTTTGACGAACCAATTGGACCAGGGTCTCTGGACGTGCTTGGCTCAAACTCTTTTTTAAGAGTTGATAGGTGTCCATGTCAAAATCTCCTTTGCCGTGATGAAGGGTGTCGTGGAGTTCGGCTTCATTTCTAACGGTGCCCAAGTAGCACCACTGGTCCACCACGTGCATGTCATCCATTTCCTTGATGCCCACAGGTCCTTTGAAGGGCCACGTGCTCACTCTCAGGTGGATCATGGCGGTCAACAGTTTTAGATTGTGTTTGGCGGGGGCTTCTTTTCCGACGCAGGCGCCCGCACAGAGTTTGACTTGGTGACCAAAACAAGGCGCCCCTTTGCTGAGTTTTTCCAGGCCCAAAATGCCCTCACACAGGAGGCTCTTTTTGGCAAGCCCTTTTAAGGCCGAGGTGGCGGCTCGCTTGCTGGAGAAGAGGCCGTAAACATTTTCCTCTTCGCCTAGGTTCATGTCTTTGGCCGTGATCAATTGAGGCTTGATGAAGCCCGACGGGTCTTCATTCAATTGCCATGCACAAAGCTCCTTGGTTCTTCTGAGCTTGATGTTCATGTGGGGGAGTTTTTCTTTGATCAAGCGAGACTCTAGGAGCAGCGCACCCAACTCGCCGGCCGTTTGAATCCATTCAATGTGCTTGACTTGAAGAGACAACTTCATCTCTTTTCTCTTGCCGAGTGCGCCTTGGAAGTGGCTCAGCACTCGTGTACGCAGGTGCTTGCTTTTGCCAATGTACAAAGGCAATGCATTGTCGCCGTAGAACAAATAAACGCCTGGTGAGTCTGGGATGCTGTCAATCAAGGCGCTGTCGATGTGGGGGGGCAAACTGGCGTGTCCGAGTTGGTGTGCGACTGCTTCATTGAGCTTGTCTTGTCCAAATTTTTCTAAGCACAGGGACCAAAACTGATAGAGCAAATGCGCGTCTCCCATGGCCCGGTGACGTGAACTGACTTCAAGGCCGTGAACCTCGATGAGGGTGTCCAAATTGTGGCGTTTTTGCTCTGGGAACAAATACCTTGAGAGCTTCACCGTGCACACCACTTTGGGTTTGAAATCGAGTCCCACTCTTTTAAAAGACGCTTTCAAGAAGCCGTGATCAAAGCGTGCATTGTGCGCGATGAACAGTTTGCCTTGGAGTTGTTCAAACAGCGCTTTGGCCTGATCTTCAAAGGGGGATTGTTCCAAAACCATCTCAGGGGTGATGCCGGTGAGCGTTTGGATGAAGCTTGGAATTGGGCACTCAGGGTTGATCAGCCGCTCAAAACCCTCCACCCCTTCGGGAGAACGGGTCAAGACCGCAACTTCCGTGATCCGGTCTTGCTCAAAGTTCGAGCCTGTGGTCTCGATGTCTACAAACGCCAATGGCAGTTCAATCATGGGTTCAATTCTGGGGCAGGGGGGAGGCAGCATGCTTGCCATTCAAAGAGGGTTGAGTTTAGCGCGAGCGCAAACCCGAGGCGCAAACCCAGGCGCTTTAAGCGCACAGAGCAAGGGATTTATGTGAAAGGCAAAGATCTGTCCTCAGGGGTCACTTTTGGCTTTAGAGGTAAGTAGAGAGAACAAAAAAGGCTTGAATGGTTCGGAAAACCTGTCAAATGACGTTTTGATGACACATTTTATAAATTAAGCCGCTTTAATAAGGGTAATCCATAGGTCGGCCTTTAAAATGTGGGACAGCTGGTTCGGACATCAGCTCATCAACAAAATCAATACGGAGTTTTCTATGTCTTTTCAAAAAACAATTCTCGCACTCACTTTGTCAGCGGCCTTTGGTGCCATGGCTCAAACAGCTCCTGCAGCGCCTGAGTCTTCATTGACTTACAACTTGGGCGTGTTCAGCGAGTACCGCTACCGCGGTATTGCACAAACGGCCAAGAAGCCTGCTGTGCAAGGTGGATTTGATTACGCAGACAAGAGCGGTGCTTATGTGGGCGTTTGGGCATCCAACATCAGTTGGATCAAAGACAGCGATCCAAAGGGCAACGCAAAAGGCCCCGTCGAGATTGACGTTTACGGTGGCTACAAAGGCAATTTGAGCGACGCTGTTGCTTATGACGTGGGTGGTCTTCAGTATTACTACGCTGGCAACACACTCAACACCGTTCCAGGTGCTGTCAACGCCAACACTTTTGAACTTTATTTGGCCCTGAGCTCGGGTCCTTTTGCTGCAAAAGTCTCCAACAGCATGACCAATTTGTTCGGTGCTTACAATTCTAAAAACAGCCGTTACCTTGACTTGAGCTATACGCTTGACTTGGGCGATGGCTTGACCGTGGTTCCTCATTTGGGTGACCAATATGTGGCCAACAATGCAACCAGCTACAGCGACTACTCTGTCGCTGTGAACAAAGACCTTGATGGTACGGTCATCAGTGCAACGGTTTTGGGCACCAACTACAAAAATAGACATGGTGACTACGTTCTTCCTGGTACAGGCACCAAAGAATTGTCAGGTTCAGCATTGGTTTTGGGCTTGAAGAAAAACTTCTAATCCCCCAACTGGCTTGATTTGAACAAGGGGTCCGATGGGACCCCGCTTCGGCTGCGAACGTTCTGGAGCGACTTTCCTAAAGTCGACTGGGATGTTTGCAGCTTTTTTCATTTTTGGCCGTGAAATTGCTTGTACCGCTATGATGGTCCCCTTTTGAAGTAGAAATTTGAACACCCCACAAGCGTTAAGAATTGTTGTTGTTGCGACCGACTTGTTGCCCGAGGGGGACGACTTGGATGCGCAACAAGAGATGATTGAGCGTTCGAACACGCTGAGAATTGGCTTGCTGGAGAGTGGTTTTAATCTGGTGGCCACCTTGCCCCCAGATGTGTTTTTGGCCGAGCGCATTGAGCAGTTGCAGCCCGACTTGATCATTGTCGACGCCGAGTCGGATGCACGAGACGCTTTGGAGCATGTTGTGTTTGCGACCCGTGATGAGCGCCGCCCCATTGTCATGTTCACCGATGACGCAGACACCTCTTTCGTGGGCGATGCGTTCTCCAAGGGCGTTTGCGCCTACGTGGTCTCTGGCATGGAGCACCACCGCATCCGCCCCATTTTGGAAGTCGCTTTGGCGCGCTTTCGGCATGAGGAGGGTTTGCGGCAAGAGCTGAGTCTTGCCAAGCGTGCGCTTGAGAGCAAAAGTGTATTGGACCGAGCCAAGCAACTCATCATGCAAAAACACCATTTGAGCGAGCCCGAGGCTTACGCAAAAATGCGCAAAATCGCCATGAACCGCGGCCTCAAAATCACACAATTGGCCCAAAATATTGTGGACATTGAAGAGCTTTTGATCTAAAACCGTCCGGTCCAATTTTGTGCGATGCACTAAAGTGGAGCTCCGAATTGGTGCATTTCTATGTTTGTGGCTTTTTGGCTCACAAAGCTTGAACAAAGAAATGAATTCTTTTTATTTCGATTTACGAATCAACAAGTCCTGATTGCTGTGTTCAATCCGTGGATTGGCTTGGGCACGTGTCTTGCATAAACAGGTCAGAGGATCAATGAAGATTCTCGCACTTGGCCAACGAAGGTCAATGTGTCAAGACAAAGACGTCTAAACGCTGGGGTTTGCCCCTCGGTTGTTTTAGGCGTCTTTTTTTTTGTGGCCAGTTCACCTTGGAGTGACAAATGAACGACAGCGTTAAACCCACCATGAGCAGAAGAACACTTTTACAAGCCGCAGGCGTTGGGGCTTTGGCAATTGATCCCGCGCTCAGAGCCGCGGTCTATGCACAAGGCTCAGACAAACCTGAAAAAGAGGAGGTCAAAATTGGCTTCATCCCATTGACCGACTGTGCCTCCGTGGTGATGGCTTCGGTGCTTGGGCTTGATAAAAAGTACGGCGTGAAGATCGTGCCCACGAAAGAGTCCAGTTGGGCGGGTGTGCGCGACAAAATGGTGAGTGGGGAGCTTGACTTTGCGCACGTGTTGTACGGGTTGGTCTATGGCGTGCATTTAGGGATTGCGGGACCCAAAAAAGACATGGCCATCACGATGGGGTTGAACCGAAATGGTCAAGCCATTACCTTGTCGAAAAAATTGGCTGAAAGTGGTGCGGTCGATGGGGCGAGCTTGTCCAAGCTCATGAAAAAAGAAAAACGCGAGTACACCTTTGCACAAACCTTCCCAACGGGTACCCATGCCATGTGGCTGTATTACTGGTTGGGCGCTCATGGCATCAACCCAATGCAAGACGCAAAAGTGATCACCGTGCCACCCCCACAAATGGTGGCCAATATGCGTGTTGGCAACATGGACGGTTACTGCGTGGGAGAGCCTTGGGGGCACAGAGCCATTGCCGATGGCATTGGCATCACAGCCACCACCACGCAAGACATTTGGAAGGACCATCCCGAAAAGGTGCTTGGCACCACCCAAGAATTCATCTCCAAATACCCCAACACGGCAAGAGCGGTGACGGCGGCCATTTTAGAGGCTGGCAAATGGATCGATGCGGGCCTTCAAAACAAGAACAAAATGGCTGAAACCATTGCCGACAAAGCGTATGTCAACACGTCGGTGGATGTGATCAATCAACGCATTTTGGGTCGTTATCAAAACGGTCTGGGCAAGACTTGGGACGATCCCAACTTCATGAAGTTTTATGACGATGGTTTGGCCAATTTTCCCTTCATTTCGGATGGTATGTGGTTCTTGACACAGCACAAACGCTGGGGTTTGATCAAAGAGCACATTGATTACATGGCGGTTGCCAAGCAAATCAACAAAGTGGATGTTTACAAGGACGCCGCCTCGATGACCAAGACGCCCGTGCCCAAAGACTTGATGCGCACGAGCAAGTTCATGGATGGGGGCGTTTGGGATGGCAAGGATCCGAAGAAGTACGCCGATAGTTTTGCCATCCACGCTTAAAGGACAAACCCATCATGGTCAGTGCAGTTTTTCATCCCCCAGGTTCAGACGATCCCAACCACGAGCCAGACACCCGTCAATATGCCAGAGACGTTTTGATGCGCCAGCGCAGCAGGCGCTTGGCACAAAAAGCTTTCTTCTTGCGCTGGGTGTCGCCTTTGATTGGATTTGCTGTGCTGATCGTGATTTGGTCCTTGGTCTCCATCAAAAGTGGCAACACCTTCCCGACACCCTGGGAGACTTTTTTGCAAGCCAAAGACATTTTCAGCGATCCTTTTTACAGCCATGGGCCCAACGACCAGGGCATTGGCTGGAACATCTACAGCTCCTTAAAGCGTGTCGCTTTGGGCTTTGGTTTGGCGGCCCTGGTCGGCATTCCTGCGGGCTTTGTGCTTGGGCGTTTTGAATGGGCCTCTCAAATGTTCAACCCCTTGATCAGTTTGTTGCGCCCTGTGTCCCCCTTGGCTTGGTTGCCCATTGGCTTGTTGGTCTTCAAGGGCGCCAATCCTGCAGCGATTTGGACCATTTTTATCTGCTCCATTTGGCCCATGATCATCAACACTGCCGTGGGCGTGCAAAGGGTGCCGAGCGATTACATGAACGTTGCGAAGGTGCTTAATTTGTCCGAATGGAAGATCATGACCAAGATCTTGTTCCCGGCTGTGTTGCCTTACATGCTCACAGGCGTGAGGTTGTCGGTGGGCACGGCTTGGTTGGTGATCGTGGCGGCAGAAATGCTCACCGGTGGTGTTGGGATTGGCTTTTGGGTATGGGATGAGTGGAACAACTTGAATGTCAAGAACATCATCATTGCCATTTTTGTGATCGGTGTGGTGGGCTTGATCTTGGAGGCCGCCTTGGTCCGCTTGGCATCCGCTTTCACCTTTGACGATGTCAAACAATAAAAGACCCACATCATGAATGAACACAACGATCAAAAATTCCTTGAAATTCAAGGTGTTCACCAATCCTTTGCCACGGCCAAGGGTGAATTTGTGGCCCTTCGCGACATCAATTTAACGGTCAAAAAAGGTGAATTCATTGCCCTGATTGGACACTCTGGGTGTGGCAAATCAACCTTGCTGAATTTGATTGCCGGCTTGGCCCAGCCCACGCAAGGCACACTCATTTGTGCGAACAAAGAAATCACTGGGCCAGGCCCTGAGCGAGCGGTGGTGTTTCAAAACCATTCACTCTTGCCCTGGTTGACCTGTTTTGAGAACGTGTACTTGGCCGTTGAGCGGGTGTTTGGGTCTTCTGCGCGCGTGGGAGGCAAAAGTGCTGAGCCCAAGGCGAAGCTCAAAGAAAGAACACAAGCGGCCCTAGAGATGGTGGGCCTGAGCCACGCCATGTACAAACGTCCCGGTGAAATCTCAGGCGGCATGAAGCAGCGCGTGGGCATTGCTCGAGCGCTCAGCATGGCGCCTCAGGTTTTGTTGCTTGATGAGCCTTTTGGTGCCTTGGATGCCCTGACCCGAGCCAAATTGCAAGACGAGTTGACGCAAATTGTGGCGCAGACCCAGAGCACCGTGGTGATGGTCACCCACGATGTGGACGAGGCGGTTTTCTTGTCGGACAAGATCGTGATGATGACCAATGGACCTGCCGCGACCATTGGGGAGATTTTAAATGTCGAGCTCGAGCGCCCGAGATCCAGGCTTCAAATGGCTGAGAGTTTGGACTATCAACGTTATCGCAAGTCAGTGATTGATTTTCTTTACACACGCCAAGCCCACGTTGAAAAGCAAGCATGATCAATACACACATTTGCTGGGTACACAGCAACAATCATCTTTTGGAGTGACTGGGATGCAACACAAAGAAAAACTCAAGTTGGTCATGATTGGCAACGGCATGGCGGGCGTCAGGTGCTTGGAGGAGCTTTTCAAGTTGAGTCCGGATTTGTACGATGTGACGGTGTTTGGTGCAGAGCCGCATCCCAATTACAACAGGATTGCGCTCTCTCCCGTCTTGTCTGGTGAGCAGTCTTTGGATGAGATCATTTTGAACCCCTTGAGTTGGTACGAGGAACACCACATTGCGCTTCATTTGAGCGCTGAGGTGCTTCGAGTGGACCGCAGCGAGCGCATCGTGTACGCGAAAAATGCTGAGGGGCACGATCTCCAGGCTCACTACGATCGTTTGATCGTTGCAACGGGTTCGACCCCTTTCATGTTGCCTCTTGATGGGGTGAACTTAGAGGGTGTTTTGGCCTACCGGGACATTGCCGACACCTTGGCCATGATTGAAGCGGCGAAGCACTACCGCCATGCGGTGGTGATTGGCGGGGGGCTATTGGGTCTTGAAGCGGCAAACGGACTGATGAAGCGGGGCATGCAAGTCACCGTCATTCATGTGGCACCTTGGCTCATGGAGAGGCAACTTGACCCTGTTGCAGGCAGCTTGCTAGAGAAGTCCTTGGTGCAAAGAGGTCTGGCATTCAAGGTAGGGGCGCAAACGGACAGGTTGATCGGCAATGATCAAGGCCGTGTTTGTCAAGTGGCCTTGAAGGGGGGTGAATTGATTGCTGCAGATTTGGTCGTCATGGCGGTGGGGATTCGACCCAACACAGCACTCGCGCAAAGCATGCGACTGCATTGTGACCGAGGCATTGTGGTGAGTGACACCATGCAATCGGTGACCGATCCCAAAATTTATGCCTTGGGCGAATGCGCATCACACCGAGGAATTGCATACGGGTTGGTGGCGCCACTGTTTGAGCAAGGCAAGGTGCTTGCCAATCATTTGGCCCAAATGGGCATTGCGCGCTACACGGGTTCTGTGACCTCCACGAAACTAAAAGTCACAGGCATCGATCTCTTTAGTGCAGGCGAGTTCATGGGCTTGAGTGCCTCGCCAGGTGCCCAGGCCAAAGCGACGCCAGCAGATCCGGAGATCGAAGAAATTGTGCTGAGCGACCCCCATGAAGGGGTCTACAAGAAACTCGTGATCAAGAATGACCGCTTGATTGGTGCGTGCTTGTTTGGCGACACCGTGGACGGCAGTTGGTACTTCAAGCTGCTCAGAGAGGGCACGAGTGTGGCCGACATCCGGGACAAATTGATGTTTGGTGAGTCCAACTTGGGCGATGTGGGGCACGAGGGCCACTCCAAAGCGCAAAGCATGCGCGATGAGGACGAGGTCTGTGGTTGCAATGGTGTGAACAAAGGCGCCATTTGCAAGGCAATCAAAGAAAAGGGACTCTTTACCTTGGAGGAGGTGAGAAAACACACCAAGGCCAGTGCGTCTTGTGGTTCATGCACCGGGTTGGTTGAGCAAATTTTGATGTTCACTTCGGGTGGAGATTACTCCTCCACGCCGAAGAAAAAGGCCATTTGTGGCTGCACAGATATCTCTCACCAAGAGACTCGACAAGCGATCAAAGAAAAGCAGTT
>CAIOTD010000034.1 GCA_903861115.1 uncultured Burkholderiales bacterium
ATTTCGCAAGCGTTGCTGTGACATCCGCGCTCACCATCGAATCGATGGCTTGCCCATAGGTTTTGCCCACTTTGCTGTCGCCGCCTTCGTACAAAGCGCCTAAAACCAAGAGGCCTGCAGAGCCCATCTCGACAGCCTGTTGGGTGTCTCTGGACCAAATGCCGCTGTTATCTAAAGGCCATTTGTGGTCGACGCCTAAAAATCCGGCCGAATCGGCCAAACACATTTGAACATTGAAACAGAGGGCGCAAAGGAATAGGATTTTTTTCATTTTTAGATCAAGGACTGAAGAGGAAAGTTCAGGGCCACCCATCGGTGGACGAGTTCAGGCGTTGATGCCTTTAAGTTGCACGCAGCAACAATTGGGACGCCAATTGTGTGAGGACTGTTTTGTAGACGGAGTCATCTAAGGGTTCAATCGATTTGATCGCAAGCAAAGCCTGTTGGTGTGCCATTTCCCTGGTGGCTTGCATCGCACCGGTTCTTTGAAGAATGCTCAAAATCGGTGCCAAATCAACTTCTTCGCTTTGCTCAATCGCATTTTGGATCAGTGTTTTTTCTTGCGCTGTGCAGTTTTGCATGGCAAAAATCAGAGGCAAGGTGGTTTTGCCTTCTCTTAAGTCGTCACCTAAATTTTTACCGAGCACGGTGCTCTCGCCTTCGTAGTCAAGGACATCATCAATGACTTGAAAGGCCGTACCCAAAGCCAGGCCAAACTCAGCGCATGCGGACTCAATGTCTGGGCTTGCCTGCGCCAAAATCGCTGGAATTCTTGCGCTGGCTTCAAAGAGTTTTGCTGTTTTGGAGCGGATCACTTCCAAATAGCCAGCTTCCGTGAGGCTGGCATCGTGCATGTTCATGAGTTGCTGGACTTCACCTTCAGCAATCACATTGGTGGCATTGGCCAAGACTTGCATGATTTTCATGTTGTCACAGTCCACCATCATTTGAAAGGCTCGTGAATACAAAAAATCCCCCACCAACACACTTGGGGGTTGCCAAAAGAGACATTGGCTGTTGCGCGACCGCGTCTTAAGGTCGAGTCATCCACCACATCGTCGTGCAACAAGGTGGCCGTGTGTATGAACTCCACAACGGCGGCCATTTCATACTTTTGAGGACCCGCATAGGCCAACGCGCCAGAAAACAGCAACAACAATGCTGGCCGTATTCTTTTGCCCCCAGCGGATATGATGTACTTGGCGACCTCCCCGACAAGTGGGACCTCCGAGCTGAGGCGCTTAGAGATGACGAGGTCAACCTCTTGCATCTCTTTGCCGATCAGGTCAGAAAAATTCGGTGTTGGCGTGGTGTTGGCGGTCAAAATGAGAATGTCTATAAGGGAGGTGTCTCATTATAAGTTGCCCCGATCGGCTGAAGTTGACAATTGCACGGGTGACCTGACAGGGCCTGGAGAAGTCAAACCCCGCCAGTCCTGCTTGGCCCGGAGCAACAAAAATGCGACGGAAAAAGAATTTATTAAAACTTTATAGTTCATATTTAGGCTCTGTATCGCAATAAATACGGGGTCCAATCGATGCCGGCATGGGCACATTGCCATGCAAAGGGGTGCGATGCTATAATCGTGGGCTCTGTGGAAATTCGTCCATAGGGGTCAAAGATTACTTTGTATTCCAAGAGGTTCATATGTACGCGGTCATAAAAACCGGTGGCAAACAGTATCGTGTTGCTGCTGGTGAAAAAATTAAAGTAGAACAGATTGCTGCGGACGTTGGCCAAGAGATTGTTATCGATCAAGTGTTAGCTGTCGGCGACGGCGCTTCACTCAAGGTTGGAACTCCCTTGGTGTCCGGTGCGACTGTAAAAGTCACGATTGTGGCTCACGGCAAACACGACAAGGTTCGTATTTTCAAAATGCGTCGTCGTAAACACTATCAAAAGCGCCAAGGGCATCGTCAGCAGTTCACTGAATTGCTCATTGCTTCAATCCACGCTTAAGTCAAGGAGCAGTTGAAATGGCACAGAAAAAAGGCGGCGGCTCAACGCGAAACGGACGTGATTCCAAGCCAAAGATGTTGGGTGTGAAGGCGTTCGGTGGTGAAAAAATCAATGCGGGCTCTATCATTGTTCGTCAACGTGGGACCAAGTTCCACCCTGGCGTGAATGTAGGCATCGGCAAGGACCATACTTTGTTTGCTTTGGTAGACGGTCAAGTCTCCTTCTCAACCAAAGGTGCTTTGAACAAACAATTGGTCAACATCACACCTGTTTGATACAGCGTTGATTTTCCAAGTTTGTACTTGCCTTAAGCCCCGACTTGTCGGGGCTTAATTGTTTAGGCAAACCGTTCTATGCAAACCGTTGCCAAAGGTGATTGGGTTTGTATAAATTGCACTATCATTGCACGCAAGTGCACACTCTTACACTCTCTCTCATTTTTTAAAAAGACAGCCATGAAATTCGTTGATGAAGCCCTGATAGACGTTTGCGCTGGCGACGGGGGAAATGGTTGCGTGTCGTTTAGGCATGAGAAGTACAAAGAATTTGGCGGCCCCAACGGGGGAGACGGCGGGCGTGGAGGAAACGTTTACGCCATGGCCGATGTGGCCCTGAACACATTGGTGGATTTTCGTTTTGCAAGACGCCACGAAGCTAAAAAAGGCCAACACGGCATGGGCTCAGACATGTTTGGCGCCGCAGGCGAAGACATCACCCTCAAAATGCCTGTCGGCACCATCATCAGCGACGCTGAAACTGGCGAAGTGCTCCACGAGTTGCTCGTGCCTGGAGAGGTGGTCTTGGTCTGTAAAGGGGGCGAAGGCGGGTATGGCAACATGCGCTTTAAAAGCTCCATCAACCGCGCACCAAGACAAAAAACACCTGGTGAACCGGGTGACAAAAAACAGTTGAAGTTGGAGCTCAAAGTCTTGGCCGACGTTGGACTCTTGGGGATGCCCAATGCAGGCAAATCAACGCTCATCACGGCCATCTCCAATGCCAAACCCAAGATTGCCGACTACCCCTTCACCACCTTGCACCCCAATTTGGGCGTTGTCAGAGTAGGGCCCAGCCAAAGTTTTGTCGTGGCCGATGTGCCCGGGTTGATTGAGGGCGCCTCCGATGGCGCAGGTTTGGGCCATCAATTTTTGCGGCATTTGCAGCGCACAAGACTGCTTTTGCATTTGGTCGACATGGCACCCTTTGATGATGCGGTGGATCCGGCTGTTCAAGCCAAAGCCATCGTGGCTGAGCTTAAAAAGTACGATCCCGCATTGTTCACCAAGCCCAGATGGTTGGTGCTCAATAAAATGGACATGGTGCCCTCGGATGAACGCGCCTCTCGGGTCAAAGCTTTTTTGAAGGCCTTTAAATTCAAAGGTCCTGTTTTTGAAATTTCTGCTTTGAGCCGCGAAGGCTGCGAGAGTTTGGTTCAAGAGGTCTTCAAGCACATTCAAGCGCAGCAAACGGCTGAACAAGAACCGGTGTATGTCGATCCGCGTTTTATTGAGTTGCCTAAAGCCAACGCTTTGGACGAGTAGGTTTCGCGTACATTTCTAGGTCCAAATCCAAAGACAACCCCCATCTTCTCTTCTTTCTCATCTCTATGACAAGCCAACAGAGCAGTCCTTTGGTCCCCGAGTTGCACAAGGTCAACTTGCTGGGCGATGAAGCATCCCTGAGCAAAGCGCGCTCTGCACTCAAAGATGCTCGCAGATGGGTGATCAAAGTCGGATCCAGTTTGGTCACCAATGAAGG
>CAIOTD010000035.1 GCA_903861115.1 uncultured Burkholderiales bacterium
GCCGTATTCTTTGTACTTCTTTCGGATTTTTAAAAGCAGCCCTTCCACCGCAGTTTTGAGCTCTTCCAGCCCCAGACCCTCTGCAAAGTTAACACCCGAGCATTGCGCAAACATGGGGTTGATCAGCCAAGGATCAATGCCCAGCAATTTACCGAACCGTTTCGTGACCTCTTCGTAACTCGCAAAATGTTGCGACTTCCGTCTAACACTCCAGCCTGCATGCAAGGGTGGCAACAAATACTGCTCATGCAAGTCCTCCAAAATACCCGGAATGCCAGCACTCAAATCGTTGTTGAGCAAAATCGTGCATGGGTCAAAATCCTTGAGCCCCAAACGGTATTTGCCTCGAATCACGGGCTCCAAGGTCACTCGCTCACCGTTGGGCAAATCAATGACCGTGGTCTCTTTGATCTCGGGATTGATGGAACCGATGCGAACATTGAGCCCGGCCATATAAAAAATGCGCTGCAACTGCGCCACATTGCTCAAATAAAATGAGTTCCTGGTGTGATTCTCAGGAATGACCAAAAGATTGCGCGCTTCGGGGCATATTTTTTCAATGGCCGCCATCGCCGCTTGCACCGCCAAGGGAAGCATTTCGGGCGTTAAATTGTTCCATCCGCCAGGGTACAAATTGGTGTCAACGGGCGCGAGCTTAAAGCCCGCGTTTCGAATGTCCACGGATGAATAAAATGGGGGCGTGTGCTCCATCCACTCCAAGCGAAACCATCGCTCAATGGCGGGCATTGAATCCAAGATTCTTTGCTCTAGTTCGTTGATGGGGCCGGTCAATGCGGTGATGAGGTGGGGGACCATTTTTGTTCTCTTCTCTTTCGACACGAACCTTTGAGCTCGTGAATTTAAGCCCGGGGGGCAATTTTAAAATCGGCCTTGGCCCCATGGGCGCCAAAGCGAATTTCACACTGGAATCTTGGGTGCAACGACCAGCCTTGGCTCAGCTGCGCACCTCTCCTTGACCCAAAACGATGTACTTCAAAGACGTCAAGCCTTCCACACCCACAGGGCCTCTGGCATGAAATTTATCGGTTGAAATACCAATTTCAGCACCCAGACCAAATTCAAATCCGTCGGCAAATCGCGTGCTTGTATTGACCATCACACTGGCAGAATCCACCTCTCTTAAAAAGCGCTGCGCGTGTGCATGGTTCTGCGTCAAAATGGCATCGGTGTGTTGGCTTGAATAATGATTGATGTGCTCAATCGCCTCACTCACATCGGCCACCAATTTGACGCTCAAAATCGGCGCCAAATACTCCTCAAACCAGTCTTGCTCTGTGGCCTTGGTCAACAAGGCCGCATCATGCGGCAACGTGCTCAGATGTGCCCAAGCTTTGTCACAGACCCTCAACTCAACACCATGCGCCCACAGCTTAGCCGCCATCTTGGGCAACCATTGAGCGGCAACGGATGCGTTCACCAAAAGACTCTCTAGGGCATTGCAGGGACTGTATTTTTGGGTTTTCGCATTCTCGATGACCTTGCAATACATCTCTGGCTCAAGGGCGTCGTCCACATAAGTGTGACAGTTGCCATCCAAGTGTTTGATCACTGGGACCCGGGCCTCTTCAGAGATGCGTGAGATCAAACCCTTGCCGCCCCTAGGAATGATCACGTCAACCCACTGTGGCGAGCGAATCAAAACGCCAACGGCCTCCCGGTCGGTGATCTGTATCAGTTGCACGGCTGTCTGAGGCAAGCCGTTCAAAACAAGCGCTTTTTGCACCAAGGTCGCCAAGGCTTTGTTGGAGTCAATGGCTTCCGAACCCCCTCGCAAAATGCAAGCATTTCCACTTTTGATCGACAAAGACGCGGCCTCTATGGTGACGTTGGGTCGACTTTCATAAATCATGCCAAACACCCCAATGGGGACCCGCATTTGGCCCACTCGTATGCCGCTAGGTTGTTCCCGCAGGCCCGTGACCTCGCCAATGACATCGGGCATCAAAGCCAATTGCTCACAACCCAAGGCACAGGTTTGAAGGATTGCGCTGCTGAGCTTTAATCGATCAAAGAGCGGGCCACTCACGCCACTGGCTTGCGCGCGTTCGAGGTCCAGTTGATTCGCCGCCAACAGTGTGGCTTGCTCTTCACGCAACAATTTGGCCAAGGTGCGCAATGTTTCACGCTTTTGTGCAGCACTTGCGCGCGCAATGTGTCGGCTGGCCTGACGAGCTGCCAGCCCAAGGGCATCGATTTGGTTTTGAACAGTGTTATTCATGCTTCTATTTTGACAGAGAACAGCTCTTGGCGCATAAAAATGCCAATTGTTGCAGTGCCAGCCATGGATTTTCTGGCCAATTGGGCGCCTTCAAACCTTTGACCACACCATCGACTCGGTGACAAGCTTGCAAGAGCCGCTCGAGCACGTGAATGCTGAGGTGTCCAATGGCACGCTCCATCAACTTTTCCTTGTTGCCCCAAACCCGGTATTCTTTTAAAACCATCGGGAGCGCTTTGCCTGAGAGCACAGCCGACTTGATTTTGTAAAGCAGACGAATGTCCTCCGTCAATGCAAAATGCACCAACACCGCCGCCTCGCCTTCGGCCTGCAAACCGTCCAACATGCGCTGCACTCGGCTGACCTGGCCGGACAAAACAGCCTCAGACAACTTGAAAACATCGAATCGGGAGACATTGAGGACCGCTTGCTGAACTTGCTCAAACGTCAACTCGCCGCTGGGATACAACAAGGCCAATTTTTGAATTTCTTGGTGTGCGGCCAATAGATTGCCCTCGACACAAGACACAAAAAACTGCAAGGTTTGGGCACCCTCTGCACCGGACATGACCCGTTGACCTTGCAAAGACAAACGCTGAACAATCCAGTTGGACAAAGCGCCTCTCTCGATGGTTTGAACCACAAAGATGGGAGCGGCGGCCTCGAGACGCTGGTGCCAAGCACTGGACTTGGACAATTTATCAAGCTTGGGCAAGGTGATCAATAAAATCTTGTCCGGCAGCGCCTCGCCCGAGCTTTGCAAAGTGTCCATCATGTCGACCAATTGCTCAATGGCTTGCCCGCCCTCCTTGCCGGGTTTGCCGCTCGGGATTCGGAGTTCAATCAACTGCTTATCGGCAAACAAACCCATCGACTGAAATTCAGCAAGCACGCCCGACCAATCAAAGTGAGCGCCCATGACCGTGAAGACTTGGCGCTCGCTGTACCCCGCTTGAAATGTTTTGGCTCTTAACTCATCGCTCATCTCTTGCACCAACAAGCTTTCATCGCCCTCAATCACATACAAGGGAGAAAGTCCTCGGTTGAGGTGAGCACTCAGTTCAGTGGTTGGTTGTGTCATAAATGAAGGGGCACCCATCTGTGTGCATGAGCCAAGCGCTCAACGCACCCCTTGAATGGCCGCCAAACGGCGCAAAATTTGGTAGGTCAAATCTGTTTGCATGTTCTGATACAGCAACTCTTCTTCCATTTCTTTGGCCAAAACAGCGCTTTCATTGAAGCTGATGTCTCTGCGCTGAATCATCTCGGTCTCTGGAATTTTCTCGATGCCAGCGGGCGTGCGTACTTTAAAAAGAATCTTGATCCTCAACTGAAACTCTCGAATCGCGCCAGTTGACGTTCTTCCAATGATCACTTTTTCGCGGATCACGGAATTCAAATCAAAAATCATATCGGCCTGGTCCAAGTCTCTTGGGTCCACCAAGATTTTGAGGCCTTGAACCTGTGACAAAACGGTGAGCATCTCCACGCCAAAGGCGTTGGTCGTTACATTGTTCAAAAAAAGCGCCTTGAACTCAAATTGAGGCGGTTTTCTCAACTCAAAACCACAGGCGCTGAGGGTGAGCACAGGCAAAGCCAAGCCCATGCGCACAAGGTGTTGTAGGACTGCTCTTCGCGGTATGCGCATCAAATCACCACATTGACCAGTCTCTTGGGCACCACAATCACCTTTTTAGGCGCTTGCTGAGATGCGGCCAACAACAAGCGTTGTGTGGCCTCATGGGCCAAAGCCATTTCTTTGATCTCTTGCTCTGAGGCATTGACCGACACTTTCAACGCGCCTCTTAATTTACCGTTGACTTGCAAGACCAACTCCAGCTCGTCTTGAACCAATGCGGCCTCGTGCACTTCGGGCCACTTGACATCCAACATCGGCCCAAAATCAGTCAAAAAGCCCAAATCTTTCCAAAGGGCTTCAGAAATGTGGGGACACACTGGATTCACGACCCTCAGCAAAATGCTCATGGCCTCACAAAATATGGCCCTCTCTTCCTGTGGCCAAGACACAGGGTCTTGCGCCTCCAGCAAATTGAGCATCTTCATCACCGCAGAGACCACCGTGTTGTACTGCATGCGCTCATAATCAAAATTGGCCTGCTTCAAGACTTGATAGATGTCTCGCCTGAAGGTCTTGGCTTGAGAGGTGGACGCCAATGCAGTGATGCGCGCTGGCTCCAAAGCCACGGAGAGGGACTGTGCGTTAAACAAGGCTCGGTGCTCATACGCGAACTGCCACAAACGCCTTAAAAACCTAAAACTGCCCTCTACGGCCGTGTCGTTCCATTCAAGGGTTGCCTCTGGGGGGGCGGTGAACATGGTGTACAAACGCGCTGTATCTGCACCGTACCTCTGAATGAGTGCTTGTGGGTCCACACCATTGTTTTTGCTCTTGCTCATGGTGCCAACACCATCGTAGTTCACCACAGTGCCTGCTGCATAGTCACCAAAGTCTTTGATGAGTTTTGCACTTGTCACGCGACCCGACTCGTCGGCCATGTTCTCAACATCTTGAGGCCAAAAATACTCCATTCCCCCTTGTGGGGTTTTTTTGGAATAGATGTGATTGAGCACCATGCCTTGCGTGAGCAACTTCGTAAAAGGCTCATCAATCTGTAGCAAGTTCAAATCTCGCATGACCTTGGTCCAAAAACGTGCATACAGCAAATGCAAAATCGCATGCTCAATGCCGCCAATGTACTGATCCATGGGCATCCAGTACTTGGCACCTTCAGCGACCATGTGCTGATCATCCTTGGGATCACAGTAGCGCATGAAGTACCAAGAGGAGTCAACAAAGGTGTCCATGGTGTCCGTCTCGCGACGAGCGGGCACGCCGCAAACAGGGCAAACCACACCGCGGTGAAATTCTTCATGGTGATTCAAAGGATTGCCTGAACCGTCAGGTATGCAATCCAAGGGCAACTTGACTGGCAAATCTTTTTCCGGCACGGCGACCGCACCATGCTCAGGGCAATGAATAATTGGGATGGGCGTGCCCCAGTAACGCTGCCTTGAAATGCCCCAATCTCTTAAACGCCAAGTGGTTTTGAGTTCGCCCAACTGTTGCGCGGACAAGTCTTTCGCCACGGCTTGAACACAGTCTTTGAACACCAAGCCGTCGTAGACCCCTGAGTTGACGGCATGACCCATGCCCTTGAGCGCATAGTCATCGCTCCAGACTCGGTCATTGAATTGCTCAGTCGTGCATTGACTGCCGGGCACTTGCACCACTTGTTTGATGGGCAACTGGTACTTCAATGCAAACGCAAAGTCTCGCTCGTCATGGGCCGGCACGCCCATGACCGCGCCGTCCCCGTAGCTCATCAACACATAATTGCCCACCCAAACACTCACATGCTCGCCGGTCAACGGGTGCTGAACGCGCAGGCCGGTGTCCATGCCCTCTTTTTCTTTCACCGCCATCTCCGCTTCTGTCGTTCCACCCTTTTGGCACAACTCGATGAAGCTCTTTAATGCGGGATTGCTCTTCGCGGCATGCGTGGCCAAAGGATGCTCAGGGGCCACGGCACAAAAGGTCACGCCCATGATCGTATCCGCACGGGTGGTGAACACGTGCATCAAGCCCGCGTCAATGACTTGGCCATCCTCACCCTTGATGTCGTGCTTGAACGCAAAGCGCAGACCCTCGCTTTTGCCAATCCAATTCTCTTGCATGAGCTTCACACGCTCGGGCCAACCTGGCATGTTCTCCGAGGTGACAAACCCCAACAATTCCTGAGCGTAGTCCGTGATCTTTAAATAGTAGCCCGGTATTTCCCGCTTTTCAACCAATGCCCCTGTTCTCCAACCGCGACCATCAATCACCTGCTCATTGGCCAACACCGTTTGATCAACAGGATCCCAATTGACCACTTGGGTCTTGCGGTAAGCGATCCCTTTCTCCAACATTTTCAGAAAAAGCCACTGGTTCCACTTGTAATAGGTGGGCTCACAGGTTGCAATTTCCCGAGACCAGTCGATGGCCAAGCCCATCGATTTCATTTGCGCTTTCATGTAAGCGATGTTTTCAAATGTCCACTTGGCAGGCGAGACCTTGTTCTTAAGGGCCGCATTCTCCGCCGGCAGTCCAAAGGCATCCCAGCCCATGGGCATCAACACATTAAAACCCTTCATGCGCAAATGGCGCGTGAGCATGTCGTTGATGGTGTAATTTCTGACGTGCCCCATGTGCAACTTGCCGCTTGGATAGGGCAACATCGAACAAGCGTAATATTTTTCTTTGCTGGAATCTTCGAATACTTTAAAAGCATCCATATCCGCCCAGGCAGATTGAACCGCCTTTTCAATTTCCGTGGGATTGAACTTTTCTTGCATAACTTTTATCGCGTCATCTCATTCATTGAGTCCGAGGACATCAAACATATCAAACAAGCCCGTCTTCTTTTGGGCCAAATACCGAACCGCTCTTAAACTGCCTTGCGCATAGGTGCTTCTTGACGAGGATTTGTGGGTGATCTCAATGCGCTCGCCCGTCCCAGCAAAAAGGACCGTGTGGTCACCCACAATGTCACCGCCTCGGATGGTTGAAAAGCCAATGCTCAGCGGATCTCTCTCGCCCGTGTGCCCCTCTCTGGCAAACACAGCATGGGTCTTTAAATCTCGACCCAAGGCTTGCGCGAGAACCTCGCCCATTTTCAAAGCGGTGCCTGAAGGTGCATCGACTTTGTACCGATGGTGCGCCTCAATCACCTCAATGTCATACCCTTCATTGAGGGCCTTGGCCGCCAAGGCCAACAATTTCAAAGTGACGTTCACCCCCACGCTCATGTTGGGGGCCATCAAAATGGCAATCTTATGAGAAGCCTCTTGGATCGCTTTTTTCTCTTCTTCGCTGAACCCCGTGGTACCAATGACCATTTGTATGCCATGGGCTGAGCAATAGGCCAAGTGCTGCATCGTGCCTTGCGGGCGCGTAAAGTCAATCAACACGTGCGCGTCTTTTAATCCCAGCGCCAAATCGCTCGTGACGCTGATGCCCGTCTTGAGCCCCAGCAATTGACCGGCATCAAACCCAAGCAAAGCCGACTCTTTCAAATCCACCGCTCCTGCAAGCACACAGTGCTCAGATTGCGACACGGCTTGTATCAACATTTGACCCATCCGACCGCTCGCGCCGACGATGGCAACTTTAATTTTTCCTGTCATTTACTTCATCACTTTCAGATAGGACGCTCCTCGCTTAGAGGCATCAATTGGGCTCCAAAGGAGGATAATTTGATCGCACGGGCCCGCGCTGCGAACCTTCCAAAGTCGTGTCATGTTGTCCTGCGGGCTTGCTCGTTTTAAAGCCAGCGAGTTGCTCAGGTGTGGCTTGCATGGCTGGCAACTTGTTCAAAGAGGGACGTCGAATATCAATCGTTGCCGCAAACTCAACTTCCGACGGCAGTGCATCGGATTCAAATCGCACGAGTTCGTCTTTTACAAAGAAAACCGCCAGTTTTTTCTTTTGAATTTCTTGGCCAGAGCGCCTAACGGTAAAAGCATAGTCCCAGCGCTCTTCGTGAAAGAGACTGGAGATCAGGGGCGTGCCCAGAACCTCTTTGACTTGGTTTTTGCTCATGCCCGTCCTCAGAACCTCCAACTGTTCTTTGGTAATGACATTGCCTTGAATCAGCTCAAAACGATAGGGATTGATGGATTTGGCCACAAACCCCAACGGCTGATCAATCCAAGCACAAGAGGTCAAGACTGTACACAACAAACCCACCATGCCCACTCTTAAACCCCAAAAAGGACTCAAAAGGCTTGCGCAAGCCATAAAGTTGACTTTCAGACACCTTTGGACAGGACTTTTCATAAAAAAACTTAAGGGGGAAGCTATGATAGGGTCATTGTAGCGACACCAAGAGCTCATTTCAGGGCTTTTCAAGGATCAAAATCCACATAATCTGATTTCTACACATGTCCAGCACCAAAGATCTTCAAACCACAGGATTAAAGGCCACCCTGCCTCGCCTCAAGATACTGGCCCTTTTTCAGCGCGGGGACCAAAGACACATGACGGCAGAAGATGTTTTTAAACTCGCCTTGCAAGAAAACATCGATGTTGGACTGGCAACTGTTTACCGAGTCCTCACGCAATTTGAACAAGCTGGCATATTAAAGCGGTCTCATTTTGAAAGCGGCAAATCGGTCTACGAACTCGATGAAGGCGAGCACCACGATCATCTGGTCTGTTTGGATTGTGGACGCGTTGAAGAGTTTCACGATGCAGAGATTGAAAGTCGCCAAAGAAGCATTGCCACGTTCAAAGGCTTCGCATTGGCAGACCATGCCTTGAGTCTTTACGCCCATTGCCTCAAAGACGACTGCGCCAATAAACTCAACCAAGCCGACAATTAGATCTGGTCAAAAGAGGCCCGCAAATACCTCCGTCCTGCCCCAAACGTCTTGGCGCTCAACCACAGCAGCAAGGACGCCACCACCGCCGTCATGCCCAATCCGAACGCGCTCAATGATTTGCTCAAAAAATCAGGCGCTCCTGCCTCAGGCCGCAAACTGTCGGCCAAAGACAAGCCCAAACTCACCCAAGCGGCCAGCGGAAAGCTGAGCGCCCATAGACTGGCCGAATAAGGGCGTCCCAATAGCTCTCTGAACACAGGCACCAAGCGAGCAATCACACACGCGCCAAGGGTCCAAAACAGCCAAGCCCAAGCAATTGGCGCATCAAAAGCGATCAAGGCCAGGCCAATCACACAAGGCGGTGACACAGCGATGAACCAACTCGGCATCATCTGCGCTGGCAAAGATCCCACCCTGCGCGTGCGCAAAACCAACAAGACGCTCACCAAGGGCCACAATACAAATCCGAAGATAAATTGCCAAAAGCTCCACGCCCTGTGACCCAAGGCAATGCCCGACATGAACACCAAAACATTTCCCACCGCGGGGATGAACATGACGGGGGCCACAAAGCTCAGGCCCTTGTCTTGAGCAACCAACATTTGCAAATACATGGCCAACACGGCCAAAGACAGGGCCAACTCCAAGACGGCGCCCACGTACCAGATCCCCTCACTCGCCCTGAAAAGAAAAGGGGCGAACATGCTGAGCTGCTCAGGATCCAAGGTTCTTTGGACCAAGCCCAACAAAACACTTGAAAACAAGACCATGCCAACCGCTGCCGCAGCACTGCCACACAAACCCAAAGGCTGAGACAGTTCTTGCGAGATGCTTTTGGGCGCAAAAACCAATCTGAGAACAAAACCCGCGCACAAGAGAAAGAAAACGAGGATCGCTACACCTGCAACGGCGCCTGAAAAAGCCGGCATTTTAGGATAGAGGTGCTCAAGCTTGGCAACGCAAAAATACAAGCCCGACCATCCCATCAAGATCACAAATTGGTTCAATTTGAGATCAGTGGCAAGGCGCGTGAGCAACGATGACTTGGGCATCATCCCTTTTGAAATCTGAGTTTTGTCAGGTGCAATGCTAGCGCGTAAGCCGCAAGCGCCATCAAGGCCAAAAAGAGCAAATGGCCAAAGAGGTGCTCTGGCCAATGGTCCAAGAACAAGGGCCTGATCAAATCAATCGCCTGACTCAGCGGCAAAAAGGCGGCCACGTTCTGCAACCACAAGGGCAGCTGCTCTCTTGGGAAAAAGACCCCGCTCAAAAAGGTCATGGGCGTGAGAAACAAAGTGAAGTAATACGTGAAAAAGTCATACCCCTTCGCCAAGGCATTAAAGATCAGTGCGATGGAGCTGAACGTCATGCCCACCAACAACAAAATGGGCCACGCCAGCCAAATTTTCGGGCTCTGCAACACGCCAAGCATCACCATGACACCCAGAATGGCGGTGACACTAAAGATGGATTTAAAAGCAGCCCAAAGCATTTCGGCCAACAAAATGTCGGCCAAACCCACAGGCGCGTTCAAAATACCGTCCCAAGTCTTTTGAACGCTCATTCTAGAAAATGCCGAGTACAGCGCCTCAAAACTTGCCGCATTCATCGCACTCATGCAGATGGATCCACTGGCTAAAAACAACAAATAAGGCACGCGCTCACCCTGCACTTGAACTTGCCCCACCAAGGCGCCCAGGCCATACCCGAAAGCAATGAGCCACATCAGTGGCTCAGCAATGTTGCCCACCAAACTGGGGATGGCCAATTTGCGCCAAACCAACATGTTTCTTAAAAATACAGGCCACCAACGCATCATGCCCCCTCGCGGATTTGTCGACCCGTCAGCTTTAAAAACAAGTCCTCTAAATTAGAGGGTCGATGAAAACTCCTCACTTGGCCCATCTGCGACAAGGCCTTGTTCAAATCAGCAGGCTCATCGGCATAAAAAAACAAAGTCTCACCACTTTGCTCAACCCTGAGGGCCATGGGTGTCAGCTCCTGCAGCACACGCTCTTGATCAAAGACACCATACACTTCCACCACTGATTTCTCTAAATGCTCAGCAATCAAGGCCTTGGGCGCCCCTTCAGTGATCTTTCGACCTTGATCGATGACGATCAATCGATCACACAGCCGCTCTGCCTCATCCATAAAATGTGTTGTCAAAAGGATGGATTTGCCCGCTCTCACCAAGGTCTGTAGCCGCTCCCACATCAAATGCCTGGCTTGGGGATCCAAGCCCGTGGTCGGCTCGTCGAGCAACAACAGGGCAGGATCGTTGACCAAAGCCCTGGCCAAACTCAAGCGTCGTTTCATGCCGCCCGACAACGCGCCGGGACGATCATTGGCCTTGTTGCTCAAAGCGGCAAATTCCAGAAGTTGTGGAATTTTTTCTTTCAGGTAAGCCTCCTTGAGCCCAAAATAACGACCATAGACTCGCAAATTTTCTGCGCAGGTGAAATCCGGATCTAGGGTATCGAATTGACTCACCACGCCCAGATGGGCCTTGATGCTCAACGCATCCTTGGGCATCTCCTGATCAAAGGCCAAAATGCGCCCCTCATCCGGCGCAATCAGACCCAAACACATTTTGAGCGTGGTCGTTTTTCCTGCTCCATTGGGCCCAATGAGACCCAAACACTCACCAGGATAAATATCAAAGGACAGACCATTGACCACCCGCTGAGCCGAATAACTCTTGGCCAAATTTTCGCAGCTCAATAATGCTTTCATTTTTTTCTTTATCTGGCTTTGAAGGACTTTAAAGGAGCGCGGGCGCTTGGACCACGCCCGGCAAGGACACCGTGTTCAAGCTAGGACGGCGTGTTTTGTATCATGGCGTTTCGATGCCTAGAAATGAAGTCATCGTAAGTGTTGATGCCTCGCAACTGCAAAATTGTGTTCCTAACAGCCGCCTCCACCAACACCGCAATGTTTCGACCCGCAACCACTTGGATGACCACCTTGCGCACGGCAATGCCCAACACGTCCTGGGTCAATGGCTCATGGGGCAACCGGTCATAATCCCTCTCCAAGGTCTCACGTCTGACCAAATGAACAATGAGCTTGAGCCTCATTTTTCGCCTGACAGCCGTTTCTCCAAAGATGGCTCGGATGTCCAATAAGCCAATGCCCCGCACTTCCAGTAAATTTTGCAGCAACTCTGGACAACGACCTTCAATGGTGTTTTGATTGATGCGAAACAAATCAACCGCATCATCGGCCACCAAGCCATTGCCTCGAGAAATCAACTCCAGACCCAACTCACTTTTCCCCAAGCCAGACTCGCCGGTGATCATGACCCCCAAGCCTAAAATATCCATGAACACACCGTGCATGGTGGTTCTGTCGGCAAAATGCTTGGACAAATAGGCCCTTAGGACGTCAATCACATACGCCGAAGGCTCCTTGGTCAGAAAAAGCGGGATTTGGGCGTTGTCGCACAAGGCCACCAAACGATCCGGGGCTTTTTGCCCATCGGCCAACACCAGCATTGGCGGCTTGAGCGTCACAATCCGACCCACCCGTCTTTCACAGTCCTCTTGGGTGGCATTCGTCAAATAACTGATCTCCCTCTCTCCCAAGAGTTGGAGCCGATACGGATGGATGTAGTTCAAATACCCGACCAAATCCGCCCCTGAGCGAGCTTGCCTGACCATGACCTCATCAAAGCGGCGGTCTGATGCATTCAAACCTGCGACCCACTGCCAATCCAACTTTTCTTTAAAGTCCTTGAACAACTCAACGGCACTGACAACGGTGGGCTTCATCTTGCATCCTCAAAGAAGGTATTTCGGGGAACTTAAGTGACCAGACTGAGACTGCCTTGAACAATTTTGGCATGCAACTCTTGCGCATCTTTGGCCGACAAAAGCCCATCACGGATTGCGCTCTGGCTGAGCAAACTGGCGATGTTTGACAAAATCTCCAAATGCCTTTGCGTAGAAGCCTCCGGCACCAGCAAAAAAAACAACAACTTGACGGGCAACTCATCGGGCGCATCAAAACCTATTGGACTGGCCAATAAAAAAGCGGCCAACATTGGCGTCTTGAGGCCCTTGATTCGACCATGTGGAATGGCCACGCTGTGGCCTAAACCGGTTGAGCCAAGTCTTTCGCGGGCAAACAGACTGTCGGCGACACTCGCGCGTGACAGACCGTGCAACTCCTCGAACAACAAACCCGCCTCCTCAAAGGCGCGTTTTTTACTGGTGATCTCCAAACCCACACGAATATGGGTGAGAGGGAGCAAGGTGGGGAGTCGATTCATAATGGCGTCACATTATGCATCTTTCAAAGAAGAACTTAAAGCTTGTGCACAGAACATTTGTTTTTTTTCAACCACAGCACCCTCCTTGCAGCGCCGCCTATCGATGCGATGACAGGTCCTCCCCTCTAGCGCCTAAGACTTGGCATTTTGGCGAGTGTCGAGCGCATGCCACGATCAGCGCACGCGCTCTGGGCACAAAAAAGGCGTGAGAAGGTGTTTTTCGCACCTCACTCACGCCGACTCCCCTACGGGAAGCTTACGCTTTCAATGAAAAACCATGGTTCTTTTGTTTTGTGACTGATGGTTTTGCACTCGACCCTTGTGCTTGCCCACTTGGCGATCCAATTTGTCGACCAAATCATCCACGGCCGCATACAAGTCTTCGTGTTCACTTTGCGCAAACAGGTCCCCTCCGGGCACATGGATGTTGCACTCCGCAACTTGCCTGCGCTCTTTCTCTTTCTTGTTCTCTACGCTTAACAACACTTTGACATCCACGACTTGATCAAAATGCTTGATCACGCGCTCTAATTTTTGCGCCACGTAGTTGTGCAGTGCAGGTGTGACTTCTAGATGATGACCGCTGATCGTTAAATTCATATGTAGCCTCCTATGGCCTTATGGTTGGTTAACACAGTTCTCTTGTCCGTCTTGCGCTTGTGCGAGCCCGTTGGGTGTAGCCTCCTCGCTGGCCCGCAACCCCACTATGCGCTTTTTCACCATCAATTGCAATGGCTTTTCACCTTAATGAAGGTGACTTCTCGCGTCAACCTTGCAAACGAAGGTTTTACAATCCCTCCCTGAATTTTGCATGCACGCCCTTTCTTGAAATTACGTGCCCATGAGGGATGGTGTTTTTTCGAGTGCAATGCGATAATCCGAGGAGTTCAACTCTGGAGTTTTGTCTCTTGGAAACCGCCTCTATTTTGGGGGTTGCATCACTTTGATCTCACGGCACTGGGCGCACAAACGTTTTTTGTGAAGCTCAAACCCACAGAGCGTCGCGATGGAACCTCCTCGTCCTTCACTTCGACTCTTTTGGGTTTTTATCTAGAGTAATTGCCATGCTCAATATTTTTACGCTGGCCAACGGCCGCTTGTTTCAAGAGGAAATTGAATCCCTTGAAGAACTCTCCAAGTTCCACCCCATATGGGTGGATCTTGAGTCTCCAACGCTTGATGAAAAACGCTGGATCAAACAGTACTATGGACTTCAAATTCCAGAAGATGCCATGGACGAAGACATTGAGGAGTCCGCCAGGTTTTACGAGGAAGACAATGGCGAGTTGCACATTCGAAGCGACTTTTTAATCGCCGATGAAGACGAACCAAGATCTGTTCGTGTCGCGTTTATTTTGAACCAGCACAACCAAGCACTCAAGAGCAAAGGTGTTTTGTTCTCCATTCACGACGAAGATGTGCCAGTTTTTAGACTTCTTCGGCTTAGAGCTCGCAGAGCCCCTGGACTCATTGAGGACGCGAAAGAAGTGCTGCTCAAACTCTACGACGCTGACGCCGAATATTCGGCCGACACGCTTGAAAACATTTACGACCAATTGGAGAAAGCCGGCAAGCTTGTTTTGTCGGAAGACGTCACTGACGCCTTGGCGGGTGAGGTGCTAGGCGCCATTGCTAGACAAGAAGATTTGAACGGACGAATCCGACGAAACGTCATGGACACCAGGCGTGCGGTGAGTTTCATGATGCGCTCTAAAATGCTCAGCCCGGCTCAATTTGAAGAGGCCAGGCAAATTTTGCGAGACATTGAGTCGCTAGACAATCACACGGCTTTTTTGTTCGACAAAATCAACTTTTTGATGGATGCCACCGTTGGTTTTATCAATATCAATCAAAATAAAATCATCAAAATCTTCTCTGTGGCCTCGGTCGCCTTGTTGCCTCCAACCTTGATTGCCAGTATCTACGGCATGAATTTTCAATTCATGCCTGAACTCAATGCAAGCTGGGGCTACCCTTATGCCATCGTGTTGATGATTGCCAGCGCTTTGGTGCCGATGTGGTACTTTAGACGACGCGGTTGGCTGGCTTGACGCTCAGTGAGCCGCCGCTCTGAGGCCGATGAACGCTTCAATGACATGGGCGCCAAAGGGCGCCGCAACCGTTTGGATGAATTTTTCAAAGTCCAAGTGTGCAGTGTCATTGGCCTTGTCTGAAATGATGCGAAAAGCAGCAAAGGGCACACCATAGTCATCGCAGACTTGTGCAACGGCTGCACACTCCATCTCCACGGCCAAGGCCTGGGGCAGACTCAATTTAAGCGCCTCACTTTTCTTGGCGCTTGAAATAAATTGATCGCCACTCAAAATCAAGCCCTCATGCAAACCAATCTCTTTGTTCTTCAGGCCCAAATGATCCCACATGCCTTGAATCTGCATGTTCGCGCGTATTTCCTGCTGGCATTGGATTGCGGCAGACTTGAGCGCCTGCGTTAAAAGTTCATCGGTCGCAAAAAAACTCTTTTGCGTCAGCGGAATTTGATATTTGGGAAACAAGGGAGAGGCATCCATGTCGTGCTGTAAAAGCTCAGTTGCAATCACCACATCCCCCACTTGAACGCGATCATCCAGCGAGCCCGCCACCCCAGAAAACACAAGTTGCGTGGCGCCAAAGTGTTCGATCAAACACGAGGCCGTTGTCGCCGCGGCCACCTTTCCTATGCGAGACAAAACGGCCACAACGGATTGACCCATCCATTGTGCTTGCCAATAGGTTCGAGAGCCGACTTCTACAGGCGTTGCTTGCAGCCGCTCTAAAATACAAGAGAGTTCTTCTTGCATGGCGCTCATGAGCGCCAATGTTGGCTTGCCGCTCTTACTCAATCGCTTTGACCATTTCTTCAACCACTTTTTTGGCATCGCCAAAAACCATCATGGTCTTGTCCATGTAGAAAAGCTCATTGTCCAAGCCCGCGTAACCTGCGGCCATCGATCGTTTGTTGACAATGATGGTCTTGGCCTTGTAGGCCTCCAAAATGGGCATGCCAAAAATGGGACTGCCTTTGACCATTGCAGCTGGATTGACCACGTCATTGGCGCCCAAAATAATCGCCACATCGACTTGTCCAAATTCACCGTTGATATCGTCCATCTCAAACACCTGGTCATAAGGCACCTCGGCCTCTGCGAGCAATACATTCATGTGCCCAGGCATCCGGCCCGCCACAGGATGTATGGCGTACTTCACTTGAATGCCTTTTTCCGTGAGTTTGTCTGCCATTTCTTTGACGGCATGCTGAGCACGCGCCACGGCCAAACCGTAACCGGGCACAATCACCACACTTTGCGCATGGCCCAGTACAAATGCTGCATCATCTGCGCTGCCTGTCTTGACGTTGCGCTGCACCTGCGCGCCAGAAACTTGAGCGGCCGCGTCACCCCCAAAGCCCCCCAAGATCACATTGAGAAAAGAGCGGTTCATGGCCTTGCACATGATGTAGCTCAAAATCGCACCCGAGCTGCCCACGAGGGACCCCGCGATGATCAACATGGAATTGTTCAATGAAAAGCCAATGCCCGCTGCCGCCCATCCCGAATAACTATTGAGCATGGAGACCACCACAGGCATATCCGCACCTCCTATGGGGATGATGATCAACACACCCAACACAAAGGCCAACGCCAACATGACCAAAAAGACACTCCACTCTCCCTGGGCCATAAAGGCCAAGCCCAGACCCAGACAAGAGAGACCTAGAACCAAATTCAAGTAATGTTGCCCAAAAAAGCTCACTGGGGCACCTTGAAAAAGCCTGAATTTGTATTTGCCAGAAAGTTTGCCAAAGGCAATCACCGAACCACTGAACGTGATTGCACCAATTGCCGCCCCCAAGAAAAGCTCCAAACGGTTGCCCAGAGGGATGGCGTCTCCTGCATGAGCAACAATCTGAAAAGCTTGGGGCTCAGCCACCGCTGCGATAGCGATGAACACAGCAGCCAAGCCGATCATGCTGTGCATGAAGGCCACCAATTCTGGCATTTTCGTCATCTCGACTCTTTGCGCCATGATCGCCCCGGCCGTTCCACCCAGCAACAAGCCCAGCAGCACATGACCAAGACCCGTCCATGCGCCAGGCAAGCTCTCGCTCACAGACAGCCCTTCAATGGGCTGCGCCAATTTGTAGATCAATGCCGCGGTCGTCAAAATGGCCAAGCCCATCCCCAACATGCCAAAGAGATTGCCACGAATGGAGGTCTTTGGATGGCTCAAACCCTTGAGCGCTTGAATGAAACATATGCTGGCAATCAAATACAAGAGAGTCACTAAATTCATGCTCATTTGCGCTCTCCCAAAGAAGCGCTGGGCTTTTTATCCTTTTTCTTGAACATTTCAAGCATCCTTCTGGTGACCAAAAACCCACCAAATACATTCACCGCTGCCAAGGCAACGGCCAATATACCCATGGTTTGTCCGAGTAGGGTTTGTGTGAGCGCTGCAGCCAGCATGGCGCCCACAATGATGATGGCAGACACGGCATTGGTCACCGCCATCAAAGGCGTGTGCAACGCAGGGGTGACCGTCCATACGACGTGGTAGCCAACGTAAATGGCCAAAACGAAAATAATTAAATTAATCACTGTGGGAGAGACCATGTCCATTTTTATTTCCTTTTAATTGTTCCGTCTTGCGTCATCAAACAAGCCGCAACGATGTCGTCATCATCCGGCAGCTTAAAGACACCTCCCTCTGGTGAGATCAGCTTGACAAAATCCAATACATTTCTGGCATACAAAGCGCTCGCATCGGCCGCAACAAGAGCGGGCAAATTGGTCTCACCCACAATGGTCACGCCATTGACTTCAATCACCTGATCCGCTTGGGTCAAGGGGCAGTTCCCCCCCTGTGCTGCAGCCAAATCAACAATCACACTGCCCGCTTTCATTGACATCACCATCTCTTGTGTCACCAAGACAGGTGCCGCTCTTCCAGGAATCAAGGCGGTCGTGATGACAATGTCGGCCAAGGCCACCCGCTTGGCTACCTCTACCTTTTGACGCTCAAGCCAAGCGCTTGGCATGGCTTTGGCATAGCCGCCCACGCCTTCAGCCGCCGCCTTTTCCTCCTCTGTCTCGTAAGGCACATCAATGAACTTGGCACCCAAGGACTCCACTTGCTCTTTGACGCTAGGCCTGACATCTGAACACTCAATCACGGCTCCCAGTCTTTTTGCAGTTGCAATGGCCTGCAAACCCGCAACACCCACACCGAGGACAACCACCCTCGCGGCTTTGACTGTTCCGGCGGCAGTCATCAGCATGGGGAAAAAGCGCTGGTATTTGTCTGCCGCAATCATGACGGCTTTGTAGCCAGAAATATTCGCCTGGGAAGACAACACATCCATGCTTTGAGCGCGCGTTGTCCTGGGGGCTGCTTCAAGCGCAAAAGAACAAATCTTTGCACCCGCCAAACGCTCCAAGCCAACGGCATCAAAAGGGTTGAGCATGCCCACCAAAACACCGGTAGGCTTCATCAAACTTGTCTCTCGTTCGTTGGGGATGCGAACCTTTAGAACCAACTCCTGAGAAAATGCACCCAGTTCATCTGAGATCACGGCGCCCGCCAAGCGGTAGGCTTCATCGGGGATGCTTGCCCTTGAACCCGCACCGGACTGAACATGCACGGTGTGCCCTTGGGCCGTGTACTTCTTTACCGTCTCAGGCGTCGCTGCGACGCGTGTTTCCCCAGCAAAAGACTCAAGTGGAACACCAATGTTCATGAACAAACTCCAAGAAAGCAAAAAGGGCACGGCTTTTCAAGGACACCGTCATCTTTGCCCCTTAAAACCAACTGGTGTGCTTTTTTTAAATTGGTTTTTTAATCAAAAACCCAAAGCCCTGGACCGATTCTAAATACATTTTCTCTTTTCTGATCAACGTTTTCCTTGAACCCGTGTCGGTCTTAGGCACTTTTTATACCATTAGAATGGTTCAAGTCTTGTGCAACTGCACTTCTCTTTGTTTGGATTTTGACACCCATGACACCTTTAAACATGCCGTCGCCACCGATTTCGGGCTCAGAACGGTGGAAGCCCAGCGTTACCGTTGCCGCCATTATTGAGAAAAACGGCCAATTTCTGCTGATTGAGGAGCACACGCCCGAGGGGCTTAGGTTGAACAACCCCGCCGGCCATTTAGACCCTGGCGAGTCCCCCATTGAGGCCTGCGCAAGAGAAGCTTTGGAAGAGTGTGCGCATGACTTTAAACCCACTCACCTCATTGGCATGTATTTAAGTCGATTTCAAAGAATTCACCCATCGGATTCAAGGCTTGAAGATGTCACCTATTTGCGTTTCGCTTTCGCAGGCGAACTGGGCGACTTTCACCCCCATCAAGCCTTGGACAAGGGCATTGTCAGAAGTCTATGGCTAAGCCCTGATGAAATTCGCTCCAGTGCTCACCTGCACAGAAGCCCCTTGTTGCTTCAATGCATGGAAGATCATCTGAAAGGGCAGCGCTTTGGCTTAGACATGATCTTTACCGACCCCAGCGTGTATCTTTAGGCGTTGAACACGGCCGCCTCCTTTTTCCACCGCGCCCCCTTGTACACATTCAAAATGACCCGCTGCATCCAGGGCAAAAGGGTTCATAATACAAACCTTTATAGACAACAACTCCTTACTTTTGAGGTATTTTGTGGATCCAACAATTCTGAAATTTGGTAGCGGTCAAGCCGTTGAGCGACTCGAAGACGAACATCTTCTCAAAGGTGACGGTCAATTTGCTGACGATATTTACCATGACGCCCAACTGCACTTGGCGTTTGTTCGCTCACCACAGGCCCACGCCATCATTGAGTCCATCGACACCTCGGCAGCGCAAAACATGCCCGGTGTTCAATTGGTGTTGACGGGTGCCATGCTTGAGGCAGCGGGTGTCAAACCCTTGGCCAAGCCTGTCAACTTCAAAAGAGCCGACGGCTCGGCAATTGCTTCGGCCACCAGAACCATTTTGGCCACCAACAGAGTTCGCTTTGTTGGGGAAATTGTTGCCGCCGTCGTTGCCGACTCCGTCTTTCACGCCAAAAACGCTGCTGAAGCGGTGATGGTCTCGTACAAAGAACTCCCTGCAGCGGTGACCCTTGAAGACGCCTTGAGTCCTACAGCGCCCCTGTTGGCCGATGTCCCAGACAACATCGTGGCAGAAACCAAGTATGGCGATGCAGACAAGGTTGCGCAGGTCTTTGCATCCGCTGAGCATGTGGTTGAGCTCAAAATTGATCACCAACGGCTCATCGCTCTCACCTTAGAGCCCAGAAGCGTGCAAGCCCATGTTCAAGAGGGTCGCCTGACGGTTCGCATCAGCTCTCAAATGCCCTCTGCCGTCAGAGGTGCAATTTCTGATCTCTTTGGCATTCCCGCTGAGAATGTTCGCGTGGTTGTCGGTGACGTGGGCGGTGGCTTTGGCATGAAAACAGGCGCTTACCCTGAAGATCTCGCTGTGGCCTATTGTGCTCACCACCTTCAAAAGCCCGTTAAATGGCAAGCTGAACGGGGGGAAGACTTTTTATCCAGCTCACACGGAAGAGACATAGAGAGCCACTGCGCCATGGCGCTGAACAAGGAGGGCAAAATATTGGCCCTGAAGGTTCACAATTTGGCCAATGTTGGCGCTTACCCCGGCATGACTGGGGTGGCCATTCAACTGCTCATTGGTCCTTGGGTGCAAACAAGCGTCTACGACATTGGTTTGATTGATTTTTACTTCAAAGCCGTGATGACCAACACCTCACCCACAGGGGCCTACCGAGGTGCAGGTCGCCCTGAAGCCATTTTTAACATCGAACGATTGATGGACGAGGCAGCGCGGGTGTGCGGGATTGACCGCATTCAATTGCGACGTCAAAATTTCATCAAACCCCAGCAAATGCCCTACAAGAACGCCATGGGTCAAACCTATGACACGGGGCATTTTGAAGCCATCATGAATCAAGCCCTCCTTTTAGCCGATTGGGATGGATTTTCCGCACGCGAAGCCGCCTCCAAGGCCAAAGGCCGTTGGCGTGGCCTTGGGGTGTCGACCTTCTTGGAGTGGACAGGCGGCAATGCTTTAGAAGAAAAGGTCAATGTGCGAATTTTGGCCGATGGCGTCATTGAAGTGTTCTCTGCCGTCAACGCCATGGGCCAAGGGATTGCCACCTCGTTGGCGCAACTGGTGGTGGATGTCTTTGGTGTCGAGATGTCAAAGGTCAGGGTCGTTCTTGGAGACACGGACCGCGGAAATGGGTTCGGTTCTGTTGGATCGCGCTCCTTGTTCACGGGTGGATCAGCGGTCTCTGTCGGCGCCAAACAAGCGCTGGAACGCGCCAAAGAGTTGGCCGCACAGTCCCTTGAAAGCTCACCCGATGACTTGCTTTATGAAAGCGGCCTCTTTAAAGTCAAAGGCACAGATTTATCGATCACCTTGGCAGCCTTGGCGGGCAAGGAGCCCCAAGGCCGCATCGAATTGGACTCTACAACGGCAGCCAATGGGCCCACGTGGCCCAATGCGTGTCATATTTCAGAAATCGAAATTGACCCTCAAACGGGTGTTGTCGAGCTCGCAAAATACGCTTCGATGAACGATGTCGGGCGGGTGGTCAATCCCTTGATCGTTCGCGGACAACTCGATGGCGGAGCCGTCCAAGGCATTGGTCAAGCACTTTGTGAGCAAGTGGTCTACGACCGGGAAACTGGACAGCCCTTGACGGGCAGTTTGATGGATTACGCGATTCCTCACGCCGACATCATGCCCGAGTTTTTTACAACGCAGATGGACCAGAGTATCCCAAGTAAAAACAATGTGCTTGGGGTCAAAGGCGTGGGCGAGCTTGGCACCATCGGGGCAACACCCTCTGTGATCAATGCTGTAGCGGACGCACTGGCAAGAAATGGCTTTAAAGATAAAACGCAAAGCCTTCAAATGCCTGTCACACCGGCTAAATTGTGGGCCCATTTAAAGGCCTCGTGAAACACGCCGCTTGGAAAAAGCCTCTCGTCTTTGCATGACGGCCAGAGGCTTTTTTTTCGCCCAACACGTTTCAGGTCGATTTTTTTAAGTGCGGGCTCAACAAACCCGTGATTTCAAACATGGTGACTTGGTCTTTAGAAAAAATTGCTTTTAACTTGGCATCGCAAAGTATGGCTCGTTTGTCCTTGGGGTCTTGCAGTCCCGCCTCTTTGATGTAGTCCCACAATTTCTTAACCGCTTGGGTCCGAGCGACCATCTCTTGCCCAATCACTTGAGCGAGTTGTGCGCTTGGCGTGAGATTGGCAGTGACCTTTCTGGGTGCGGCAGGGGTTTTTTTGGCAACGGTCTTGGCCGCTTTGGCCCCAGCTTTTTTCGCAGCCGTTGTTTTCGCTGCAGTTTTCTTGGCAAAGGCAGAAGTCTTTCGAGCGGGGTACTTGCTTGCACGCTCCTCAAACTGAAAAGACACCTTCTGCGCTTCTGCGTCCCAAGCCAAGAAGGCCTTGAAAGACCGTCTGGTTCTCATGGATACAAATTTATCCAACAAGTCGGTCTTTCCTGTTGCTAAAAGCTTTTGAATTTGCTCCAATTCGATGGGCTGCTGAAGCACCATTTTGCCGGTTTTGAATTTACAAGTGCTCGCTGCTTGCTCTAGCGTTGGAACGGCTTTTTCACAGACATATTGAGCGCCCAATTCAAACACCTTTCCCCCACACGCAGGGCACAAGCCCAATGCGTTTTGGCCAGAAAAATCATGCAGCTCGCCACTGTCTTCATTCTTGTCGTCACCAAAATCGAACTCGAGCTTCCAATTGTCCTCTTCTTCGTTGAATTTGAGCATGATTTCGGCGGCGAATGGCCATCCCGCTTTTGACCTAAATCCATCGAGCGGTCCGATTTTTTTATGCTCTAAAAACCCCTCAACCTCAGACAGCTCAAAGGCTCTTCCCGCAGGCGTCTTGCCGAAAGAAAACCCACAACCCGCACTTTGTCCATCGACGCCTTGACAAGTGTAGCGGCGATAATTTTCCTTGACCTGTCCGCCACATTTTGGACATGGCGTTTTGAGCGTCACATAGTCGCCAGGGACCGTGTCCCTGTCGTACTCTTTGGCCTTTTTGACAATGTGCTCCGTCATCAGCGCAATGTCTTTCATGAAAGACGCTCTGCTCAACTTGCCTTGCTCGATCAAGGACAATTTATGCTCCCACTCACCCGTCAATTCAGGCTTGCTCAGCTCTTCGATGCCCAAGCCTCTGAGCAAGGTCATCAATTGGAACGCCTTGGCCATTGGGATCAATTCTCGGGCGTCGCGAATGATGTACTTCTCATTGAGCAATCCCTCAATGATGGCCGCTCGAGTCGCAGGCGTGCCCAAACCCTTTTCTTGCATGGCCTCCCTTAACTCATCGTCCTCGACCAACTTGCCTGCCCCTTCCATGGCCCCCAATAAGGTCGCCTCGGTGTAGCGGGCAGGTGGCCTGGTTTTTAAGGCCTTGGGATCGGCTTGAACCACTGACGCTTTTTCTCCAGGATTGACCTTCACCAGCGTCTTGTCGCTGTCATCCTCTTGCGTGACTTCCTTGCCGTAAATGGTCATCCACCCTGGATTGACCATGACTTTGCCGTCGGTCTTGAAATGATGTATTTGTTCCTTGGCACTCACCTTTGTGATTCGAGTGGTGACCAAAAATTCAGCCGATGGGAAAAAGATGGCCATGAACCTTTTCACAACCAAGTCATAGATTTTTTGTTCGGCCTCGGACAACCCCTTGGGCTCTTCTAAAGTTGGAATGATCGCAAAGTGATCGCTGACCTTTGAGTTATCAAAGACACGTTTTGAAGGCTTGATGTATTTGTTCTTCAGTGCAGAGGCGGCAAATGGCGACAAATGCTTCATTGAGCTTTCTGCAATCATGCTGAATGTTTGCAAAACGGTCGGCAAATAATCTTCCGGCAAATGCTTTGAATCTGTTCTTGGATAAGTCAGTGCTTTGTGGCGCTCATACAAACTTTGAGCCAAAGAGAGCGTTGTCTTGGCGGAATAACCGAATCGGCCGTTGGCCTCTCTTTGCAAAGAGGTCAGGTCAAACAAGGCAGGCGCTGCTTGCGTGGTGGGCCGACTTTCATCGTGGACTTCACCTTTTTGCAGAGCAACGGCTTGCGCGATCTCTTTGGCCTCTAACTCAGACCAAACCCGGCTGTCCTTTTTCTCAGAATCATTTTCGTCTTTTTTATGACTTGGATTGATCCACTTGGCAAGATATTGCCCCGCTTGAACTTCAAAATTGGCGTGAATTTCCCAAAAGTCTCGACTAATAAATTTTCGAATTTGCTCTTCACGCTCCACCACCACTGAGAGGGTGGGTGTTTGGACGCGTCCAACGGTGGTCAGAAAAAACCCGCCATCCCTAGAGTTAAAGGCCGTAAAGGCTCGAGTTCCATTGATGCCAACCAACCAGTCCGCTTCAGATCGACTTCTCGCGGCGTCCGCCAAACCTTGCATTTGTTGCTCTGAGCGCAAGCTGTCAAAGCCGTCTCGAATGGCCTGCGGCGTCATCGACTGAAGCCATAGGCGTTTCACGGGCTTTTTTGCATCCTTCTTGGTGGTTGCAAATTGCTCGATCAATCTAAAAATCAACTCGCCTTCACGTCCCGCGTCACAGGCATTGACCAAACTTGTGATATCTTTTCGCTTCACCAGTTTCACCACCGCACTCAATCTCGATTTGGTGCGATCAACCGGTTTTAAGTCAAAATGTGGAGGAATAACAGGCAAATGCGCAAAACTCCACTTGCCCCGCTTGACCTCAAACTCCTCAGGCGCCTTGATTTCCAACAAATGGCCCACAGCCGAAGTCACCACAAAAGCATCCGATTCGAAATAATCATCGAACTTTTCGAACTTCCCCTTTGAGGTCGTTAAAGCGCGCACAATATCTTGTGCAACCGAGGGTTTTTCAGCAATGACCAGTGTTTTACTCATTCAATTCGATTCCTTCATGCCACGCATTGTGCCGTTTTTTTAAGCGTTTGCGCCTAATGCCTCTAAAATTGTCTGTTTGTAAAAGTCTACATTTAACAACAATACCATCTTTTTTTGAATCGAGCACCTCAGTTGTCTACATCACCCAACTCCAAAAAATCTTCAAATCGCATCCAAACCAGACGCTCGGGCGTACACGGCAAGGGCGTCTTTGCGCTCATGGACATTCCTAAAGGTGAGGTCATCATTGAATACAAGGGCGACGTGATTACCTGGCAAGAAGCCCAAGATCGTCACCCACACAATCCCCTCGAGCCCAACCATACGTTTTACTTTCACATCAATGAAGACCATGTCATTGATGGTGGCGTCAATGGCAACAGCGCCCGATGGATCAACCACTCTTGCAACCCCAATTGCGAAGCTGATGAGATTGGCGAGCACGTGTTCATCAAGTCCATCAAGAACATCAAGGCAGGAGAAGAGCTCAATTACGATTACGGGCTCATCATTGATGAGCGTTACACGCCCAAACTCAAGGCCGAATACCCCTGTTGGTGCGGCGCTAAAAAATGCCGTGGCACCCTTTTAGCTCCCAAACGTGGCAAGCGATGATTCCGTTTTGAGCCCGTGCAAGCGCCATTGCAGTCGATGACCCGCACTTTAATTTCGCTCTAATTTATCCAAATTACAACAATTCCACTTAAATGTATTCATCGTGAGCACCGTCCAACAATTGCAAACACTTCTTGATGAAGCGATGCGTCGTCTCGAGCTGCCTTGGGACGTCGAGGTATTGCAAACGATTGATTCCACCTCCTCAGAGCTCATGCGGCAAGCAAAGCTTGGCCTCACTGCCCCAAAAATCCTGCTGTCGCTGGAACAAACTCAAGGCCGAGGACGCAGGGGCAACCATTGGTCTTCTCATCCCAGTGACTCTTTGACTTTTTCAATGGGTCTGATGCTCAACCCTGACAACTGGCTAGGCCTCTCACCTTGCGTTGGCATCGACTTGGCAAAGACCATGGATCCCCACCAACACCTTGGTTTACAACTGAAATGGCCAAACGATGTTTGGGTGCATACGGTTGAGGGTCACCGTAAATTGGCTGGTATTTTGATCGAGACCATTAACCCGAGCTCGTCGCCCTGCGAGGCGACTAGCCAAGCGCGTTACTGCGTGATTGGCGTTGGCGTCAATCTCAATACACCCAACATGCGCCCTGAAAGCGTCTCCATTGCACCCATGGGCCTTTGGGCCCTTGGCTCCACTTTGAGTGGCCTAGACATTGTCATAGAAATGGCGAACAAACTGTGGTTCACTCTCAAGTGCTTTGAAGCCGAGGGGTTTTTACCTTTCAAACCGGTTTTTGACGGCCTGGACGCGCTGATCCATCAACCGATTCATTTAAGTGACGGCTCGACAGGCCTGTGCCTTGGCACAAACCATCTTGGGGAGTTGATGCTCTTACAAGGAGAGGACACTCGCACCATCAATAGCCTTGAAGTGAGTGTTCGTCCTTTGGCGGCAAAAACATGACCCACGTGCACTCGGCTCATGCACGTTGACCCATGCTCAGGGTCACTGTCTTGAACCTCACGGCTGCTTTTCGCGACCTTGAAACACCACCCTCACTCTCAAGCCATTGAGCTTGCTTGTCGCTTGCCTTGCGCTGCGCTTGGTCGGCACCTGCGTCTCAGGCCAATCGCTTTGCGCGTCCTCTAAGTACACCAGTGCTTGGTGCTGATCTGCAATTTCTTTGACAATGGAGAGCCCAAGTCCTGAACCGTCGACTTGGCTCGCCACACCAAGATTTCTATAAAAAGGCTGCATGACCAGCTCTTTTTCAGCATCAGAAATACCAGGGCCGGAATCCTCTATGACCAAAATCAACTTCTCGTTTTCATTGTCGCGATAGATGCTTAAGTTGATCACCCCTGGGTTGATGGGATCGGAGGGCGTGTAATTGATTGCGTTTTCTAATAAATTGCGGATCAGCTCCTTGATCAAAATGGGATTGAGATCCAGCTTTGAGGATCCTCGCTCAAAACCCACGGCCTCATAACCCAAGTCCAAGTACTTTTGCGAAGCCATCTGCCACGTCTCTTGCAAAACTTCCTCAACCAACTCGCCCAAGTCACAACTCACTTTGGTCATTGATTGTGCACCGACCTCCGCACGCGCCAAAGAGAGCAATTGATTGACCACGCGGGTTGCTCTCACACTTGATAAACCGATCAATCGCAACGTGTGTTTGAGCTCCGTATTGGACAGGCTCTCTGTTTGTGCCAACTCTGACTGCATTCGAAGCCCAGCCAGGGGTGTTTTCAACTGATGCGCTGCATCGGCCAAGAATCTCTTTTTGGTCTCAATGGAACTCTTGAGCCTGGACAACAATTCATTGATTGAGGCCACCAGTGGCGTCACCTCCAAAGGCATGACTCTGTCATCCAATGGACTTAGATCATCGGGCCTTCTTTGTCTGATGTGCTCCTCTAGTCGCCGCAAGGGCTGAAGCCCTCTAGCCAAAGCAATCCATAGCACCAAGATGGCAAGAGGCAAAATCGCCAATTGCGGCAGCATCACCCCTTTAACGATTTCTTGAGCGAGGAGACCTCTTTTCTCATAAGACTCGGTCACCTGCAATAAATACGTCGCATTGATAGGCGAGTCCACTTCAGACTTGAGCGGTTTTTCTAAATTGGCTTTGAACCACAGGTGAGCGACTCTCACCTTTTGACCTTTGTACTGCTCGTCGCGAAATCTGATTTCTGATTTTAAGAATGCATCATCATCTTGCGGTGTGGGCAAGTCCACGTCGCCCGCAATCAAGGCGCCAGAATAGGAGCGCAATTGATAGAACAAGCGAGCTGTGTCATCTGACTTGTTCAACATCTGCGCCACCGCCCTCAAGCGCTGGTCGACTGACTTTTTTTGATCCTCGATGAGGCTCTCTATGGCATGAATTTGATACTCAAGCCCACGATCGTAAGGCTTATTTGCAACCCCTACTGCGACCAACCACATGAGCGCTAGGCTGATCGGCCAAAGCAGCAACAAGGGTATCAGCATCCAGTCTAATATGCCTCCAAACAACGAGGGTTGTTCTCGCTGGAATATTTTCACGATGGATCACTTGAAAGCCGCACTGAGCGGCCCCTCAATTGAATCGGCATTGAATTTAAAACCATTTTTCAAGGATTCACTATCTTTTCTAAGCAATAGCCCAAACCCCTGACCGTCACGATTCTGATGGGGTCTTTTTCGATTTTTTTTCTCAACCGATGGATATACACTTCGATGGCATTGTTGCTGACCTCCTCGCCCCACTCACACAAGCGCTCCACGAGTTGATCTTTGCTGACCAAGCGCCCCGTTCTTTGCAACAAAACTTCCAATAAGCCCAACTCTCTGGCCGACAAATCGACCATCTTGCCATCAATCGTGGCCACTCGGCCGGCTTGATCGTAAACCATTGGTCCGTGTTTGATCAGCGCGCTGTTGCCCCCCATGCCTCGACGAATCAACGCCCTGACCCTTGCTTCAAGCTCTTGCAATGAGAATGGTTTGGCCATGTAATCATCGGCGCCATAATCCAAGCCTTTGACCCTCTCCTCTATGGAGTCGGCTGCCGTCAAAATAAGAACCGGGCAGGTGCTCCCTCTTGCGCGCAGTCTCTTCAACACCTCTAAACCATGCAGCTTTGGCAAACCCAAGTCAAGAATCAACAAGTCAAACTCGTCGGTGCTGGTCAGCACCGCGTCGGCTTCACTGCCATTGCCCACATGATCCACCACCGCGCCCGATGAGCGCAAACTGCGCAACAATCCATCCGCCAAGACTTGGTCATCTTCTGCTATCAGAATTCGCACAACGAGGACCTCCAAAGATTTGAACAGTTCCCATTTTAGAACCCATTCGGTAAATCGCGTTGAGAATCTGCATAAACCTCCAACCCCAAGCTGATCACGGTCGCAACGTCCACACCCACCTCTGTTTTGAACTCTTGTTCGGCTTGATTGACCGCCAGCTCAAACGCCTTTAACCAGGCCATGCCCAACTCTGTAAAACGGATGCTTTTTGCTCTTTTATCGCTTGCGTCAGGCTCTTTTGAAATCAAGCCCCATGCCTCGCATTGATCGACCAATTCCGCCATGGCTTGCTTGGTCATGCCTGCACTTTGTGCCAGCTGCGTTAATTGCGCACCCTCGAGCGGCAAATGCCTTGTCATGTGAATGTGTGCAGCACTGACTTGTCCTCTGCTTGCCAGATTCGACAAGGCCAGGGGCACACGTACATCGTGTGACATCAAGTTAAAAACACGTTCATCAAACCGCCTCATCGCTTGACCCAACAAGCGACCCAAATGGTTTTGCCTCCAATCGGGAAAACTGCTGGTTTTGTGTGTTGTCTTGCGCATGGTGGCGATGATAGCATTTAGTCAAGTAAACTGACTAAAATTCCTATTTACAAGAAGTGCCTCTTGCGATAAATTACTGGTTAAGCATCCAGTTGTTTTGGGTGGCTTCAATTACTGAAAACTTAACTTACTGATTTTAAAGGATTTTTCATGGACGCACCCGTCAAAGGCCTCGCAGCAACGACAGAAAAAAACAAAGCCCTTCAAGCCGCACTTGCGCAAATTGAGAAACAATTTGGCAAAGGTACCATCATGCGCTTGGGCGAAGGAGAGGTCATTGAAGACATTCAAGTGGTATCGACTGGGTCCCTGGGACTGGACATCGCTTTGGGGGTTGGCGGACTGCCAAGAGGAAGGGTCATTGAGATTTATGGCCCTGAGTCCTCTGGAAAAACCACGTTGACACTTCAGGTGATCGCAGAAATGCAAAAACAAAATGGCACATGCGCATTTGTTGACGCCGAGCACGCTTTGGACATCCAATATGCCCAAAAATTGGGCGTGAACTTACAAGACCTTTTGATTTCGCAACCCGACACGGGCGAGCAAGCACTTGAGATCGTTGACAGTTTGGTGCGTTCAGGCGCTGTTGACCTCATCGTCATCGACTCTGTTGCCGCCTTAACGCCAAAAGCCGAACTTGAAGGCGACATGGGTGACTCCTTACCCGGCCTGCAAGCAAGACTCATGAGCCAAGCACTGCGCAAATTGACCGCAACCATCAAAAAAACCAACTGCATGGTCATTTTCATCAATCAAATTCGCATGAAAATTGGTGTGATGTTTGGCTCCCCCGAAACCACAACGGGTGGCAATGCACTGAAATTCTATGCGTCTGTGCGCCTTGATATTCGTCGCACCGGGACCATCAAAAAGGGTGAAGAAGCCATTGGCAACGAAACAAAGGTCAAAGTCGTCAAAAACAAAGTCGCCCCACCCTTCAAAACAGCTGAATTTGATATTTTATTTGGTGAAGGCATCTCTCGACATGGCGAGGTCATTGACTTGGGCGTGACCGCTCGCGTGATTGATAAATCAGGTGCTTGGTACGCCTACAACGGCGAGAAAATTGGGCAAGGCCGCGACAACTCTCGTGAATTTTTGCGTGAAAACCCAGCGCTGGCCCACGAAATTGAAAACAAGGTGCGCGAATCCCTTGGCATTCCAGCTGTCCCCCTGGCCTTGAGTACGCCGGTGAGCGACGCAGCAACCAAAGGGGACTAAAAAGCCCTCAAAGACATGCCTCTTTGCAATATGAAAAGACCGTACCTTTGCCACACACCACCTACAACAACTTCATCGTCTTATCCACTTACCAACACTCGACAACACGCCTTTTGTCGAGTGTTGGCCCTCATGATTGCACGCCATGTTTAACCGTCAGCACAGAAATTTTCCACTCCTGAGTTTGAAGTCCCGCGCTTTGCGTGCCTTGTCACAAAGAGAGTACTCAAGACAAGAACTCCTCAAAAAACTCACCCCATACGAAACCGAGGAGGGTGAACTTGAAAGGGTTTTGAATGAGCTGGAACTCAAGGATTTCTTGAACGAAAAACGCAACGCCTTGTCGATTGCCTCGCGCAAAGAATCTAAACTGGGTGCCCGACGCATTCAAGCAGAAATGAAACAAAAGGGCGTCCCATTGGATATTGCTCAGGGCGTCATGGAAGATTTAAAAACCACTGAGCTCGCCCGGGCCAAAGCGCTTTGGCTCAGAAAATTTGGCGCCTTGCCAAACAACCCCAAAGAGACAGATCAACAAATGCGATTCATGCTCACGCGCGGATTTTCAATGGCAGTGCTCAAAATGGTCTACGCCGAGTTCAAGGATGAGGCCGCTGAACAAGACCACCGCGCGCAAGAGACGCTCAACCCTTGAAGATTCAAGGCTTAAGAGGCTCTAAATCCAACATCAAATGTAAATTTTGAACGGCAGCGCCGCTGGCGCCTTTGCCTAAATTGTCCAGTCGGGCCATCAAAACCAAATGGCCTTTTTCAACGTTGTCGAAAACAGCGATCTCTAATCGATTGCTGTTGTTGAGAGCGGTTGCATCAAAATGCAAGTTGGCCTGCTTTGGCAATACAGTTACAAAACTGTTCTTAATGGCATTGTAGTGACTTAAAAATGCTTGACGAATCCTCTCAGGCGTCACCCCTTGTGGCAACTGCTCCAAATGAAGTGGCAATTGAACAACCATGCCTTGCCTGAAGTTCCCCACTGAGGGAACAAACAAGGGACGCTTACTGAGGCCAGCGTAGGTCATGATTTCTGGAATATGCTTGTGCTCCAAGCCCAAAGCGTAAAAGTCCATCAATGGCGCTCGTCCGCCCTCATAGTCCTCGATCATGCTTTTCCCACCCCCTGAGTAACCACTCACACTTGGCAAACTCAACGGCAAGTCCTGCGGCAAGAGTCCCGCGTTCATCAATGGGCGAAGCAAAGCAATGGCGCCCGTGGCGTAGCATCCAGGATTGGCAACTTTTTGAGCAGATCGAATCTTTGCCTCTTGACCCAAATCCAGCTCAGGAAAACCGTAAACCCAATCTGTGTGCGTGCGATGCGCAGTTGAAGCATCAATGATTTTCGGTTTTTTGCCGGTTATTTCATCGATGAGGGCGACAGATTGTCTTGCCGCATCATCATGCAAGCACAAAATGACCAAATCAGCGTTCTCCATGAGCCGCAATTTGACCTGAGGATCCTTGCGCTCAGCCGCAGCGATCGACAAGATCTCCAGTCCAGGAATGGATTCGAGCTGGCTTTTAATCTGTAGCCCTGTGGTGCCGGCCTCTCCGTCAATGAAAATTTTATGCATGAATAAGTCTACAATAGCGAGGGGTTAACTGTATATTTAATCCAATTGTAAGCAAAAGGGAAGACTAATGCATCCGAACATGATACATTTCGAGGCGGTAAAGTTTAGATCCAATCGTTGACCCCTTTTTTCTCCATTTGAGGCCCGTTTGGCTCTATTTCCCCCTCCTTCGAATTAAGAGAACAACATGAAAATTCACGAATACCAAGGCAAAGAAATTTTGCGTCAGTTTGGCGTGCCCGTTCCAAGAGGAATTCCAGCTTTTACGGTACAAGAGGCTGTTGAAGCCGCTCAAAAGCTTGGCGGTCCGGTTTGGGTCGTTAAAGCTCAAATTCATGCGGGTGGTCGCGGCAAAGGCGGTGGCGTCAAATTGGCTCGCTCTATCGAGGAAGTCAAGCAACTGGCTGGCGAAATTTTGGGCATGCAACTTGTCACCCATCAGACAGGCCCCCTTGGACAAAAAGTACGTCGACTCTTGATTGAAGAAGGCGCGGACATCAAAAAAGAATACTACGTCTCTGTTGTGACCGATCGCGCGTCACAAAAGATTGCCCTCATGGCCTCTTCTGAAGGCGGCATGGACATCGAAGAAGTCGCCCACGCTACCCCAGAGAAAATCATCAAAGTCTTTGTCGACCCCTTGACTGGGCTGCTGGACGCGCAAGCTCAGGAGTTGGCACGCGGCATCGGTGTTCCAGAGGCATCCCAAGCAGAAGCCGTTCAAGTGATGAAGGGTTTGTACAAAGCCTATATGGACACCGATTGCTCTTTGGCTGAGATCAACCCATTGATTCTTGAGGGAAATGGCCACATCAAAGCGTTGGATGCCAAATTCAACTTTGATCCAAATGCATTGTTTAGACACCCAGAAATCGTAGCCTATAGAGACCTCGATGAAGAGGATCCCGCTGAAATTGAGGCGAGTAAGTTTGATCTCGCCTACATCAGCCTTGACGGCAACATTGGGTGCTTGGTCAATGGCGCAGGTCTGGCCATGGCCACCATGGACACCATTAAACTTTTTGGTGCAGAGCCCGCCAACTTCCTTGACGTTGGTGGAGGCGCAACGCCTGAAAAAGTCACTGAAGCCTTTAAGATCATGCTTAAAAACCCCAAAGTCAAAGCGATTTTGGTCAATATTTTCGGCGGCATCATGCGTTGCGATACCATCGCAACCGGTGTGATCACCGCTTGCAAGGCCGTCAACCTGAGTGTTCCTTTGGTCGTACGCATGAAAGGGACAAACGAAGAGCTGGGCAAGAAAATGCTTGCTGAATCTGGTCTTCCCATCATCAGTGCTGACACCATGGCTGAAGCGGCTCAAAAAGTCGTCGCCGCATTGAAATAAGCCTCAAGGATTTCAACATGTCTATCTATATCAACAAAAATACCAAAGTTATCACCCAAGGCATTACCGGTAAAACCGGTCAATTCCATACTGAAAAGTGCCAAGAATACGCCAATGGTAAACAATGCTTTGTCGCTGGCGTCAATCCAAAAAAGGCCGGGGAAAAGATTTTTGACATCCCAATTTTTGGCTCCGTCAAGGAAGCAGCTCATGAAACGGGTGCGACCGTTTCTGTGATTTACGTGCCTCCAGCGGGTGCAGCCGCCGCCATTTGGGAGGCCATCGAGGCGGATTTGGACTTTGCAATTTGTATCACCGAAGGCATTCCCGTCAGAGACATGCTTGAAGTCAGAAACAAAATGAAAGCCAAAGAAGCGGCTGGCGGCAAGAAAACCTTGCTTCTTGGCCCCAATTGCCCAGGTCTCATCACGCCAGATGAGATCAAAATCGGCATCATGCCCGGACATATTCACAGAAAAGGCCGCATCGGCGTTGTTTCACGTTCCGGTACACTGACCTATGAAGCGGTTGCTCAACTGACTGAAATTGGACTGGGTCAATCCAGTGCTGTTGGCATTGGCGGCGACCCCATCAATGGCTTAAAGCACATTGATGTCATGAAAGCGTTCAACGATGACCCCGATACCGACGCCGTCATCATGATTGGTGAAATTGGTGGCCCCGATGAAGCTGAGGCGGCACGTTGGTGCAAAGCCAATATGAAAAAACCAATTGTTGGCTTTATTGCAGGCGTTACAGCTCCTGCGGGCAAACGCATGGGACATGCTGGCGCCTTGATTTCGGGCGGGGACGATACCGCAGATGCCAAACTCTCCATCATGGAGGCGTGTGGCTTCAAGGTGACACGGAACCCCTCAGAAATGGCAAAATTGCTCAAAGCCATGCTCTGATAACGCTGATTGACTCGAACGTTTAACTTTTACAGTTGAGTTTTCGAGCCATCCGTTTTTCTTCTTTCTCGTTCTTCAAACCATCTAACCAACAGCCATTCATATGGAATTCCTACAAACTGCAGACTTTTGGATCGGGTTGTTCAACATCATTTTGATCAACATCCTTTTATCAGGCGACAACGCGGTTGTTATTGCCTTGGCCGCACGAACTTTGCCACCGAGGGAAAGAAAACTCGCAATCCTCTGGGGATCAGGCGCCGCTGTGGTTTTAAGGATTTTATTGACCGTCGTCGCTGCGAAATTGCTAGAACTGCCATTCTTGCAAATCATTGGTGGATTGCTTCTTTTATGGATCGGCGTCCAGCTGCTTGCTGAAGACGATGATGGCGACGAAGATGAAGCCAAAGAGCACTCAAATTTACGCTCAGCGATCTTTACCATCTTGATCGCTGATTTGGTCATGAGTCTAGACAATGTAATTGGCGTTGCGGCAGCAGCAAAAGGATCCATGATTTTGTTGGTCCTGGGTTTGGCCATCAGCATTCCCCTGATCGTCTTTAGTAGCAATGTAATGATGAGTCTCATGTCGCGCTTCCCCATCATTGTGACCCTCGGGGCGGCTTTGATCGGCTGGGTCAGCGGTGAGGCAGTGATCAATGACAGTGCCATTCATGACTGGGTTCATGCTACACCCCTGTTGCAATACGCCATCCCCGCATTGTGTGCAGTGTTTGTTGTTGCATTGGGTAATTATTTGAAAAAGAAATCCTCACATCAAGATGACGCGCCTACAGATGCGCATTGACCTTTAATGGTGGATTGTTAAAAGCCCTTGATATTTATCAAGGGCTTTTTTTATGGGCCATCAATTTGCTTTGTAACTTCCAGATCGTCCACCCTGCTTCTCCAATAGGTAAACAGACGTCATCACCATTGCGCGATCAACCGCTTTACACATGTCATAAACAGTCAACAACGCGACTTGCACCGCCGTTAAGGCCTCCATTTCAACACCCGTAGAGCCAACCGTTTCAGCCTGGACCTGACATTGCAAACCAAACAGATTCTCGGCTTCTTCCTCCACCCAGGTCCACTCCAGTGCAACACGCGTTAAATACAAGGGGTGACACAATGGAATTAAATCACTGGTTTTTTTTGCACCTTGAATACCTGCAATTCTTGCGACACCCAAAACATCGCCTTTTTTAGCCTGCCCTTGCTTGATCAGATCCAAAGTGCTTTTTGCCATCAAAATGCGCCCTTGTGCCAAGGCAACTCGATGGGTCATTGGTTTTTGTGATACATCAACCATATGAGCATCGCCTTTGGCGTCAAAATGGGTAAAGTCCATCGCATCTCCATTTATAGAGTTAATATTCGTTGATTGCCCTTTAGGCGTACACCACGTATCATAATCAATTGACAGCACCTTCAGCGCCCAAGCGCAGACTTATTCACCCATGTCACCTAAGCCTTTGTCCCACTTTTTAAAGATTCTTTTCGGCCTGTTGATTTCTGGCGCTGTGTTTGTTCAAGCCCAAACACCTGTCGCACCAAGAAAAGACGCTCGGCTTCCAAGTCTTGGGGATGGCTCCGAAATGCCGCTTGGCGAGGAGCGGCATATCGGTGAATCGGTCATGAAGGAAATTTTCAAAGACCCCGATTACATTGAAGATCCAATTCTTTTAGATTACTTGATGTCCATTTGGTTGCCCTTGATCGAGGCCGCAAAACTTAGGGGAGAGTTATCCGCGGAAATGGAGCAACGTTTTGCATGGCAAGGATTTCTGATCAAAGACCCCAGCATCAATGCATTTGCTCTGCCAGGTGGATATATGGGTGTGCATATGGGTCTGATTGCAGCCGTTTCTAATCGAGATGAACTCGCCTCTGTCTTGGCTCATGAACTGAGCCACATCACTCAAAGGCATATTTCACGCCTTTTTGCTCAACAAGCTCAGCAAACTCCTTTGATGCTTGGCGCAATGGTACTTGGCATCATTGCCGCCGGAAGAAATCCCAACGCAGCAAGTGCACTCATGGTGGGTGGGCAAGC
>CAIOTD010000036.1 GCA_903861115.1 uncultured Burkholderiales bacterium
GCCGCGGTGGTCCCCAAAGGGCCAAGCAAGCGCAATTCACCGCTCAAGGGGTCCGCGTCCAGTTCAAACGCGGTGCTGATTCTTTTGGCTGGGGTGCTTTCAATCTCGATGAGCAGTCGACCTTCGAGGTGCAAAGCGGGGTCCCTCAAGCTTGTCGGCGCAGTGTTCTCCCGCATGCTTTGAGGCAGATAAGACCTGGGTGTTTGGCAGGCCGAAAGCGCCAGCACGCCAAGCATCAACGTCAGCGAGCGCGCACGCGCCAGTGCTGGGTTTTTTTTATTCGATGCAATCAAAAAGAAAGGACCAGTGAATGCGGGCATGGTGAAAGAAAATTTCGCCAAAGGGCGATCAAAAGTATTCTGCGCTGGGTGGCAGGCGGTTGCCGATCAAAAGTTCAAGTCCCATCACAGGCCAATGCCCAGGCGTTTGAGGGTTTCTTTGAGCACCTCGTTGTCGGGCGATTTGCTCAAAGCCGTTTGCCAAAGTTTACGCGCGTCATCCTTTTGTCCAAGTGTGTACATCACTTCTCCCAAATGGGCCGCAATGTCGGCATCTGGCCTGAGGGTGTGCGCTTTTTGCAAAATGGCCAAAGATTCTTTGAGCCGCCCCATTCGGAACTCGACCCATCCCAAACTGTCCATGACAAAGGGGTCTTCGGGGACCAATTCGAGGGCTTTGACAATGTAGTCTCGCGCTTGTTCAAGCCGAATGTTCCTGTCAGCCCATGAATAGCCCAGTGCATTCAAGGCCGCATGGTAGGTGGGATTTCTTTTGATGATGGCCTTGAGTGCCAACTCCATTTCTTGCAAAAGGTTGAGCTTTTCATAAGCCATGGCCAACTCATAGACCATGTCATCGTCTTTGGGATTTTCTTTAAAAGCTTCCTTGAGGACCTCCAAGGTCTTGGTCAATTCTTTTTGGTCCCTATAAACCTGCGCCAAAGCCAACCACTTGCTTTTGCGCTCAGGAGGCGTTTCTTGTGGCAAGCCATTGATGAGTTCAATGGCACTTTGAGCTTGGCCCTTTTTATTGAGGATCAAGGCCCGCTGGACGTAAGCGGTGACTTTAGAGGGGCCTTGCGTGATGAGGCCAAGCCACTGTTCGGCTTGAGACAAATCGCCTCGCTGATTGGCGATTTGCGCCAGTCCAAAGTAAGCTTGTGAGGCCTCGCGCTCATCCATGGCTTGCGGTTTTGAAGACTGAACTTCAAGAAATTTTTTGAAGTTCACTTCGGCGTCCAGCACCGCTTCGCTTTCGAGCTGTGCGCTGGCCAAATACAACCACCCAAGGGAGAAATCCCGGTATTTGGTCGTGAGAGCAAGCAGTTGTGCAATGCCTGCCTTGAGTTGTTGATTTTGCATCAGCACTTTGGCGTAAGCAAAGTGCAGGTCAAGCTCGACGGATGGAGATTTTTGTGAGAAAAAGCGCTGAAGAAAATTCTCGGCCTCCATGTGCCTGAGCTCCATGAGCCCCACAGCCAGCCAAATGGGGTCGGGCGACTTGGGATCAATTTGGTAGGCCTTTTGGACGGCGCCAAAGGCCCCTTCTGCGTCGCTGGCCAATAGCCGCATGTGTCCAATCGCGGCCCAAGCCGCGGCCGATAGAGACTTGATCGCTTTTGAGCTCTCCAGTGCGCGCTCAACGATTTGCGCGGCAAGGGGTTTGTTGCTGACTCTGGCGAACTGTCTGGGAATGGAGCGAATCAAGTCCAGTTTTTCATCTTTTGGGGTGATCAAAAGCAGCCGACCCAAGGCTTGTTCGGTCTCGTTCAATTCATTGAGGGCAATCAAAATTTGAACCACATACTGGTTGGCGGCTTGAGAGCTGGGTAGGGCCTCTCTCCAAGCCTTGGCCGCCTCCAAAGCGGCCTCTCCAGAGCGAGACTTCAGGGCAATCTCCACGGCTCTTTCAAACGCTTTTTCGTCCCCCGATTTCTTCGCCACATCCAGCAGCAAGGCGTATCCGGTAGGGGCCTGTCCTTGGAGAACATTGATTTCACCCAAAAGAATTTCAAACATCCACTGTGCGCTCAAGGCCGAGTTGCTGCTTGCGTTCTCAGGGGTGGTTTTGGTGACTTTGTTGGCCGGGGGCTTGGGTTGGGCCCAAGACAGTTGTGACACCAACACAAGCGCCAGCCAAGTCCACGAGGTTTTTTTAGTCATGAAAGCAGACCCGGCAGGTGGCGTGAATTTGAGGCAAGGGGCAGCATGGGTCATGTTGGTGTTCAATGGGAATTGGGCGTGCACGCGCTTTAAAAGGCCGAAATCGATAGAAAGAGCTTGAGGGCTCCAAGTCCAAGACGAGCATGGCGCATGTTAAATGAAAAATCGCAAGTTTGCGCCAAGCCCATTGGGTAAAGAGCCCACACGCAACACAAATCTTGGCCCGTGAATGATAATGCTTGAACTTACAAGCCTATTTTAGCCATGCCTGAATTGCCAGAAGTTGAGGTGACTCGACTGAGTTTTAAAGATCAGATCAAAGGTGCCTTGATCACCCAAGTGGTGATGGGCAAACCCTTGCGCTGGCCTCTTTCTTGCGATCCGCAGGCCCTGCTTGGCCAGCGGGTCAAAGCGGTACGAAGAAGGTCCAAATACCTCTTGATTGATTTGGACCGGGGTCTTTTGATGCTTCATTTGGGGATGTCAGGCTCGCTGCGGTTTGCTAAAAATTTGGGGCCTCTTGGTGCGCACGATCACTTTGAGTTGCAAACCGATCTGGGCGCGCTCAGGCTCCACGACCCCAGGCGCTTTGGTGCAGTGGTCTATGCGAGCTCTGAGAGCGACCCGGTTGCACAAAAGCTTTTGGCTCACTTGGGGGTGGAGCCCTTGGAGGAGGGGTTCGATGCACCTTTCTTCTCCAAGGCTTTAAGGGCACACACCATGGCCATCAAACCTTTGCTGTTGTCTGGCAAAGTCGTGGTGGGGGTGGGCAATATTTATGCATCTGAGGCCTTGTTCATGGCCGGTATTCGGCCCACCCTGAGCGCCAAGAAAATATCCAAGCCCCGGGCCGAGAGGCTTCGCTTGGCGATTCGTGAAGTTTTAAGCCGAGCTGTGCAACTTGGCGGCTCGAGCTTGAAAGATTTCTCAAATGCAGAGGGGCAAAGTGGCTACTTTCAGCTTCAAACCATGGTCTATGATCGTCAAACAAAACCTTGTAAACAGTGTCAAACACCGATCAAAATGATTCGGCAAGCACAGCGTTCCACCTTTTATTGTCCCGTATGCCAAAAGCGATAAAACGCATTGATCCTTCAAGCACGCCGGTCGTCGCGCTTGAACAACGGGGTTTTGCAAAAACCTTGGTGAAATGGCAACGCGCACACGGGCGCCATGATTTGCCTTGGCAAAAGAACTTGCATCCGTATCCGGTTTGGCTCTCAGAGGTGATGCTGCAGCAAACGCAAGTGAGCACTGTGCGGGCCTACTTTACCAAGTTCATGGACCGTTTTCCCACGGTTCAAGACCTGGCTCAGGCGCATGAAGATGAGGTGATGTCGTTGTGGAGTGGCTTGGGTTATTACAGCCGGGGACGAAATCTTCACGCTTGTGCCAAGCGAGTGGTTCAAGACTTCAATGGGGCGTTCCCAAGCGAGCTCAAAGACTTGATCGGCTTGCCAGGCATTGGGCCCTCTACGGGCGCCGCAATTGCCTCCATTTGTTTTAAGAAAAAAGAGGCCATCATGGATGGCAACGTTGCGCGGGTCTTGTCTCGGTATTTGGGCTATGGGGGGGACTTGTCTCAAAGCGCACATCAACGCATGTTGCATGCGTTTGCCAAGGCTTTATTGCCTCGCGGTGGTTCAGACATGCCTGTTTACACCCAAGGCATCATGGATTTAGGCGCCACGGTTTGCACGCCCAAGCGGGTGCTTTGTGAGCGCTGTCCTGTGAGGTCGACCTGCGTGGCCTTTGCTCAACATAAAGTGCTTGAACTGCCCTTCAAGAGCAAAAAAATCAAGCGAACGCAAAAGTCCATTTACTGGTTGATCGCCATGAACGATCAAGCGCAGGTGTTGGGTGCCAAACGTGGTCTTGAGGGCATTTGGGCGGGCATGCACGCCTTTCCGGAGTTTGAAAGCGAGACAACGCTTCGCCAAGCCTTGCCTCGTGATGTGGTGGTGAGGCCTTTGAGTGTGATCAAACACGAGTTGACTCACCAATCATTGTCCATCCATGGCTTTGCTTGCCTGTTCAAAGAACAAGGGGCACGATTGCGTGCCCAGAAGAAGGCTCAAAAGCCTTGGGACAGCGCCCTGAATTTGGCCGGTTTTGAGTGGATGGACATGGCGCATTGGGCGCGCGTTGGTCGACCTAAACCCGTGGCGGATTTTTTAGATCAATTGGACTGGCTTGCATGACGCATGGAGGCGCGTCCTTCAAAAGTTCACAGACGACTGGTCCAATTCACGGTGTCTTTTAAGGGTGACCCAATTGGGGGCAAACAGCTGGGCCAATTGCTCAACCAAGAAGACCGAGCGGTGTTGCCCGCCTGTGCACCCAATGGCAACAGTCACGTAGCTTCTGTGGTCTTGGTTGAGGCAGGGCAGCCAGTTCGATAGGAATTGGTGCAGTTGATTCAGCATGTTGCCAACGTTTTCATGGGACTGCAGCCATTGTGCGACTTGTGGGTCTTTGCCACTCAAGGCTCTGAGCTCCAAGTCATAGTAAGGGTTGGGCAGCATGCGAACATCAAACACATAATCTGCGTGCACAGGAATCCCGCGTTTAAAGGCAAAGGACTCAAAAATCAAGGTCAGTTGCGCTTGGGGGGCAGAGACGAGCGACTTGATGTAACTTTGAAGTTGTGAGGATTTGAGCTGACTGGTGTCGATGATGTGCGCTTGATCTCTAAAGGGCGCCAACAGTTCACGCTCTGATTCAATCGATTCACTCAAATCTCTTTCAATGTCGCCTTGTGGATCCCGGGTCTTGGAGAGGGGGTGACGTCTTCTGGATTCTGAAAAGCGTTGTATCAACGTTTGCGTTTTGGTGTCCAGAAACAAAGTTCGGATGTCAACCCCCTCGCTCTTTAAGGTCAATATTTGAGCGGGCACCTGGGGCAAGGAGTTGGCGCTTCTCGAGTCCATGGCGAGCGCCACTCTTTGGGCGCCACGGGCTTGTTCGAGTTGAACAAACTCAAAAAGCAACTCAGGCGGTAAATTGTCCACACAATAGTAACCTGCGTCTTCCAAGGCCTTCAAGGCCACAGATTTTCCTGAGCCAGACATGCCGGTGATCATGACCAATTCAAGCGTTGGGGGAGACAAATGTTCGTGCGGTGTGCTCATGCGAGTCGAGTAAAAAGGTCTGAAAATAAAGACAGGGGATGGTGCGCGGTCAAGACGCTTTATGGCGCCTTGGGTTTCCTCGCTTTTTCTCTTTTGGGTGGCGTTGGTGGGCTCACGGTCTCTTCGATCTTGTTGTTCAGATTGAGCATTTCTGTGGCGTGAGCAAGCGAGGTCTGCGTGGCACTCTCGCCACCCAGCATTCTGGCGATCTCTTGCGTTCGGTCTAAGCCTTCTATGCAGTTGACGTGGCTGAAGGTGTCAAGTCCCGCCCTGACTTTGCTCACCACCCAGTGGTGGTCTGCACAGGAGGCGACTTGGGGCAAGTGGGTCACGGCCAAAACTTGACGATCTTGTCCCAGTTGTCTCAGCAGTCGTCCAACGGTGTGCGCCACAGCACCGCCAACGCCGGAGTCCACCTCATCGAAGATCAAAGTCGGTGTGCTGCCAAGTTTGGAGGTGGTCACAGCGATCGCCAAAGCAATGCGCGAGAGCTCGCCACCCGAGGCCACTTTGCTCACGGGTTTTGGCGTGCTGCCTGCATGCGCTGCGACCAAGAAATTCACCTCTTCCGCACCATAACTTGCAAGGTCCGGGAGTTCAGTCAGGGACACCTCAAATTGTCCGCCTTGCATGCCCAACTCTTGCATGGCCGCTGTGATGGCCTTGGCCAAATGGGGCGCCGCTTTTTGGCGCGCCTTGGAGACCCCCTGGGCTTGGGATTGAAGCGCAAGCCATTTAGATTGGGCCTCGTTTTGCAGCCGTTCAATGTCCAACGCTTGGTTCAAGCGCAGCAACTGTTCTCTCCACTCGCTCAGCACCGTTGACAAGTCCTCTGGTGCCTTTTTGAAACGTCTGGCCAAAGACATCCAAAGGGACATGCGTTGATCTATTTCTTGAAGCGTTGCTGCATCCAAGTCAACATGCTTGAGCCATGAGTTGATCGAGTGAGAAGCATCTTGCGCTTGTGCCAGGCTGGAGTTCAAAACGTCCAGCCAGTCTTTAAAGCTTGGCTCAAATTGCACATTGCTTTGGAGTGTGTTGATGGCTTTGCCCAATTGGGCCAGAACCCCAGTGTCGTCGTCTTGCAAGATTGCAAGGCTGAGGGTCGCACTTTCTAAAAGGGTTTGTGCATTGGACAAACGTTGGTGTTGAGCGCTCAACTCTTGCCACTCCAAGGCTTGGGGATTGAGCTTTTCAAGCTCTGTTATTTGCCACAAGAGACGTTCTTGCTCCAGCGTTTGGGAGGCTTGAGAGGCCAGCGCCTCTTGAAGTTGGTGTTGAGCATCCCGCCACTGCAACCAGTGTGTTTTTAAATTCTCCAGCGACAGACCTGCGTAGGCGTCCAAGAGTGCCCTGACCTCATGCGCGCGGGTCAGACTTTGCCAGGCGTGCTGACCATGGATGTCCAACAGTTGTTCGCCCAGTTCTTTGAGTTGGGTTGCAGACACGGGGCTGGCATTGATCCACGCTTTGCTTTTGCCTTGGGTGTCAATCACGCGCTTGATCAACCAGTCTTGCGCGTCCTCAAAGCCATGTTCTTTGAGCCACTCAAGGACCCAGGGTTTGGGCGAAAATTCAACACAAATTTCTGCGCGATGGGCGCCTTCTCGGATGAAGCCAGGTTCAGCACGCGCGCCAAAAGCGATTTGTAACGCGTCAATCAAAATCGATTTACCCGCACCGGTCTCACCCGTGAGCACGGTGAAACCATTTGAGAATTCAATTTCTAGTTCTTTGACAATGACAAAGTCTCTAAGGTGAATTCGCCCAAGGCTCATGAGTGCCCCTCATTCCAATGTAATTTTTTTCTTAAGGTATCAAAGTAGCTCCATCCCTTGGGATGCAAGAATTTGACTTGTAGGGAAGACCGCTTGACGACCACTTTGTCGCCAATGACGAGGCTGGCCAGGGACTGCATGTCAAAGTTGACGCTGGCATCGCGCCCGGCGACCAACTCCATGACAATTTCCACGTGCTCGGGGAGCACAATGGGCCGATTGGAGAACGTGTGCGGCGCGATGGGTACCATCAAAAGGCCGGGCAAGGAGGGGTAGAGCAAAGGCCCACCGGCAGACAGCGCGTAGGCTGTGGAGCCCGTGGCGGTGGCAATGATCAACCCATCGGCACGTTGATTGGCCACAAAGTGGCCATCCACATCCACTTTGATCTCGACCATGCCCGAGGTGGCGCCTCTATTGAGCACGACATCGTTCATGGCCAAGGTGTCAAAGACGCAACGATCTTGGCGCCAGACTTGGGCGTGGAGCAAGGTGCGTCCATCTTCTGTGTGTTCGCCTTGTAGCATGGGCGTGAGGGTTTGTTCGATGCTGTTGAGTGCAATGTCCGTGATGAAGCCAAGCCGGCCTTGATTGATGCCAATCAAGGGCACGCCAAAGGGCGCCAACTGCCTCCCAAAACCCAGCATGGTGCCATCTCCACCCACGACTATGGCCAAGTCGCAGCGCTTACCTATTTCTTGGATATTCAAGATCTGGTGGTCTTTTAGGCCACAATTGCTGGCTGTATCGGCTTCAATATAGACAGCACGCCCCTCTTTCGATAAAAATTGTGCCACGCGTTCCAGGACCTCTTTGGAGGAAGGGGTTGAGGCAGGCGCATGGGCTGATTGGTGTTTGCCAATCAGGGCGATGTGTTGAAATATTGAAGTCATGTGCAAATTAAAACATTAAAATGGCCACTTCAGAAGACAAAGATGGATGATCGTTCAAAGTTACTCTTAAAAGCCTTGGTTGAGCGCTATATCAGCGACGGACAACCCGTGGGTTCTAGGACATTGTCCAAGGCCTCGGGCTTGGAGCTTTCGCCCGCAACCATCCGAAACGTCATGGCCGATCTTGAGGATCTGGGTCTGATTGTGAGCCCACACACGTCCTCGGGGCGAATTCCTACTGCCAAGGGATACCGCTTGTTTGTGGATACCATGCTCACCGTGCAGCGGGATGCCTTCAATGCACCCAGTTTAGCGCCAGACCAGCCGCAAAAGGTCTTCGCCAATGCGGCCCATATTTTGTCCGATCTGTCGCATTTTGTTGGGGTCGTCATGGCACCTAGGCGAAGCATGGTCTTTAGGCATTTGGAGTTTTTAAGATTATCAGACAAGCGGCTGTTGGTGATCATTGTGACCCCTGAAGGGGATGTGCAAAATAGGGTTATTTTTCCAGAGGTTGACTACTCTCAGCAGCAACTTTTAGAGACCTCCAACTACCTCAATGCCCATTTTGCAGGCATGGCACTCGATGAGGTCAGAACAAAACTCTTGAGCGAGGTGGATCGCTTGAGGGGCGAGATTGCAACGCTCATGAAAGCGGCGGTTGAGGTGAGCACCGACGCCATGGCGCAAGACCAAGGTGATGTGGTCATCTCAGGCGAGAGAAATCTTTTGTCGGTCAGTGATTTCTCAAGTGACATGGGGCAATTGAGACGGGCGTTCGATCTTTTTGAGCAAAAAGCTCAGTTGATGCGACTCCTTGACGACTCCGCCAAAGCGCCTGGGGTGAGGATTTTTATTGGCGGTGAAAGCCAAGTCGTGCCCTTTGAGGAGTTGTCGATTGTGAGTGCCAATTACCACGTCAATGGCGAGGTGGTGGGGACTTTGGGGGTGATTGGCCCGACCAGGATGCCCTATGACCGCATGATTCAAATTGTGGACATCACGTCCAAACTGGTCACCAATGCATTGAGTCATCAATAGGGACTGAGCGTGTGGCGAAAAACTAAATTTTTCCACCCATCAAAAGAAGATTCCAAAGTCCTGCCATAATAGCGCTGTGTGGGCCGTTAGCTCAGTTGGTTAGAGCAGAGGACTCATGGCTTTCAGTTGTGCACCAGATGGAGAAATCCGCTGTGTGAATGGTGTCAAATTCGGAGAACCCTACAGGCTCTTTTTTTCGAGCCCATGGCAACGCCGAGCCAAGCTTGGTAGAAATACCTTGAAGGTGTAGAGACTAGACGGCACCCGCCTAAAACGTCATGTCAAGGCGAAGGCATAGTCCAGAGAGTAGCGAAAGCTACACAAATCGGAATCCTTTGGTCCGGGGTTCAAGTCCCTGACGGCCCACCATTTTTATTTAAAGCAATCCCTTAGGTTTTGCCGCTGAGTGCCTCAACAAAGGCTTGAAGCCGCTCGTGTCCTACCTTTTGGAAAACCCATCGAGGTCGAGTTGAACCTCTTTCCCCAGTCATTTTCGATGAAACACTGCGCACGCAGTGCATCGCCATTGTGCTTTGGTCGATGCCATCCAAGCGTTGTTGTTTCATGAAGGCCGTTTTTTTGTGCAAAGGCGCCGACTGAGCATTTCAAAAAATATTAGTTTTTAAAGGGCGAAACCGCTGAATGGGGCGTGTTCTTTTGCTCCTCCAGTTTGGCTTTGAAGGGGTCAGAGCCTGGAACAAAAGAGGTTTCTGTCTTTGGCTGAGGGGTTTGCGCCGATTGACCTTTGGCCTCTAAAAATTCCTTGAAAGGGTCTTTCTTGACGACATCGGATGAGGGCGCTTGCGTTTCAGGGCTGGCTTCAGAGCTTGGGGGCTGTGTGGTGGTGGTGAGAGAGGGTGTTTCTAGATCGTTTGGTGCAGCACCTTGTGTGGCGTTGATGCGCAAGTACAAGGCCCACATGAGGAGAGAAACTGCACAAATGATAAAAACTGTTTTTTTGTTGAACGATGGGTGCATAAAGACGCTGAAAATAAAAAGGGTTATCGATGTGCGTGGGCCTTGGGTGGGCCAAGGTCTCGCCAAATTTTAGTCAATTCCTGTCCCCGAGGACAAGAGGGTGCTTGATAGCTCACAACAGAGGCACATCACGATGTTGTGTGGGTTTTGATCAGGCGGGCGTTCGCCCCCTGATCCTGGCGACCATTGGGGATAAAGGGCCCTTTTCTAGCAACTCTTGCGGGTCCAATCGCTTCCTTCATCGAGGCCAATGAAGAGATGTGTTGCAGTTGTCTTTGGCGTGCTATAATATGCGTCTAGTGCGGCTGTAGCTCAGTTGGATAGAGTACTTGGCTACGAACCAAGGGGTCGTGGGTTCGAATCCTGCCAGCCGCACCATTTCTTTGTTTCTCGTTTGCACCCGAGCCGTTCTCCGCCTCGGATCTTGCTTGACGAATCCTTTAAGTCTCCTCTTGTTTAAACGTTTCTAGTTTGAATGCGAGCGTTCAGTTACTTCTCCCACCCTTTGGTTTTGTTCATATGAATTCAAAGCAGTCGAATGAAGACGACGAAGAGGATGGGGTGGTTTCAACACCCGTTTCGGTTAAAAATTACATCACACCTCAAGGTTATGCGCAGTTGCGGGCTGAGTTGTTTGAGTTGATGGATGTTGATCGCCCCAAAATTGTTGAAATTGTGCATTGGGCAGCGAGCAACGGGGACAGATCTGAAAACGGAGACTACATTTACGGCAAAAGACGGCTCAGAGAGATTGATAAGCGCATTCGTTTCTTGACCAAAAGGTTGGAAATAGCGGTGGTGTCAGATCCAAGCATTCATCACGGGGGAGATCAGATTTTTTTTGGCGCCACGGTGACCTATGTCGATGAGTCAGATGTTGAAACAACGGTCACCATCTTGGGCATTGATGAGGCAGATAGTTTGAAAAAACAAGTGACTTGGATTTCACCCATTGCGAAAGCCTTGATCAAGGCCAAGCTGGGTGATGTGGTCAAGTTGCAAACCCCACTAGGCACGCAGGAGATTGAAATCATGACCGTCTCTTACCCAGCCAAAACGACCTGACGCCGATCAAGCCTCTTGATAGGTGTGCTTGGACGCCATGATGCGCATCGCATCGGTCACGCAAGATGTTCTTCTGAGAGACTTTAATACCGATTCCAAGTGGTGCACGTCTCTCACCGCCACCGTGAACTTTAAATCAATGGTGTCCATCGCGACGACCTCTTCGGCCATGTTCACATGGGTGATATCGGCCTCAGCCAGGGAAATGGCTGTGGCCACTTTGGCCAAAACGCCAGGCGCATTTTTCACCGTCACGGTCAGTGGCGCGTCAAACATCCGAACGGGATCATCGGACCACTCCACGTAAATAAACCGCTCACTGTCCTTGTATTTAAGGCGCTGAGCGACAGCGCAGGCCGCTTGGTGCACCACCAGACCCTCGCCGTGACCCAAATAGCCAGAAATCGGGTCCATGGGAATGGGGTGACAGCAGCGTGCGTATTGCACAGAGGCGTTTTCGCTTCCGTCCACGATCACGTCCCCTTGAGAGATTGACTCAGAGGAGGCGAAACGCTCTTGGCTGATGAGAAGGGTGTTGGGTTTTTCTCCCATTTCAGCCAAATGGGCCGTCAAGCGTTTGGCGACGATGCTGGCGACACGCTTGCCTAGGCCAATGTCGATCAACAGCTCTTCTTTGTTTTTGTTGCCTGTGAAACGAAGAATTTTGTCCCAGACGCTGCTTGTAATCGATGCATCATTGGGCGTTTTTTCGATGCCTTCAGCCCTTAACGATTGAGTGAGGAGTTTCTCACCCAAATCCAAGGACTCTTTTTGAGCCATTGTTTTCAGGTAATGCCTGATTTTTGAACGCGCGCGTCCTGTTCTCACAAAACTCAGCCATGCGGGGTTGGGGTTGGGCTCGGTGCTGGTGATGATCTCTACAACATCTCCATTCTTGAGCTCTGTTCTTAAGGGCGCCATCTCGCCATTGATTCTCACCCCTTGCGTTCGATCGCCCACTTTGCTGTGCACGGCATAAGCAAAATCGACCACCGTTGCACCACGAGGGAGTGCCATGATTTTGCTTTTGGGTGTGAAGACATAGACCGCATCTGGAAACAGATCAACTTTGACATGATCCCAGAACTCTGTGGCGTCGTGGGTTTCGTTTTGAATGTCGAGCAAGGACTGAAGCCACTGTGCGCCTAGGCGCTCGGCATTTTCGCTGCTTGGGTCTTCTGACTTGTAAAGCCAATGCGCAGCAACCCCTTTTTCTGCGACCACATGCATGGCCTCTGTTCTCATTTGAAACTCTATATTAATGCCAGAAGGGCCCACCAACGTCGTGTGCAAAGATTGGTAGCCGTTGACTTTTGATATGGCAATGTGATCTTTGAATTTTCCTGGCACGGGCTTGTAGAGCTGGTGCAACAAGCCAAGGGCTGTGTAGCAATCCGTGATGCCTGGCAAAATCAATCGCATGCCATAAATATCGGTCACTTGAGCAAAGCTCAAATGCTTGGAGAGCATTTTTTTATAAATAGAAAAAAGAGTTTTCTCCCGGCCAAAGATCTTGACGGGCAAACCTGCTTTTTCGAAAAGTTGTTCAACTTCGGTTTGCACCTTTTTCATCAAATCTTTTCGGCGGCTTCTCGCACGAGTCACTGCCTTGTCCAAGACTTGTTGTCTCCAAGGCCTCAAGTGCCGAAAGGACAAATCTTGCAACTCTCTGTAAGTTTGATTCAACCCCAAGCGGTTGGCAATCGGGGCATAAATTTCAATCGTTTCGCTAGAGATCCTTGCCCATTTGGATCTGGGCATGTCGGCCATCGTGCGCATGTTGTGTGTTCGATCTGCCAGTTTGATCAAAATCACCCGCACATCCCGAGCCATGGCCAGGAGCATTTTTCTAAAGGATTCAGCCTGTCCCTCTTCACGGGTTGTGAATTGAAGTTTGTCCAGTTTGGTCAAGCCATCAACCAATTCAGCGACCGAAGAGCCAAAGTTTTCGATCAAATCCAATTTACTGACCCCACAGTCTTCCATGCTGTCATGTAAAAGAGCGGCCATCAAGGCTTGCGTGTCAAGTTTCCACTCGGCACATTGTGTGGCGACAGCAATGGGGTGCGTGATGTAGGGTTCACCACTGCTTCTTTTTTGGCCAAGATGCGCCTGATCGGCAAATCTATAGGCCTTTCGTATTAATTCTATTTGGTCGGCATTGAGGTAATCCAGTCCTTTGATGAGCGTGGCAAAGCTTGCGGCGGCTGCGTTGACCGCTGCTGCATTGACTGGGTTGATCAAAGGTTTACTGACTGCACTCATAAATGCTACTTTACACCTAGTCTGGGTCTAAAAGCAAAAAAGACCTCTATTAAGAGGTCTTTTAATTGTTTTGTATTAAAGTAAGGAATCGTACTTTAAACAGAGAGGGTCAATTAATTCGGTACTTTTTTGAGCATCTCGATGCCCACTTTGCCATCAGCAATTTCTCTTAATGCTGTCACGCAAGGTTTGTTTTTGCTTTCAACTTTGGCTGTATGGCCTTGGCTGAGCATTCTTGCGCGATAAGTTGCAGCCAAAACCAGCTGAAAGCGGTTAGGGATTTGTTCCAAGCAATCTTCAACAGTAATACGGGCCATGGGGTACTCCAATCAAGGCAAATTCAGGGAATATTGAGAGCGGCAAAGATCTCTGAGCGAGCTCGTCTTTGGGCGGGATATTTAAGCCTTTGTGAATGCACAATCGTTTTGAGATCAAACAAGGCTTTCTCAAACATTTCGTTGATTATAACGAAATCAAAGTCTTGTGCTCTTTTCATTTCAATTTCGGCGTTTTTGATCCTCAAATCAATCACTTCGTCGCTGTCCTCACCACGCCTTTTCAGTCGGGCTCTCAATTCCAGTAGGCTTGGGGGCAAGATAAAGATCAAAACGGCATTGTTGAAGATCTTTTTGATTTGTACAGCCCCTTGGAAATCAATCTCTAAAATCACATCTCCCCCTTGGGCGATGCGGTCTTGGATGGTTTTTTTAGAGGTCCCGTAACGGTGTCCATGCACATGAGCCCATTCCAAAAAAGCGTCAGTGCTCACCAACTCGTCAAACTCCGTGTCGTTGACGAACAAGTACTCTCGGCCGTGCTGTTCTTGCCCGCGGGGAGCACGCGTTGTGTGCGACACAGAAGGTTGAACTCTGGAGTCCAACTCCATGAGTGCTTTGACCAAACTGGATTTGCCCGCACCGCTAGGCGCGGCAACAACGAATAGATTCCCTGGATAAACAGTCATGTTCTCGTATCATTTAGTGTTGAAGGCAAGATGACCCAAGCACCTGACGGTCAATGTGCACGTGTGAAATCTTTGATGCGAGTATTTTAGCTGAAAAGTGTTGTTCTCTGTTGACACCACGGACCTGTTTGGCATGCCTTCTTTCATGGCGTGCGTTGTTGTGACGGCTCACTCCAAATTTTGAACTTGTTCGCGCATTTGTTCTATCAAGACCTTCATGTCCACAGAAATTTTAGACAACTCCATGGTCGTGGATTTTGAGCCCAAAGTATTGGACTCTCGGTGCAACTCTTGGATCAAAAAATCCAAACGTTTGCCAACACCTTCTTTGAGATTTTTTTGAGTGAGACAGGTTTCAATTTCCGTCAGGTGAGAAGCCAACCGAGTCAACTCCTCAGCGACGTCAATGCGAATAGCAAATGCCGTGGCTTCGGTCAATGCCCTGTCCTGTGCAGATTCGACATTGACTTGATTGGATCCGATTGACAAGGCTTCTTGCCAGCGGTCTAAAAATCGTTGACGTTGTTGCTCAATGAGTTGAGGGATCAGCGGTCCAGCTTGATTTGTCAATGCTTTGAGTTGTTGAATTCTTTCCAAAAGTGAATCGACCAGTCGCTTGCCCTCGGTGGCCCGTGCTTGGATGAGTTGTGCCAAGGCTGAATGCGTTAACTCAATCAAGGTCTCTTTGATTTGTGGAGGTGTTTGACTGCCTTGTGTATTGAGTTTGATCACTTCATGGACGCTCAAAGGCGTGGCCTGGGGAAGGTGTGACTGAATGACCTCCTGCAACTTGGCTATTTCTTGCAAAAATTTGACAGAAGGTTGAGCAAGAACACTTGGATCTTGATGGTCCAAGGACAGTTTGGCTTCCACTTTGCCTCGCTTTAAAGCCTGCATGAAAAGCTCACGAAGAGCTGGTTCATAAGACCTCAAGTCGTCGTTCATCTTGAAACTCAAATCTAAAAAGCGACTGTTGACTGAGCGTATTTCAATTCCAATTCGAACACCCTCAAAGCCTATTTGGGAAAGTTGCGCCTGGGCGCTGGCGTAGCCGGTCATGCTCAAAATGGTCATAAGAAATAGGATTGAAAAAAGTTAAGGGTCTGGTGTCACAGAGGAGGGGCGCATCAAATTTAATCCCCACGAGACATTATCGATTAAAAACCACGCATCGGGTCACCAGTCCGTTTTATGTCTAAATGGTGAATTTGTAGCAAAAAAGTGAGTCTTGCTCTGGGAAATGCCCAGAGCGCAATCCCAGAAGAGACATATACTAGTGAGCAGGAAAAAGAAAGTTTATATGAGCGACACACTCACCACCCAAAACAACACTTTTGAATGGTCCGATACCTTTGATTTGGGGTATCAGCCCATGGACAGCACGCACCGTGAATTCGTTGACATTGTCAATGTGTTGATCCATTGCCCGGATGAAGAATTTTTGGCTGCAATGGACAAATTTAAAATCCACGCACTCTCTCATTTTGGTCAAGAAGATCAATGGATGACGGAGACCGAGTTCCCTGCAGGCGACTGCCACATTGGTGAACACGCTGCCGTCATGGCGTCCTTTGAAGAGGTCTACGCTTTGGCTAAAAATGGAGACACGAAAACGGGTCGAGGGTTTGCCAAAGAACTGCAAAATTGGTTCCCAGGACATGCCGATTATCTAGACTCTGCGTTGGCCCATTGGATGTTCAAAAGAACCCACGGCGGCAAGCCCGTGGTGATTAGGCGCACCATCAAAGAAACCCATCTTGAATGATCCAACCTACAACGGTACGCTATCCATGAATCATCCTGAAGTGGTCTTGAATACATACGACAAGCGAACAATTGCCTTGCATTGGATTGGGGCATTTTTAGTCATGGCATTGTGGATTGCGGGTCAATGCATTGATCTTGTTCCCCGTGGTTTTCCAAAAATTACGTTGAGAAGCTTACACATCACCTTTGGGGTGATTTTTGGATTGCTTTTGATTTATAGGATCATTTGGCGCAGGAGGGGAGGCGTCCATTTGCCTGTGCTGAACAATGGCTGGTTAGTGCGCTTGGCCAAGTATTTTCATGTCTTTCTCTATGCCTTGATGTTGGTGATCTTTCTCAGTGGTGTGATCGCTGTCTGGTACAGAGGTGTGAACATGTTCGATCTTTTTAAGATTCCTGCGTTTGATTCAGAAAACAAAGAGATGAGAAGATTGCTCGTTGAAATTCACGAGTGGATTGCCAATGCAATCATGGTCAGTGCCTTGTTGCACACAGCAGTCGCTTTTTGGCACCACTTCAAGCTCAAGGACGGCCTGCTCGAAAGAATGAGGCCCCTCAAAAACGCCAACTCAGCGACAAAGGGTTGATGGTTGAACCCGTTCAGCAATAACAACTTGACCCTAAAAAGCGAATTCCTATGAATGCCTTGATGTGGATGAGTGGTGCACTCTTTTCCTTTTGCTTTATGGCCATCGCTGCCAGAGAGCTTTCAAGCGGCATGAACACATTTGAGGTTCTGTTTGCGAGAGCGGTGATTGGTTTGACATTGGTCTCTTTGATCATTTATAGAACCAAGGACATGTCTTACTTTAGGACGCAGCGCATCAAGTTTCACCTGGGCCGTGATTTGACGCATTTGATGGGTCAATATGGGTGGTTTGTGGGTGTGGGCTTGTTGCCCCTTTCACAGGTTTTTGCGCTGGAGTTCACGGCCCCCTTGTGGACGTCAATTTTGGCGATGACCTTCTTGGGGGAAATGTTGAGTTTCAGGCGATTTTTCGCTCTCGTTCTTGGGTTTTCAGGGGTGTACCTGATCGTTGACCCCGGTGAAGGTATTTTTAATTACAACTCTCTTTATGTGATTGCTGCAGCCTTGTTGTTTTCAATTGGCAACACATTTTCTAAGTCTTTGGTTAAAACGGATCGACCTTTGACGATTTTGTTTTATATGAGCTTGATTCAACTCCCCGTTGCATTTTGTCTGGCGTTTCAACATTTAATTTTACCCAGTCTTGTCCAATTGGGTTGGTTGCTAGTGATTGGACTGACATCCATGGCGTCGCATTTCTGTATGAGCAAGGCCATGCAAAAGACCGATCTGAGCATTGTCGTGACCTTGGATTTTTTCAGACTCCCGTTGATCACTGTGGTGGGTGTACTGATTTATGCAGAGGCATTTCGGTGGGTCATGGTCGTTGGCGCTTTGATGGTTTTTGGTGCAAATTTGATCAATCTGTACCAGCCTAAAGATGACTCAAAAACTTAATTGAAATGAGTCCAATTTTGTTTCCTTTGACGCAGCCGCTTTAAACGCCTCGCCATGAAGAAGATCACACTCGTCATGCTTGCGGCTCAAATCCTGACGCTGCTGGGCTTTGCGGCTTATCCAGTTGCGCTTGTGGCGATCCAAAATGAATGGGCATTGAACAATTTTCAGTCGGGTTTGATCGCGAGTTCATTCTTTTTGGGGTATGTTTTGGTCGTGCCCTTTGCAACCACGCTCACCGATCGCATGGATGCAAAGAGGATTTATATGCTGGGTGGTTTTTTAACAGCCCTTGGTGTTTTTTGTTTTGGTTTTTTGGCGCGTGATTATTGGCAGGCCAGTCTTTGCATGGTCATCAATGGGGCCGGATTTGCAGCCTCGTACATGCCAGGTTTAAAAATCATTTCAGATCGCTTGGATGCCAGTGAGTTGTCACGGCCCATTGCTTTTTATACGGCATTCTTTGGCGTAGGAACAGGATTCTCTTATTTAATTGCCGGCAGCCTTTTGCCCATCTTTGGGTGGCGAATGGTTTTCATCGGGATTTCGATGGCCCCGATTTTGGCTTTGTTGTTGGTTTACATTTCTGTGGAAGAAATAAAGCGACATGCACAAGCAAAAAATATTCAATTTACATTGGCTGACGTGGTGCCCATTGTCAGGTGGAGAGAGGTATTAAAAAATAAGCAAGCCTCGCACTATATCCTAGGCTATGGTATTCACTGTCTTGAGCTTTTTGCTTCAAGAAATTGGATTGTTGCCTATTTAATATTTTGCAGTGCTCATGGTCAGGCTGAACTTCCCATGGCCATTCCTGTTCTTGTCGGCTTGATCAATTTCATCGGAGTACCGTCTTCAATATTAGGCAATGAAATGGCGCATCGTGTGGGTCGTCAAAAGTGGATCCATGGCGTGATGTTGTTGAGTTTTGTCTCGGCCATTGCTTTATCACTTGTTTATGACCAAGCTTGGGGAGTCATTGTTTTCTTTGCCATCTTGCACATGGTTTTTATCATGGCAGACTCTTCGACCTTAACGGCTGGGTTGGTCTTGAGTGCTAAAAGCGAGGTCAAAGGTGCCGCTATGGGACTGCACTCCTTGGTCGGATTTGTAGGCGGTTTGACTGGGCCCGCCTTGTTTGGCTTCGTTTTGGATGCATCACAAAAAATGCAACTGCAAAACCCCTGGACCTATTCATATTTTTCCATTGTTGTACTTTCGTTCGTGTTTGCACTAGGTCATTGGTTAAGGCGATAGATAAAGCCTCTAATTGGACCTCTCCCCGAAAAGTCAATTCACTGAAAGTGTATGCCTTGACTTCTAGATTTGATACGATACCGACAAGCAGTGCCGTTTTTTAGTTAAGAGTCAAGAGTCTTGGCTAGAGCCTATCGTTCGAATGTGGCGAGTCTCAAAATCAAACGGCATCACGGAGGGCTTCCACACTAAAATGGAGATGATGTCTAGACGAGCGTATGGATTTAGAAA
>CAIOTD010000037.1 GCA_903861115.1 uncultured Burkholderiales bacterium
ATGAAGTCATGTTGAACGGGGTCCTTGTGCACTATGATTGGACTCGGCGTATTTTTTCATACCAAGTTAGGCCCCATCTTTATGTTGTACAAATTCAAATCTCAGGCCACGGGTGAATTGATCATGTTTGAGGAGCATGCCAAAACGATACTAGAGATCATTGGAAAAGAGCCCAGCCCCAAGGGTATTTTGGTCTTGGGCGATATGCCGGAGGCTTTGGCCGCTTTGGAATCGGTCACCAAAGAGCGAGAAGGGGTCAAGCCCTCACAGGCCAATGGTTCAGAGCTGCATGAGGAGGACACCAATTGGGTGAGTCTGCGGCAAAGGGTGGCGCCCTTTAAACAAATGATCAGACAGTGCATGCTCGAGAAGCAGCCCATTGTTTGGGGCGTGTGAACGTCCTCTTATGAAGGCATTGCACCCCTTTGAGCGCTTGACGCCCCACCATGTGATGGATGCGGTTTGTGCCTTGGGCTTGGCCTTGGATGGACGAATCACGTCCTTGAGTTCTTACGAAAACCGGGTCTATGCCTTGCCTCAAGAGGAGCGTCAAGCCACTGTGGTGGCCAAGTTCTATCGGCCAAAGAGATGGAGCCATGAACAAATTCAAGAAGAGCTCGCCTTTGCGGCAGAATTGGTGGAGCAAGAAGTGCCGATGGTGGCGCCCTTGGTGTTGAAGGGCGAAACGTTGCATGGCTTGGTCTTGCCGCCTTTGAGTGCGGATGAAGCACACGACGCAGAGGGGACACAAAGGGGCGAAGACTTGGATTTTTGGTTCAGTGTGAGTCCAGCGCGCGGTGGACGTCTACCTGAGTTGGACGATGAGGAGGTCTTGGAGTGGTTGGGGCGCTTTATTGCCAGGCTTCACGCTGTCGGACAAGTCAAATCATTTGTGACGCGACCCGCACTGGATGTTCACACACATGGCTGGCGACCCAGGGATTTTTTATTGAACAAGTTTGACATTGCTCCACGCTACAAGAAGGCATGGAGCGAGCTCACGCAAGAGGCGCTCGAGCGCGTTGAAAAAGCGTTTGCCTTTGATTACCAAAAGATCCGACTCCATGGGGACTGCCATGCGGGAAATATTCTGTGGACGCCCTTGGACAAAGAGGGGGTGGGCGGCCCTCATTTTGTGGACTTGGACGATGCGCGCATGGGTCCGGCCATTCAAGACTTGTGGATGCTCACCGGGGGTCATGGACAAGAACAGTACCGCAGCTTCTCGGCCCTTTTGGAGGGCTACGAAAGCGTTCGCGAGTTTGATCGCCGTGAGCTGGCGTTGATCGAGCCTTTGCGCACGCTTAGAATGATCCACTACAGCGCATGGCTGGCGCAAAGGATGGGCGACCCGGCCTTTGAGAGGCACTTTTCGTGGTTTGCAACTGAGCAGTATTGGCAAGAGCAACTTGTTGCATTGAGCGATCAAATGGAACGCATGCAAGGGCCAGTTTTGTATGTATGACACGCCCTATTTTTTGATATTCACTGAATTGACATGAACACATTACCAACAGTCAGGCTCAATAAACGCATGTCTGAACTGGGCATTTGCTCCAGAAGAGAGGCCGACGATTGGATTGAAAAAGGCTGGGTGCATGTCAACGGCCGAGTGGCCTTGATGGGCATGCAAGTGAGTGCTGCCGACAAGATTGAGGTCTTAAAGGAGGCGTCAAAAGCGCAGGAGTCGCGCGTGACCATCTTGCTGCACAAACCCATGGGCTACGTGAGCGCACAAGCAGAGGACGGGCATGCGCCCGCGGTTGAATTGATTCAGGCCAGGAACCGTTGGTCAGAGGACAAATCCCCTGTGCGCTTTTCTCCAGCGCAGTTGAGGGGCTTGGCCCCTGCGGGGCGCCTAGACATCGATTCAGTGGGTTTGTTGGTCATGACGCAAGACGGGCGCATCGCCAAGCAGTTGATCGGTGAGGACTCGCAAATTGAGAAAGAGTATTTGGTGCGCGTGCATTATGGAGAGACGACCCAAGCGGCACAGGGTGTCACGCCACAAAGTGCCATCGAGTTGTTGCGAGTGGGGTTGAGCCTGGACGGGAAGCCGTTAAAGCCTGCTGTCGTGCAGTGGCAAAACCCAGATCAATTGCGCTTTGTGTTGCGTGAAGGCAAGAAGCGTCAAATCAGGCGCATGTGTGAGCAAGTGGGGCTCAAGGTGGTGGGCTTAAAGCGCATTCGAATGGGGCAAGTGACCTTGGGCAATTTGCCCGTTGGACAGTGGCGGTATTTGAGCCCCAAAGAGCACTTTTAAAGCACCGAATGGATTTTTGGGGTCGACTTGGGGTCCAAAGCTTGTGTCCTGTGGCGATGCGCAAAATCGCTGGTTTGGGGGCCTAGGCAAAAGACAAAAAAAGTTACCCGCCCGGCTCTTGAAAAAAGTGCATTGACCCCCAAATCAAAGCTGTTTTAATGAATTATTAACGTGAAGAGAACACCATGACCAAGCAAACGCATGCCTTTCAGGCCGAAGTCGCACAACTTTTGCATTTAGTGACCCATTCCTTGTACTCGAACAAGGAAATTTTTCTCAGAGAGCTGATCTCCAACGCGTCTGACGCCTGTGACAAGTTGCGTTACGAGGCATTGAACAACAGTGCGTTGTACGAAGACGCGCCCAATTTGGACATTCGTGTCACGTTTGACAAAGCTTTGAAGACCTTGACCATTGCGGACAACGGCATTGGCATGAGCGAGAAAGAAGCGATTGATCACTTGGGCACCATTGCCAAAAGTGGCACCAAGGACTTCATGTCTCGTTTAGAGGGCTCTCAAAAGGCCGATGCCAAGGAGCAAGGCTCCTTGATCGGGCAGTTTGGCGTGGGCTTTTATTCGGGCTACATTGTTGCCGACAAAATTGTGGTGGAAACCAGGCGCGCGGGTTCAAAGGTTTCGGAGGGTGTGCGTTGGAGCAGCCCGGGAACGGGCGAGTTTGAAGTCGAGCAAATCGAAAAGCTTGAGCGCGGCACCAAGGTCATTTTGCACCTGAGAGAGGATGCTGAGGAGTACCTCAGTCAATGGAAGTTGAAGTCCATCATCTCTAAATATTCCGATCACATCTCGTTGCCCATTTTGATGTTCAAGGAGGAGTGGAAAGAGGGCGAAAATGACCAGCCCGGCGAAATGGTGGTGACCACTGAACTTGAAACCGTGAACAAGGCCAATGCCTTGTGGGCGCGCGCCAAAAAGGACGTCACCAGCGAGGAGTACAAAGAGTTTTACAAAGCGATCTCGAGTGACTTTGAAGATCCTTTGTCTTGGAGTCACAACCGAGTGGAGGGCAGCACAGAATACACGCAACTGCTCTACATCCCAGCCAAGGCGCCCTTTGACTTGTTCAACCGCGACAAGCGTGCAGGACTCAAGTTGTATGTCAAGCGGGTGTTCATCATGGACGACGCCGAGAGCTTGATGCCCATCTATTTGAGGTTTGTCAAAGGGGTGGTGGATTCGGCCGATTTGCCCTTGAATGTTTCTAGAGAATTACTGCAAGAGAGCAAGGACGTCAAAGCCATTCGCGAAGGCAATACAAGACGCGTCTTGTCCATGCTGGAGGACTTGGCCAACAAGGACCATGCGCCAGAGGGTGCCAGCGAAGAAGACAAGGCGCTTGCGGGGCATTACAGCCAGTTTTATGCCGCTTTTGGTCCCGTCTTAAAAGAAGGCTTGGGAGAAGACTTCAGCAACCAAGAGAAGATTGCCAAGTTGCTGCGTTTTTACAGCACCCATGATGCTTCTTCGTTGGACAAGCAAAGTGTGTCTTTGGCCGATTACAAAGGCCGAATGAAAGAGGGGCAAGAGGCGATTTATTACATCACGGCCGATACGTTGGCCGGCGCCAAAAACAGCCCGCAACTTGAAGTGTTCAAGAAAAAGGGCATTGAAGTGTTGTTGATGACGGACCGTGTGGACGAATGGGCGCTGAGCTTTCTCACGGCCTTTGATGGCACCCCCCTTCAAAGTGTGGCCAAAGGTGCGGTTGATTTGGGATCCTTGCAAGACGAGGAGGAGAAAAAGGCAGCTGAAAAAGCACAAGAGACCTTCAAGCCCATCTTGGCCAAACTCAAAGAGGCGTTAAAAGACAAGGCCGAAGACGTGCGGGTCACGACACGTTTGGTGGATTCGCCTGCGTGTTTGGTGGTGAAGGATCAGGCCATGTCTTTGCAGTTGTCAAGAATGCTCAAACAAGCGGGTCAAGAAGCCCCAGAAGTCAAGCCTGTCTTGGAGGTCAACCCAGAGCACCCCTTGATCAAAAAGCTCGATGATGCAGGTGCTGCGATGCATTTTCATGATTTGGCGCACATTGTGTTTGATCAGGCCTTGCTCGCAGAAGGCGGCTTGCCCGAGGACCCTGCTGCGTACGTCAAGCGGGTCAATGCCTTGTTGGTGTAACGCTCATCAACTGAGCGGTCTTCCTCAGTGGACGACGGCTCGCTTTAAAAGACCACCCACGGGTGGTCTTTTTGCGCTCAAAGATCAAAGAAGCCACCCGACAAGCGCGCCTCTTTTGCGGGCGTGCCGCCACACAGAAAACGAATGAAGTCGTTGGCCAAGGCCGGTTGGTGACCTCTAGACGCGCTTGCCGCGCTGTAAAGCGTATTGAGCTCAAAACGCTTGGGCAACAAAGAGATCACTTCAACGCCAGGGGTGTAATTGATTTCTGTGACCTGCGTGCATCCTAGCGCCCCTTTGATGTGATCTTTCGCCATTTGCCCCATGGCGGCGGCGCCGTTTGGGAAATTTTGAATGCGGTCCTTCAAGGGGGTCCACAATTGCAGGGCCATCAAGACTTTTTTGAAGTGGATGCCTGCTGTTGATTTTTCTGTGTCGGGTGCATAAATGATGGGGGCGTGCATCAACGCGTGTGTCAGATCTTCTTCCTTTGGCATGGCTTGTATGCTGTCGTCGCCTTCTAGGCGAGCGACGGCCGTGCTCACCCAGCCAATGGGTGCGTAGGAGGCGGCATCCAAGAGCCCCTCCTTTGTCAGCTCAAGCAAGATGGACTCGCTAGAGATCATGACCACACCGGCGAGGTCTTGGGCAGGCGCTTGAAGGCCCTCGGCTTTAAAAATATCTTTCATGGCGCCGACCGCGCCAAATGAATTGTCAAAGGAGAGCTCTAAGTGGGGCAAGGTGCGCGCAAAGGGCTCTTGCACATCGTGGATCAAACCCTTGGCGGCACCTGCGCTGATGATGCGAAGGGCCGTGTGCGGTGAATTGGGCGTGGTCATCTTTTGGCTCTTGGTGTTGAATGGTGGATTTGTATTTGAAGCCTTTGAAAGCGCTTACATGCCTTTGGGGTTCATTTTTTTAACGACCTCACTCATGCGTTTGATGTCGTCGTTCAAATACCGATCAAACTCAGGTGCGTCCAAGTAAGCCATGGGGGAGCCCGCGTTTTGAATGGCTTCAATGACTTTGGGATCTTGGGCGGCGGTTTTTGCGGCGGCACGAATTCTTTGGGCGACAGCTTCTGGCGTGGCGCTTGGGATGAAGAGGCCTGACCACTGTGCATACTCGGCGTTGATTTTTTGATCTTTAAGACTGCTGAGTTCAGGCAGGGCCTCCAGTTTGGCGTTGCCCCAATGGGCCAAGGCGCGCAATTTGCCACTTTTGATGTGTTGCACAACGGTGGCCGGTCCCGTCGAGACGGCATCAATTTGACCCCCGAGCAAAGCCACGACGGCGGGCCCAGCGCCCGTGTAGGGGATGTGATTGAGTTGAATGCCGCTTTGTTGAGACAAAATCTCCATGGGCACGTGCATGGTGCCAAAGTTGCCCGATGAACCAAAGCTGATGGCCCCTGGGCGTTTTTTTGCATCCTCAATGAAGTCTTGCGTGGTTTTCCAAGGCGCGTCGGCTTTGACGGCCAAGACGGTGGGGTCTGCCGTAAAGCGTGCAACAGCCCTCAAATCTTTGTGCAAAAACAAGGGGCTTCGTCCAAGAATTTGATCGGCTTGGGGCAGCACGCTCAGTGAGGAGAGGGCCATCAAAAGCGTGTAGCCATCAGCCTTGGCGTGAGCGGTGTAGCCCATGCCAATGCCGCCTCCTGCGCCAGGTTTGTTTTCAATGATCACGGCTTGCCCCAAGTCGCGGCCCATGGCTTCGGCCACGGGTCTGGCCACGATGTCGGCCACGCCCCCGGGTGGAAAAGGAACCACCATGGTGATGGGCTTACTAGGAAAAGCGTTCGTGCTATTTTGAGCATGCGTTGAGAAAGACACACTCAAAGCAGCGGCACAGAGTGTGAGCCCGAGAAGGGCAAAAGAGGAACGCAAGGGGTGGGTCATGACAATCACTTTCAATGAGTCGGGCGTGAACGCAAACGCTTCTTTGATGGGGGTGCTTCGTTGGGCAAAACGCAACGCCAAGGGCGCACAAAGTTGCGTTCAAGCATACCCGTTTTTGGGGCTCTTGTCGTGAGGGCTTTCAGGGGGATGTCTGTGGCTGGGTGGCCTTGACATTTGGGCCCATGATCGATAGCCTGATATGGTGCCCAAGAGGGCGAAGGTGACGTACAAATGCCCTTTTTTGGCGCACAGGGGATCATAAATCGTATAAGATCCTCTGTGTACATCAAAGTCATGGCGATGTGCTAATCGCACCCGTCGAATGATCCAGTTGTTTGGACGTGTTGGTTGGGCATTATCAAATGGAGACAGCATGAAAACATTTAAAAATATTCTTTTGACAGGCGTGGCCTTTTTGGGCTTGGTCCAAGGCGCGGTTCATGGGGCCGATTTCCCCAACAAGGACAAGCAAATCACCTTGATCGTCCCCTTTGCGGCGGGTGGGCCAACGGACCGCGTGGCGCGGGACTTGTCAGAGGCCTTGAGAAAATCGCTGGGTGTGCCCGTGGTGGTTGAAAACGATGCGGGGGGTCCTGGGGGTTTGATTGGGGCCAGTAAATTGGTGCGTTCTGCGCCCGATGGCTACACTTTGCTGGTGCACCACATTGCGATGGGCATTTTCCCAAGTTTGGTCAAGAATTTGCCGTTCAAGATTGACACCGATTTCGAGTATTTGGGCATGATCAACGATGTGCCGATGACTTTGATCGGCAAGCCTCAATTGCCGGCGAACAATTACAAAGAGCTCAAGGCCTGGGTCACTCAAAACAAAGGACAGGTCAATTTGGCCAACGCGGGCTTGGCTTCCGCATCCCAGTTGTGCGGCATGTTGTGGCAAGCCACCATCCAAGTCGAATTGGCCACCGTTCCCTACAAAGGCACAGCGCCTGCCATGACCGATTTGATTGGTGGGCAAGTGGATTTGATGTGTGACCAAACCACCAGCACGACATCACAAATTGAAGCCAAAAAAGTCAAAGCATTTGGCGTGACCACTTTGAAAAGACTCACCACGCCCGCCTTGAAAGATTTGGCCACTTTGGATGAGCAAGGTGAGAAGGGCTTCAATGTCACCATTTGGCACGGCCTGTATGGCCCCAAAGGCATGCCCGCAGATGTCGCCTTGAAGATCAACGCCGCATTGAAAGCGTCTTTGAAGGATCCAGAGTTTGTCAAAAAGCAAGAAGGCCTGGGTGCGGTGGTGATTTCGGACAAGCGTTCAGAGCCTGCCGAGCACAAGCGCTTTGTCTTGTCAGAAGTTGCTCGCTGGTCGCCAGTGATCAAAGGTGCGGCGGTTTACGCAGATTGAGGTTGATATGATTACGTTTGAAGTGATTGAGGCCAATGGGGCCATTCGTGAGGTCCAAGCCAATGAGGGCGAGACTTTGTTGCAAGCCACCTTGAATGCGGGCATCGACGGTTTTGCGGCCGAATGTGGTGGTTGTTGCGTGTGCGCAACCTGCCACTGCTACATCGATGACGATGACCTGGGCAAGATGAGTGCGCCCGCCTCAGACGAGGCGCAGATGTTGGATTTCACCGCCACAGAGCGTCGTCCAAGTTCACGGTTGGCGTGTCAAATCAAGTTGTCTTCCGAGCACATTGGCATCAAGGTGCACATGCCTGAGCGGCAGTATTGAAGCGTCAAAGCCCCTGATCAAGGGGCTTCACGGCCCACAGCCCAGTTTTTATCGCATGCCGCGCTGAGAGCTGGGTTTTTTTGTGACGGCTTTGAGGGCTGTTTGCGGTCAATAGGTGTAGATGCCGCGGCCAGTTTTGCGCCCCAAGTGACCTGCGGCCACCATCTCTCGCAAGAGAGGGGCTGCCCTGTATTTGCTGTCGCTGAACTGGTTGAAATACACCTCCATCACGGCCAGGCACACATCAAGTCCCACCATATCTGCCAAGGCCAGTGGGCCAATGGGATGGTTGCAGCCCAACTTCATGCCCGTGTCAATGTCCTGTGCACTGGCGACGCCTTCACCCAGCACAAACAAGGCCTCGTTGATCATGGGCACCAAAATGCGATTGACGACAAAGCCAGGTGAATTCTTCACGGTGATGGGCGACTTGCCCAAGGCTTTGGACAGCTCAATCACAGCGTCGTGGGTGCTGTCGCTCGTTTGTAAGCCACGGATCACTTCGACCAAGGCCATCATGGGCACGGGATTGAAGAAATGCATGCCGATGAACTGTTCGGGGCGTTGTGTGACTTGGGCGAGTTGTGTGATGGAGATGGAGGAGGTGTTGGAAGCCAAAATGGCTGTTGGCTTCAAGTGTGGCTTTAAGAGGTCGAGGATTTTAATTTTGAGGCCGAGGTTTTCTGTCGCCGCTTCAATCACCAAGTCACAGTCGTCAAAGGCGGTGTATTGTGTGCTGGTTTGAATGCGTGCCAAGGCGCGGGTCTTGTCCTCAAGGGTGATTTTTTCTTTGCTCAGCAGTCGCTCCAAGCTGTTGGCAATGGCTTGGGTGCCTTTGTCCAAAGCCTCTTGGTTGATGTCGACCATCATGACTTGAATCCCAGACACGGCACAGGCCTGTGCAATGCCGCTGCCCATGGTGCCAGAGCCAACAACGCCAACGGTTTTAATCTTCATGATAGCAACGCCTTATAAAAGTAGAGGGACCCAGTGGTTCAATTGAAAGCCACTTTGGCTTGAAGTGGCTCCATTTTAGTGATGCAAAGCTTGCGTGAGGCTGATGAAACGTCAAGTCAAGGGGAAATGTTCAAAATTCCGGCAATTTTGAACATTTGCTTGGGACGTGCAGGGCATTTGAAGGATCTGGGCCAAGGAGAAAGCCTTCAAATGCTGAGATAATCAAAAGATGCTGATAAGTTTAATATGAATATGACGTCATTGCCCAAACACATTGCCATCATCATGGATGGCAACGGAAGGTGGTCCAAGAAACGGCTCATGCCCAGAAATGTGGGGCATTTGATGGGGGCTTCCAATTTGCGAGCCATTGTGCGTGCTTGCATAGAAAAGCACATCTTGCACTTGACGGTGTTTGCATTTAGCACCGAAAACTGGCGCCGCCCGCCGGAGGAGGTGGCCACGCTGTTTGATTTGTTCGTGCGTTACTTGAAGTCTGAAATTGGTGAGCTCCAAGCGCAGGGGATACGGTTGAAGGTGATTGGCGACCACTCGGCCTTTCCAAAGGAGTTGCACGATCAAATTGACGCCGCTTGCGCGCTGACGGCGCAAGGCCAAGTGCTCACTTTGACGGTGGCCATCAACTACGGGGGCAAATGGGACATTTTGCAAGCCATGCAAGCTTGGCAAAGAGCGCACCCTTATGAGAACTTGGATCAGTTGAGCCAAGAGCAGTTGACGCCTTATTTGGCCACCCATCCTTTGCCGGAGCCAGATTTGTTGATTCGAACGGGTGGGGAATCCAGGCTCAGCAACTTTTTGATCTGGCAGTCGGCCTACACGGAGTTGTATTTCACCGACCTGCTTTGGCCTGACTTTGATGCCAAGGCCTTGCAAATGGCCTTGGACTCCTATGCGCAGCGCGTGAGGCGTTTTGGCAAGACCGATGAACAAGTTCAGTCCTTGGGTGCTGCTAAAAAAGGCATCACGTCCACTTAAGTTGGGCGTGCGGGCGGTCACTTTGCCAGAAGGCGCCGGCATTTTTTCAGTTTGAGCGTGCTGAAGGAGATTTTTTGCTGCTTAAAGCTTCAAGGACTTGCAAAGAGTGCGCCCAAGGCTCTCGCACGCCTAGTAAAATGCCCACATGTTAAAAATCAAAGAACAACTGTTGAGTGCTTTGGCGCAATGTCTTGAGCACATGGGTGAAGGTTTGGGTGCGAAGGCGGCTTTTGAGTCCCCCAAGTTGGCCTCTCACGGCGACTTGGCGGTGACGGCGGCTTTGTCTTTGTCCAAATTGTTGAAAACCAACCCCAAAGCGTTGGCGCAACAACTCCAAGAGGCTTTGTCAGCGTCGGCGCCTTTTCAAGCGTGGGTGCAAAGCATAGAAATTGCGGGCCCTGGGTTTTTAAACATCACGTTAAAGCCCCAAGCCAAGCAAGGCATTGTGCGTGAGATCTTGTCTCAAGCCGCCGCATTTGGCTGTCAGCCCAAACAAGATGCGCGCGTTTTGGTTGAGTTCGTTTCTGCCAATCCAACCGGGCCGCTGCATGTGGGGCATGCCAGGCAGGCCGCGCTTGGGGATGCCTTGTGCAATCTGTTTGAAACCCAGGGTTTGGGTGTGCACCGCGAGTTTTATTACAACGACGCGGGCGTACAAATTGACACCTTGGCCAACAGCACGTGGTGTCGCATCAAGGGGATTCATCCAGGGCATCCCGAATGGCCCGAGCAGGCCTATCAAGGCGACTACATCCAAGACATTGCCAATGCCTTCATGGCCAAAGAGACGGTCAAGTCCGATGACCGAGAGGTGACGGCCAGCGGATTGGTGGAGGATTTGGAGGGCATCAAAAACTTCGCCGTCGCCTATTTAAGGCGAGAGCAAGATTTGGATTTGGCTGCTTTTGCGCTTCGCTTTGATGAGTTTTATTTGGAATCGAGTTTGTACACGTCCTCTCGCGTGGAGGAGGCGGTGAGGGACATGGTGAGGTCAGGCAACACGTATGAAAAGGACGGCGCTTTGTGGCTCAAGTCAACCGACTTTGGCGACGACAAGGACCGGGTCATGAGAAAGACCGAGGGTGGTTACACGTATTTTGTGCCCGATGTGGCCTACCACTTGAGCAAGTGGGAGCGAGGTTACGCACAAGTGATCAACATCCAAGGCACCGATCACCATGGCACCATTGCACGCGTGCGTGCAGGTTTGCAAGCCGTGTCTCAAGTGCGTGCCTTGGGCATTCCCGCCACCTATCCGCAGTACGTTCTTCACACCATGGTGCGTGTGATGAAGGGGGGGGAAGAGGTCAAAATCTCCAAGCGTGCGGGCAGCTACGTGACGCTCAGAGACTTGATCGATTGGACCTCAAGAGATGCGGTGCGTTTCTTTTTGCTGAGCAGAAAGCCCGACACGGAGTATTTGTTTGATGTGGATTTGGCGGTGGCCAAGAACAACGACAATCCTGTTTATTATGTCCAGTATGCACATGCCAGGATTTGCTCCATTTTGATGAAAGAGGGTTTGATGTCTGGGGCTGTGAGCGAGACGGATGTCTTTGACGTCGACGCGACACCAGAGCACAGGCACGGAGAGCTTGATTTTGAACGCTTGCTCGCCTTTGATGTGTCTGCCTTGACCAGCGACGTGGCGCAGCAATTGATGCTCAGTTTGTCCAAGTACCCCGAGGTGCTTGCAAATGCGGCCAAGGACTTGGCGCCCCATGATGTGACGTTTTATTTGAGGGATTTGGCAGCGAGCTACCACAGCTACTACGACCAAGAGCGGATCTTGGTGGAGGAGGTGGATGTGAAGCAGGCTCGCTTGGCGTTGATTGCAGCCGTGGCGCAAGTGCTTAGAAATGGTCTGAGGCTGCTTGGGGTATCGGTTCGCCTTAAAATGTAGAGAGATTTTTGTGTTTTTGTGTGCGGGTGTGCGTTTGAGGTGCCAGCACAATGAGGCGCAGGGCCAGAGGATGGAGGCATCTGCTGGGCCCATGTCTTGGGCGCTGTGGTTCGATTCAGTTTTGTAGAGTGCGAGCGGCATTCTTCGTTTGAAAAAGAAGTAATTCATGACCAATTCTCTTCACGCCCAAAAGGGTGGAACGCTTCTGGGCTTTATTTTTGGCCTGATTGTGGGCTTGGCAGTGGCATTGGCATTGGCGGTCTATGTGACCAAGGTGCCCATTCCCTTTTTGAACAAAGGGCTCATTCACAGCTCCGAACAAGATGCCAGTGAAGACAAGAAAAACAAGGACTGGGACCCCAATGCGCCCTTGTACGGCAAATCCAACAAGTCCTCAGACAAGGACCAAGCCGAGGAAAAACCAGAGGCGACCCATGGCAGCGAGAAGGCGGCCGTCTTGCCCAAAGAGGCCGAGAAAAAGACAGAGTCGAGCAACCCCTTGTCCTCGATTCTTGGGGGCGCCAGTGAAGAGCGCGATCCCTTGGGCGACTTGGCCAAAGCCAAGTCCCAAGAGCGCGATCCGTTCAATTATTTTGTGCAAGCGGGCGCCTTTAGAAGCCACGAAGAGGCGGATGTGCAAAAGGCCAAGCTCGCCTTGTCGGGCTTTGATGCGGTGGTGAGTGAGCGCGACCAGGGGGGCAAGTCGGTTTTTCGCGTGCGCCTCGGGCCCCTTGCGACCAAGGACGAGGCAGAAAAGATCCAACAAAAACTCAGTGGCTCCAAAGTGGAGTCGGTGGTGATTCGAGTTCAAAAGTAAACACAAGAAGAGGTATTCCTTATGCAAAGAAGACAATTTCCTTGGGCTTTTGTGGGGGCCGTGGGCACGGCCGCAGGCTTGGCCACGAGTCCTTTGAGTTTTGCGCAGGCGCCCAGCATGGGTGTGAGCGAGGGGATTGATTACTTGTCCTTGGACAAACGCATTCCAACGGAGAGCGCCAAAGGCAAGATCGAGGTCATTGAGTTCTTTTGGTACAGCTGCCCGCATTGCAACGCCTTTGAGCCTCGATTGGAGTCGTGGATCAAGAACGCGCCAAAGGATATCGAGGTCAAGCGCGTGCCCGTCAAATTCAGGGATGACTTTGAGCCTCAGCAAAGGATGTATTACGTGTTGGAAGCCTTGGGCAAAGTTGAGACCCACCATGCACTGGTCTTTCGGGCCATTCACACGGAAAGGCTCAACCTCACGGGCGCCGATGCCTTGGCCAACTGGGCCGATAAAAATGGCATCCCCAAAGCCAAATTCATGGAGCTCTACAACTCGTTTGCGGTGGTGACCAAAGCCAAGCGGGCGGCGCAATTGCAAGACGCGTTCAAGGTGCAAGGCGTGCCCGCCTTAGGGATCAATGGGCGCTTTTACACCGACGGTTCACTGGCCGGCTCCATGGAGAAGGCCTTGCAGGTCACGGAACTTTTGCTCTCAGAAATCCGCAAAGGGCGTTGAAGGAAGCGTTGGGGCGTCGAATGCCGGGGCTGTGGTTTAAAAATTCAAGGCCGAGCAATTAATGCGCGGGACCTCACAAATATGCCCCCATAACCCTTACAATTCAAAGCATGTATTGTTCAGCAAGATTCATGCCTTGAAGTTTTATTCTTTTGTTTTCTCCCTGGGCGTTCTTTTTTTTGGAGCGCACGCACTCGTTCATGCGGAGCGAGAGGACAAGAATCGGCCCATGAACATCGAAGCCGATGAGTTGGTGCATGACGATTTAAAGCAATTGACGGTCTTCTCGGGGCACGTGGTTGTCACCAAGGGCACGATTGTGTTGAAGGGCGAGCGCATTGAATTGAGAGAGGACCCGCAGGGTTTTCAATTTGGTTTGATCACGCCAGAGCCTGGTGCTCGGGCCTTTTACCGCCAAAAACGCGAAGGTTTGAACGAGTTCATGGAAGGCGAGGCCGAGCGCATTGAATACGATGGCCGGCTCGATCGCGTGACCCTCAGCCAAAGAGCGGTGCTTCGGCGTTACCGTGGCAGCGCATTGAACGATGAGATGAGCGGCCAAGTGATCACCTATGACCATTTGAGTGAAACATTTCGCATCGATGGCAAGCCCACATCGCAAAATGCAGTGAAAGCCAATGGCGCCTCGTCCGCGGCCGCAGACAACACAAAGTCAATGGGCCTTTTGTCGCCCAAAGCCGAGACCCGCGTCAGAGCGGTGTTGACCCCTGTGCCTCAAGGGGGCAAGCCTTGAACGCGATGTCCCCTTTAGAGGGGCAGGTCATCAGCCCCCCACAGGGGGAGACCACGTCTTGTTTAGAGGCGCATCATTTGCAAAAGGCTTACGGCTCTCGCCGAGTGGTGCACGATGTCTCTTTGTCTGTGAAACGTGGCGAGGTGGTGGGTCTGCTCGGCCCCAACGGCGCGGGCAAGACCACCTCCTTTTACATGATCGTGGGTTTGGTGCGTGCAGATGCGGGTTGGATCTCTTTGGATGGCCAAAGAATAGAGAAGTTGCCCATTCATCGCCGCTCCCGCATGGGGCTGAGTTATTTGCCCCAAGAGGCGTCTATTTTTAGAAAGCTCAATGTCGCGGAAAACATCATGGCGGTCTTGGAGTTGCAGCGCGATGCGCAAGGCGAGCCTTTGAGCGCTCAGGAGATGGAGAGGCGGCTCTCAGCGTTGCTGCAAGACCTGCGGGTGGATCATTTGCGAGACGCGCAGTCCACGGCCTTGTCGGGGGGCGAGCGCCGCCGTGTGGAGATTGCCCGGGCCTTGGCCACGCAGCCACAGTTCATTTTGCTTGACGAACCGTTTGCTGGGATCGATCCGATCGCGGTGATTGAGATACAGCGAATCATTGGCTTTTTAAAAGCCCGCGGCATTGGGGTCTTGATCACCGATCACAATGTGCGCGAGACCTTGGGCATTTGTGACCATGCGTGCATCATCAGCGATGGACGCGTTTTGGCGCAGGGCACACCGGCTGAGATTGTCAACAATGGAGATGTTCGCCGGGTGTATCTTGGCGAACATTTCCGCATGTAAGGTGCGAGCCATGACCCCCATCAAGCGTTCGAAGCCATGAAACAAGGTCTCTCACTACGGGTCTCACAGCATTTGGCGCTCACGCCCCAGTTGCAGCAGTCGATTCGACTCCTTCAGCTCTCGACCTTGGAGCTCACGCAAGAAATTGAGCAAATGCTCGATGAGAATCCTTTTTTAGAAAAAGACCACGAAGCGGCCGAGCGCGAGGAGTATGGCTTGGCGCAAGAGGACACGCCGGTTCAAAACGATACCTTGGCCAGTGAGTTGTTGAGCGCTTCTCCTGAGGCAGCCGAGTCCGTTGAGGCGGGTGCGCAGGAGACCCCAGAGGACAGCTTTGACAACCTCAATTCACAAAGTCTCTCAGACAGCCGACTCGAGTCCAGCGCCTCTTCGGACAACACGCCAGAAGCACAGGCGGAGAATTTGGACAACACGAGCCTTGAGGGGGTTGCGGAGAGTTGGGAGGGGGACGGCAGTGTGGAGTTCTCGGCCGATGACAGCGAGTGGGGCGGAGACGCACCGCCTCGCAACGGCGCGCAGGACAACGACGTGAGCGACGCCACGGAGCTTGCGCGTTCGAATTTGAGTTTGACCGACTTCCTTCATCGCCAAGCCTTGTCGTTAAGGCTTGACGAGGTGGACCGTGCGGCGCTGAGATTTTTGATCGAGTCCTTGAACGACGACGGCTATTTGGAGGACTCTTTGAAGTCTTTGGCCGAAGGCTTAGGGGGTGACGATCTGGAGCAAGTCGAGGAACTCGAGCACCGCTTTCAGATGGCCCTGCATTTGTTGCATTCGCTTGAACCCACGGGCGTTGGGGCGAGAGATTTGTCGGAGTGTTTGTTGCTGCAGTTAAAGGCAATGGAGTGCCACAGCGAAGAGATGCAAGAGCTCATTGCCGTGGCCATTGGGATGTGCAAGCAGCCTTTGGAGATGCTCGCAAGGCGAGATGTCAAACGACTGGTGGTGGCATTGTCCACCTCTGAGGCCTTGGTCAAAAAAGCCATTGCCTTGATTGCTCGCTTGGAGCCCAAACCAGGTCGACGCTTTGTGGACGTGGAGCGACAAGTGGTGGTGCCCGACGTTTTGGTCACCAAGGCGGGCGTGGACCGAGATGGTTTGCCAAAATACCGTGTGCAATTGAATTCGGATGTGATGCCAAGACTGCGGGTGCATGACATCTATGCGGGCGCTTTGAAATCCTCGGGCAAGGGCGAGGGCCATTTGGGTTTGCAGCAGCGTCTTCAAGAGGCCCGGTGGTTCATCAAAAACATTCAACAGCGCTTTGACACCATTTTGCGCGTGAGCCACGCCATCGCGCAGCGTCAAAGAAACTTCTTCACCCACGGTGAATTGGCCATGAAGCCGATGGTGCTCAGAGAAATTGCCGATGAGCTCGGCCTTCACGAGTCCACCATCTCTCGGGTGACCACGGCCAAATACATGTCGACCCCGAACGGCACCTTTGAGTTGAAGTACTTCTTTGGCTCGGGTCTGGGGACAGACAGTGGCAACAACGCATCAAGCACCGCGGTGCGGGCCTTGATCAAGCAGTTTGTTGCCAGCGAAAACCCCAAAAAGCCCTTGTCCGACAACCAGCTCTCAGAGATGCTCAAAGAACAAGGCATCGATTGCGCTAGGAGAACCGTGGCCAAATACCGAGAGGCTTTGAAGATTGCGCCCACCAATCTGAGAAAGACCTTATAAATTTTCCCGCCCCCTTTTGGGTGGCTTACGGCCTTGCGTTTGTTTTGAACTCGGGCCCCAACTGTTTAACGCTATGAATTCTTTGAATCTTTTTTTGCCCTGCGCTGCTGGTGTTGAGGGTTTTTTACTCGATGAGGTCAAGCGCATCTTGGCGCCCTTGCCCGCGCAGACCACCTCTCAGCGCGGGGGCGTGCAGGTGGTGGCGTCATGGCGCGAGATGATGAAGCTCAATTTGCATGCAAGACTGCCGCAACGTGTGCTGATTCAATTGCGCCAGGAGCACTATCAAAATGAGGCCGATATATATGAGGTGAGCAAGTCCCTGCCTTGGGAGCTTTGGTTCACGGAGCGCCAGACCTTCAAAATTGAAATCACCGCGCAATACAGTCCGTTGAAGAGTTTGAATTTTGCAGCCCTCAAGGTCAAGGACGCGGTGGCGGATCGGTTTCGCGAGCGCACGGGGGTGCGTCCCGATGTGGACGTGAGGTGGCCGCATGTGCGCATCTATGTCCATTTGACGCAAGACACCATGACCTTGTCCATCGACACATCGGGCGAGCCTTTGTTCAAGCGCGGTTGGCGCATGGACAAGGGGGAGGCGCCTTTGAAGGAGACCTTGGCGGCAGCCATGTTGGCTGCGGTGGGGTGGACCGAGGTTCGAGAAGGGGGTCCGGCGTGTTTGTACGACCCGTGTTGTGGCAGCGGCACCATTGCCATTGAGGCCGCTCAAATTGAGTGTGCCATTGCGCCAGGGATCTTGAGGCGTTTTGGATTTGAGAATTTGTTGCCCCACCAGTCGCATGCTTGGGACGATTTGAAGGCGCAAGCGCGCGCAAGAGAGCGTGAGCCCGTGCGTCGCATCTACGGCTCAGACGTGTCGTTTCGGATGGTGGATTTTGCACAAAACAATGCCGAACGTGCCGGGGTCAACGGGGCCATTGAGTTCAGGGGCGGGGATGCGCTGCAAAGGATGCCGCCCAGCGAGGTGCCTGGGGTGTTGTTGCTCAACCCGCCTTATGACGAGCGCATACAAATTGCGGGGATTGCGGGCTCAGAGGCCATGGCCAGATCGGGGGCGAGGGAGCGCGCGCAAACGGACAACGATGAAGATTTTTTCAAGCAATTGGCCAGCCATTGGAAAAAGAACTTTTCTGATTGGACGGGCTGGATCTTGACGCCCAATTTGAAACTGCCGGGACAAATGAGGCTCAAAGAGACCCGTCGTGTGCCCTTGTGGAACGGCCCCATTGAGTGCAGGCTCTTTCGATTTGACATGGTCAAAGGCAAATTGAAGCCCGATGCGCAAGAGGCGCCTGCCCCCGGTGGACAAGCCCATCAAGCCCAGTGAAATCAACGTGGTGAGTGCTTCAACGAGCGGTCCATTGTGCCCCTGTGTGGTGATTGACACGAATGTCATTTTGGACCTGTTTTTGTACAAAGACCCCAGGGTGGAGGTTTTGCGCGAGGCTTTGAAATTGGGCGAGTTGTGCTGGCTTGCGACGCCGGTCATGAGAGAGGAGCTGGCGCGCGTTTTGAAGTACGAACACATTCAAAAGAGGTTGCTGGGTTGGGGCCGCGAGATCGATGGTGTACCGCCCGAGGAGAGGCATGCAGAGGCTCTGGGATTGAGGCTCTTGGCGCAGATGGATGCACAGGCGCGCTTTGTGGAGGTTGCCCCTCGAGCAAGGTATGTGTGCAAGGACGGCGATGATCAAAAGTTCATTGATTTGGCGCAGGCCCATCAGAGCTTGTTGATCTCCAAAGACAAGGCGGTTTTGACCATGAAAAACCGCATGGCCCGCGTGGGCGTTCAGATCATGAGCGTTTATGCGAAGGCAGATGCGTCGCATTTGGGGGCACCCAAGGCCCTTTCATTGAACGACGACGCAGCCCCAACGCTTTAAGCCGCGCTTAATCAGGGTTGGCCATTTCTCTCGACAGCGCAAAACCAACGCACGCGCCGTTCATCAGAGCGCTCAACAAGGCTTTTGATGAGGGGTTTGGCTACCAACTCAGACGAGGCCGAGGGTGCCCCTGCGGCCAACCCATCGCATGCCGTGCACTCAGCGCAGAGGCACAGGGCTTGGTGGAGGGTTGGCATGCCAAACGATCCCCCCTTGAATTCCATGCGGCCGATGACTTGAGGGGGTAAGGTCGGGGTGTTGCTTGGCAGTGGGACTTGAGTGGCGGTGAGCGTGCCCCAAGCACCCGCAAGGCGCATTTATGCGCTGAGTTGGGTGTGAAAGGCTTGGATCACTTCACTGTAATTGGCCTGACCAAAAATGGCGCTGCCTGCCACAAAGGTGTCCGCCCCAGCATCTGCAATGGCTCTGACGTTGTCAGGCTTGATGCCGCCATCGACTTCCAATCGGATGTTTTTACCGCTGGCTTGAATTCTTTGTCTGGCCTCTTGTATTTTTTTGAAGGCGCTCGGGATAAAGCTTTGTCCCCCAAAGCCAGGGTTCACGCTCATGATCAAGATGAGATCGAGTTCTTCAATGACCCAGTCAAGCACGCTCAACGGTTCGGCTGGATTGAAGGCCAAGCCCACTTGGCAGCCCAGGGATTTGATCACTTGGATGGTGCGGTGCACGTGGGCACTTGCATCGGGGTGAAAGCTGATCAAGTTGGCCCCGGCCTTTGCAAAGGAGCTGGCCAATGCATCAACCGGCTGCACCATCAAGTGAACATCGATGGGGATCGGCTCATGGGCGGCATTTTTTGCAAGGGGCTTGATGGCCTCACAAATCATGGGGCCAAAACTCAAGTTGGGCACGTAGTGGTTGTCCATCACATCAAAGTGAATCCACTGCGCGCCGGCTTGGATCACATCCGTGACCTCTTGGCCCAAGCGGGTGAAGTCGGCCGACAAAATGGAGGGCGCAATCACAAAGGGCGCTTTGGGGGGGGTGCTTGAGATCATGGAGCCTCGAAAAGTACGGTAGGTAAAGTAAAGGGGGGACGCGATGTCTAGAAGTATAACGAAGGCCTGCAAAGCTTGGGCCAAGCGTTCTGGAGATTTTTTGTGCGCGCGGTGCTTGAGGGCTGAACAACTTCCATTAACATGGTGTCCTTGCAGCAGGGCGCACGCTTAAGTGGGAGCCCTGTGCACTTGTGGCGCAGATGAGCCCCTCTTTTTTTGGGTTTTCAAGCACTTTTAAAAGTCCCCATGGACATCTCAACGAGCTTTATTCAACAATGAGCAATTACAAAATGCGCGTGGATGTGATGCCAAATTACTTGGCGGATCAATCTGAGCCCGAACATGATTTGTATGTTTTTAGTTACGCCATCACCATCACCAACACGGGACAAGTGGCGGCGCAATTGATTTCACGCACGTGGCACATCAACGACGCGACAGGTCAGCATGAAAAAGTCAAGGGGCTTGGGGTCGTTGGGCATCAACCCTTGCTCAAGCCTGGGGAATCGTTTCAGTACACATCGGGCACCCATTTAAGAACGCCCACGGGCACCATGCACGGGAGCTACTTCTTTGTCGCGGTGGATGCAGAACGCTTTGAGGTGGATATTCCCATGTTTGTGCTCGATGCCTTGAGTGGACAGTACAAACACTGAATGCCATCAAAATGAATCGAGCACAAATGGGTGAATTCGATCTGATTGAAAAATATTTCAAGTCTCGCTTTGCGCTTGAGCGCGAGGATGTGCCCCTGGGCATGGGGGATGATTGTGCCTTGATGACGGTTGCACCTGGGCATCAATTGGCCGTTTCAACGGACGTGTTGGTGCAAGGCACGCATTTTTTTGCGGCTGTGGATCCCCACACGCTTGGGCACAAATGTTTGGCGGTGAATTTGAGTGATTTGGCCGCCTGTGGCGCCACGCCCAAGGCCTTTACGTTGGCGCTCACTTTGCCAAGCCTTCAAGAGGATTGGTTGCAAGCCTTTGCCAATGGTTTGTATGCTTTGGCCAAGGCCCACGGTTGCGCCTTGATTGGCGGGGACACGACCCGGGGGCCTTTGAGCATTGGCATCACCGTCTTTGGCGAAGTGCCCATGGGACAAGGGCTCAAAAGAAGCGGTGCGCAAGGGGGCGATGATCTGTATGTCAGTGGCACGCTCGGTGATGCAAGATGGGCCTTGGCGGCTTTGCAAGGGAAAATCCAAATGGATGAATCCACGCTGCTCAGTACCCGTGCGCGACTAGAAACTCCCACGCCACGTGTTGAATTGGGACGAGGCTTGAGGGGCTTGGCAAGCGCCGCCATGGACCTGAGCGATGGCCTGCTTGGGGATTTGGCGCATCTCTTGAAGGCCTCAAAAAAGGGCGCTCGTTTGGATCTGCGCCACATGCTGAACAGTCCGTTGAGGTCTGTGTGCATGATGACGTCGCCTGCAAACGAGGCCCTTCAATACATGCTCCAAGGGGGGGACGACTACGAGTTGCTCTTTGCTGCGCCGCCAAGCAAGCGCGCGGCCATAGAGACCTTGTCGAACGCCTTGGCGTTGCCCTTGACCCGGATTGGCGAGGTGACTGACAATGAGGGCGTGGAGTGGCTGCATGCCCAAGACCTCTTGGGTGAGCGGTCAGTCCAAGACTTGGGGTCATACGATCACTTTTTATGATGATAAAGAAAACAGATATTTTGCTCGCTCATCCAGCGCACTTCATGGCCCTGGGCTTTGGGTCTGGTTTGGCGGTGGTGGGGCCAGGCACCGTGGGCACGCTTTGGGCTTGGGCGTCTTATGTGATCATGGACTACTGTCTTGCGACCCCGCAAATCGCTGGCATCATTTTGGTGTCTTTGCTGATGGGGTGGTGGGCGTGCACCGTCACGGCCGATCACATGGGGGTGTCAGACCCGTCGGCCATTGTGTGGGATGAGGTCGTGGCGTTTTGGATCATTATGTTGGTCTGGATGCCCGCAGGTTTCGGCGGGCAGTGCATGGCTTTTGTGCTTTTTCGCTTCTTTGACATTGCCAAGCCTGGGCCGGTTGGTTGGTGCGACAGGCTCTTCAAAGGCGGGGGCTACCGAGGCGGCTTTGGCATCATGCTGGACGATTTGGTCGCGGCCTTTTTAACCCTCTTGGTCTTGGCCCTTTGGCAAGCCACGCACTTGAGTTGAAAACAAAGGGGGGATGACCATGAACGAGGTTCAGTTTCAAACGTCACAAGATCTGCCAGGACAGGCGCTCTTGGCTTTGAGCGAGGCGTTGGCGGCCAGCCTGTTGGGTAAAGGCTGGAGTTTGGCCACGGCTGAGAGTTGCACGGGTGGGATGATTGCGTCGTCTTGTACCGATATCGCAGGCTCGAGCCTTTGGTTTGAGCGCGGCTTTGTGACGTATTCCAACGCCTCCAAGCACGAACTCTTGGGTGTCGACTGGGCGTTGATTGAACGCCACGGCGCCGTGAGCGAGGAGGTTGCCCGTGCGATGGTTCTGGGGGCTTTGCGGCACTCAAGAGCACAAGTCGCGCTGGCCGTCACGGGTGTGGCGGGGCCTCAAGGCGGCTCAGTGGACAAGCCCGTGGGGTGCGTGTGGTTTGCCTGGGGGGTGCCGAGCCTCTCGGGACCCAGTCTTGGCGGGGAGAGTGCGTGGATCAAGTCTGAGCGATGTGATTTTTTGGGGGACCGCAAACAGGTGAGGTTGGCCACCACAGCGCACGCCCTCAAAACCTTGACGGCGTTGATCGATTCGCCCTCGGGTCGTTCAATTAATTGTTGAGCCGTTGAAATTTGAGCGCCTGGCTTGGGTAGAATCTGAACGATGTTTTATCACCACAACGTTTTAACCGGGTCAAGTGACCGAGGAGCATGGCCTTGGCGTTGCTGTGCCCAGGCTTAAAAGAAGAGCCCCTCGCGTAGACCGGTTGGTGAGCAGTGAATAAAAGGGTTGGCGCTTCATCAGAGAAGCCGATGGTTTCACTTCAAGTGAAACCCGCCGTTTGACAAGCACAGTTTGAGCCCCAAAAGGCCTGTTGGCGCCAAGGCGTCGGACGTGTTTTTTTGAAGGCGCCAACACCCTCTGTTCATTGCTTGCTGTCTTAATAAAAGCCATGCATGAAGACGCGTGAATACCGTTGAGGCGGCACAGGGGATGATCGCCGTCTCCTGGCTCTTTGAACAAGCCTCCAGAAATCAAGAAATCAAGAAATCAAGAAGTCTAGCGCGGGTCGATGAGCACGTGAAAAGCGTCACACAACCCACCTGGACTTCAAACAAACAGAAATCATAATTTGAGGTGTTCTCACACATGATGACAGAATTGGAATTCAAGAGTTTGGTCGCACAAGGCTTCAACCGGATCCCCTTGATGCAAGAGGCGTTCGCAGACCTAGAGACGCCTTTGTCTTTGTATTTGAAGTTGGCCTTTAGCAAGGACGGTGGACGCTACAGTTTTTTACTCGAGTCCGTGGTGGGCGGCGAGCGCTTTGGGCGCTACAGTTTCATTGGATTGCCCGCCCGCGGGTACTTGAAGTCCAGCGGTTTTGGTGCGGACGCCAAAACAGAGGTGGTCTTTGATGAGCGCGTGGTTGAGACCCACAGGGGCAACCCTTTGGACTTTATTGCGTCGTACCAAAAACGCTTCAAGGTGGCGGTGAGTCCCGGCATGCCCAGGTTTTGCGGGGGTTTGGCGGGTTACTTTGGCTACGATGTGGTGAGGTACATCGAGAAAAAATTAGAGACCACTTGTCCACCAGACACTTTGGGTTGCCCGGACATTTTTTTGTTGGAGTGCAATGAGTTGGCGGTGATCGATAACTTGTCGGGCAAGTTGTATTTGTTGGTCTACGTGGACCCCGCTCAGCCTGAGGCGTATGCCAAAGGCAAGCAGCGTTTGAGGCAGCTCAAAGAGCAATTGAAGTACTCGGTGAGTGCACCACAAGTCAAACCCACGACCACGCACGAGGTCACGCGCGAATTTGCCAAAGAGGACTATTTGGCCGCGGTGCAAAAAGCCAAAGGCTTGATTGAGGCGGGCGACTTCATGCAAGTGCAAGTCGGACAGCGTTTGAGCAAACCCTACACACAAAGCCCCTTGTCTTTGTACCGCGCCCTGAGGGCCTTGAACCCCAGTCCCTATATGTTTTATTACCACTTGGGAGACTTCTCGGTGGTGGGTGCGTCGCCAGAAATTTTGGTCAGACAAGAGGCCACCGAGCTTGGAACAAAGGTCACCATTCGGCCTTTGGCCGGAACGCGCCCAAGGGGCGCTACGATGGAGAAGGATTTGCAAACGGAGAAGGAGTTGCTGGCCGACCCCAAAGAGCGGGCCGAGCATGTGATGCTCATTGATTTGGCCAGAAATGACATTGGACGCATCGCGCAAATTGGCACGGTCAAAGTCACCGAGTCCTTTGTGGTGGAGCGCTACAGCCATGTGATGCACATTGTGAGCAATGTGGAGGGTTTGCTCAAAGAGGGCATGAGCAGCATGGACGTCTTGAAGGCCACCTTTCCGGCCGGCACCCTGACGGGCGCGCCCAAGGTGCACGCGATGGAGTTGATTGATCAACTCGAGCCCGTCAAGCGCGGTCTTTATGGCGGGGCGTGTGGTTATTTGAGCTATGCGGGGGATATGGATGTGGCGATTTCAATTCGCACGGGTGTCATCAAGGATGGCATGCTTCATGTGCAGGCCGCGGCCGGCGTGGTTGCCGACTCCGTCGCACAGGCCGAATGGGCCGAGACCGAGCACAAAGCGCGGGCTTTGATCCGTGCGAGTGAACTCGTTGAAGAAGGTTGGGAGTGAAGCGCCATGTCAAATAAAGTCAATGCAGCCTTGCAACAAACAAGCGCCAACCCTGAAGCACTTGAGGTTCAATACTATGAGCTCTCCAACGCCTTGAGCAGCGAGCGGCCCAGGTGCCGTGTTTTGATGATCGACAACTACGACTCCTTCACGTTCAATTTGGTGCAGTATTTTGCGGAGTTGGGTGCGCGCGTAGAGGTGCACAGGAACGACGAGATTGGCATCGAAGACATTGAGCGCATCGCGCCCGACCGCTTGGTGATTTCTCCGGGACCGTGCTCACCGGCCGAGGCGGGCGTGTCTGTTGCGGCCATTCAGCACTTTGCCAAGCACGCGCCAAGTTTGCCGATTCTGGGGGTGTGCTTGGGGCACCAAGCGATTGGTGCGGCCTTTGGCGGGCAGATTGTGCGCGCCAAAGAGCTGATGCATGGCAAAGTGTCTTCCATTGAGCACCTGAACACAGGCGTGTTCAAGGGCCTGCCGTCTCCCATGGTGGTCAACCGCTACCACTCTTTGGCCATTGAGAGGCACTCGTGCCCCGAGGCGCTGGAAGTGACGGCTTGGACACCAGATGGTGAGATCATGGGGGTGAGGCACCGCGAGTTGCCCATAGAGGGGGTGCAGTTTCATCCCGAGTCCGTGTTGTCTGAGCACGGACACGCCTTGCTTAAAAATTTCCTCTTTTCCGGTGGCGACGCATAATGCTCTTTTGTGCTGCGTGAGCCCAAACGGTCCTAACCTTTATTTTTTAAATCAAAAACATGTCCATCACAGCCACTGAAGCCTTGCAAAGAACGATTGAGCACCGTGAGATCTTTCACGATGAGATGCTGCACTTGATGCGCATGATCATGAAAGGCGAGATGTCGCCTTTGATGATGGGCGCCTTGTTGACGGGGTTGCGCGTGAAGAAAGAGACCATTGGAGAGATCACCGCTGCGGCGCAAGTCATGCGCGAGTTTGCCACCAAGGTGCATGTGCAAGACAAGACCCATTTGGTGGACATTGTGGGCACGGGGGGGGACGGCTCACACACGTTCAACATTTCAACGTGCACGATGTTTGTCGTGGCCGCCGCAGGCGCCAAGGTCTCCAAGCACGGTGGCCGCAGTGTGAGCAGCAAAAGCGGCAGCGCCGATGTGTTGGAGAACTTGGGCGCAAACATCAATTTGTCACCGGCGGTCATCACTCAAAGCATTGAGGAAACTGGAGTGGGGTTCATGTTTGCGCCCAATCACCATCCGGCGATGAAGAACGTGGCACCTGTGAGAAAGGAGCTCGGTGTGAGAACCTTGTTCAACATCTTGGGTCCCTTGACCAACCCGGCCGATGCGCCCAATATATTGATGGGGGTTTTTCATTCCGATTTGGTGGGCATTCAGATCCGTGCTTTGCAACGTCTGGGCGCGGAGCATGCTTTGGTGGTGTTTGGCAAGGACGGCCTGGATGAGGTGTCCTTGGGGGCGGCCACGGTGGTTGGCGAATTGAAGAACGGGGAAATTTTGGAGTACGAAATTCATCCCGAGGACTTCTCGCTCAACATGGCCTCACACCGCATGCTCAAGGTCGAGACCCCAGAGGAGTCCAAGGCCATGCTTTTGTCTGTCTTGAACAACCAAGACGGGCCGCCAAGAGACATTGTGGTCTTCAATGCGGGGGTTGCCCTGTACGCTGCCAATGTGGCGCCGAGCATTGAAGAGGGCTTGGTCTTGGCCAAAAAGACCCTGGCCTCAGGAGCGGCTTTGAAAAAGCTCCATCAGTGGCTCGCCTTTACGCAGCAAGTGCAAGAAAAAAAGGCCTGAGCCTTTTCGGTGGTGACGGGGGGCGCACAGTGGCCCCGCCAACGCTGGCCGTTTTTAATTTTTATGCATCCTGGACCCCAACATAGGACCCCAACACCATCATGTCAGATATTCTTGAAAAAATCACGGCGACCAAATTGGAAGAGCTCAAGGTCTTGAAGTCGCGCAAGTCTTTGGAGGCGGTGCGCGCAGATGCATGGAGCCGCGTGCTGACGCGTGACTTTGAGGGGGCGCTTCGAGCCAAGGTGAGTCAAGGTGCGGCGGCGGTGATCGCTGAGGTGAAGAAGGCCAGTCCCTCCAAGGGTATTTTGAGGGATCCGTTCGAGCCCGCCGACATAGCCCAAAGCTATGCCCAGCATGGTGCAGCGTGTCTGTCGGTGTTGACCGATCAGCAGTATTTTCAGGGCTCGATTGATTATTTAAAGCAAGCCCGTGCCTCGTGTGATTTGCCCGTTCTTCGGAAGGATTTTTTGGTCGATCCTTACCAGGTTTACGAGTCCCGCGTCATGGGAGCGGACTGCATTTTGTTGATTGTGGCGTGTTTAGAGGATGCGCAACTCAAAGAGTTTGAGGCCATTGCCAGGTCCTTGGACATGGCGGTCTTGGTGGAGGTGCACGATGAAAAAGAGATGGAGCGCGCCTTGGCGCTCAAAACGGCGCTCATTGGGGTGAACAACAGGGACTTGAAAACGTTCGAGGTCAATTTAGACACCACCTTGAATTTGAAGAAAATGGTGCCTGCTGACAAGATCTTGGTCACCGAGAGTGGGATCTCAGGCGCGCAAGACGTCAAAAGACTTCGCGAACAAGGGGTGAATGCCTTTTTGGTGGGCGAAGCGTTCATGCGGGCCAAGGAGCCGGGCGTGGCCTTGGGCGAGATGTTTCACGATTGAGTCTGCGAGGCGGCTTTCAATTGAGTGACCCAACACCCAGAGCTTTGCCATGAAAGACCTCTTTGACGGATTGTCGCCACTTGGTGAAAGCTTGAGCGCAAGCGATTGGCCGCCAAAGAGGGCGGCGCTCAAGCCCAGGTGGTCCCAGGTGGTGGGGGACTTCTTTCGCACCGAGCTTGGACAAGCGCTTGAGAGAGCCGTGCAAGAAGAGCTGGACGCCGGCGTCGTGATTTACCCGCCGCATCCCTTGCGGCTTTTGCAGGCCTTGTCGCCTGATGAGGTGCGGGTGGTGATTTTGGGACAAGATCCTTACCACGGGCCAGGGCAGGCCGAAGGTTTGTCGTTTTCGGTCGCCAATGGGGTCAAAGCGCCGCCGTCATTGGTCAACATCTTCAAAGAGTTGCGGCGCGATTTGGGGTGGGCGCCGCCTCAAGCGCGCCAGGCCTCCTTGTTGCCCTGGGTTCAACGCGGTGTTTTTTTGCTCAATCAGACCTTGACGGTCCGAGCAGCGAGCGCCGCCTCGCATGCGCATTTGCCCTGGTCAGCGCTCACCCAAGTGATCTTGAAAGAGGTGATGCGGTCCAAGGGGCCCACGGTGGTGATGCTATGGGGCGCGCATGCCCAAAAGAGCGAAAGTGATCTTGCGTTGTGGGCCAAGGCCTATCAAAAAGACGTGTTGCTCTTGAGCGCAAACCACCCTTCCCCCTTGTCGGCTCTCAGGGGTGAGCACCCCTTTATGGGCTGCGGGCACTTTGGATTGGCGCAGCGCTGGTTGGCTCAAAGGGGCTTGGAGATGGATTGGCGCTTGAGTTGATCACCCTGGGGAGGTGCTGTTTTATGAAAGAATGATGAAAAAAACAGCAAACACCGTCGGATGGGACGCAACTTTTGGCAAAATTTACCGCAAAGAGCGGCAAAATCTTGGACACTTGTGCTATATTATGAGGTTCGCCGGAGGGGTGCCCGAGTGGCTAAAGGGGGCAGACTGTAAATCTGTTGGCTTACGCCTACACTGGTTCGAATCCAGTCCCCTCCACCAGCGAAAATGAAAAAAGTGCTTGCATGAGCGGTGTTGTGTATCACAATGCCTTGTGCCCTTGGGTGCTCTGCTTGGTCTTCTGC
>CAIOTD010000038.1 GCA_903861115.1 uncultured Burkholderiales bacterium
CAACAACTCTCCGCGTCCTATGAACGCTTCACCACGGTGCTTGAAGCCTTGGACGCGTCCGTCTCCGTGACCCCCATAGGATCGAATGAAATCTTGTTTACCAACAAGTTGTACAGACAATGGTTTGGCATCAAGAGCGATGGCCACCTTCAAATGATTGAGCAAGCCTTCGACTCCCTTCAAAGCACCAACAGCTTGTCTCAAGATTCCGATGATTTGGCTGGACTGCCGTCACAAAACTTAGAGCGCACCTTGTCGGAAAACGCAGAGGTCTTCGTGCCCAATCTATCTAAATGGATAGAAGTTCGCTCCAGATACTTGAATTGGGTCGATGGTCGCTTGGCCCAAATGATCATTGCCACCGACATCACCCCAAGAAGAGACGCCGAAGAGCAATCTGCCCTTCAAGCCGAAAGAGCGCAATCGGTCTCGCGCTTGATCACCATGGGGGAGATGGCCTCCAGCGTGGCCCATGAACTCAATCAACCGTTGACCGCCATCAACAACTACTGCACGGGATTGCTCACCCGCATCAAAACCAAACAACTTCGGGAAGAAGATTTACTGACTGCGCTAGAAAAAACCGCTCACCAAGCTCAAAGGGCCGGACAGATCATCCAGCGCATCAGAAGTTTCGTCAAACGCAGTGAACCCAACCGAAATTTGGCCAACATCGGCATGATCGTCATGGAAGCGGTTGAACTGGCAGAAATTGAACTCAAACGCCGACAAGTTCGTCTGAGCCACTACATCTCAGCCCACTTGCCCCCCGTGATGGTTGACCCGATTTTGATTGAACAAGTGCTGGTCAATTTGCTGAAAAATGCCGCGGAGTCGATTGATTTGGGCAAGCGTGAAAGCAATGATCGACAAGTCGACTTGAAGGTCCTGCCACAACTGATCAATGGCCAAGCAACCGTCGAATTCTCTGTGACCGATACCGGCAAAGGCTTGGCGCCAGAGGTTTTGGAGCGCCTATATGAAGCATTTTTCTCTACAAAAACAGAAGGCATGGGCATGGGATTGAATTTATGCCGCAGCATCGTTGAGTCGCACCAAGGCCGAATGCAGGCCGAGAACCTCTACAATGGAGAAGAAATCAAGGGTTGCCGTTTTTCTTTTTGGCTGCCCGCTCACCTAGAAGTAACGGCTCCATGAGGCGTTACACTACGAAGAAGTTCTTTCCCACTTAATTTTAGTTATCGAGGCAAAAAATGAGTTTGATTCCCAAAAAAGGCACCGTTTACGTGGTTGATGATGACGAAGCTGTCAGAGATTCTTTGCAGTGGCTGCTTGAGGGAAAAGACTACCGAGTCAGGTGCTTTGATTCGGCCGAAACATTTCTGAATCGCTATGACGCCAAGGAAGTGGCCTGTTTGATTGTCGACATCCGCATGGCCGGCATGAGTGGACTTGAACTTCAAGACAAATTGATCGAGAAAAACTCCCCCCTGCCCGTCGTTTTCATCACAGGCCATGGAGACGTCCCCATGGCAGTGGACACCATGAAAAAAGGTGCGATGGACTTCATACAAAAGCCCTTCAAAGAAGATGAGTTGGTGCCCCTGGTGGAACAGATGCTGGAAAAGGCCAAAGTCTCCTTTGCCGATCACCAGCACGCGGCCTCTAGAGACGCCCTCATGTCCAAGCTCACTACGCGTGAGGCACAGGTCTTAGAGAGAATTGTGGCGGGCCGGCTGAACAAACAAATCGCCGATGACTTGGGCATCAGCATCAAAACGGTGGAAGCACACAGAGCCAACATCATGGAAAAATTGAATGCCAACACCGTGGCCGATTTGCTCAAAATCGCTCTCGGGCCCAACCCCAACAAGACCGCATAAATCGCCTTGCTTCCTCTCGGACTTCATTTCTGAAAGAAGAAGGCCTGTTTGCTGATGGGCTGACCGCTCAGCGACAAGCCTTTGACTTGACAATGAGGTCCGTTGGTTTTTTAGACCTCGCGCGCGGGCCTTGGCCACTGCGGCTGCCGTGACCCAGAGACCTCCCCATGTCTGGCCTGCAGAAAATGGCCCCCATTCAACCCATGCTTCTTGAAACACCTCCATGACCTCACAACTGATCAACGGCGTTGAACTCTCGAATCAACTCAGACAAGACCTTCAAACGCGTGTCAAGGCGCTCACAGCCGCTGGCCACACACCTGGACTGGCCGTGATCTTGGTGGGCGAGAATCCAGCCAGCCAAGTGTACGTTCGCAACAAAGTAAAAGCCTGCGAGCAAGTGGGCATCCACTCCGTTTTAGAAAAAACGCCAGACACACTCACCGAAAAAGATTTGCTTGTCAAAATTGATGCCCTGAACCAAGACCCCTCGATTCACGGCATTTTGGTGCAACTGCCCTTGCCTGCTCACATTGATGCACAACGTGTGATCGAGGCCATCTCGCCAGAAAAAGATGTGGACGGATTTCACATCAGCAGTGCCGGCGCGCTCATGACAGGTGCCAAGGGCTTTTGGCCATGCACCCCTTTTGGTTGTATGAAAATGCTCGAAAGCATCCACTACGACTTGAAGGGCAAACATGCCGTGGTGATCGGTCGCAGCAACATTGTGGGCAAACCCATGGCCATGATGCTCTTACAAAAAAATGCAACCGTCACCCTCTGTCACAGTCACACCAAAAATTTGGCCGAACTCACCCGCCAAGCCGATTTGATTGTGGCTGCCGTTGGGGTCAGAAATGTGCTCACCAAAGACATGGTCAAACCCGGCGCTGTGGTGCTCGATGTGGGCATGAACCGAGACGAGGACGGCAAATTGTGTGGCGATGTGGACTTTGACGGCGTGCGTCAAGTGGCCGCCTTTATCACCCCTGTTCCTGGCGGCGTGGGCCCCATGACCATCACCATGCTTTTGCACAACACCGTGTGGGCTGCAGAACAATTGAACCCCACGGTTGAACGCGCCCTTCAAAGCACCTGAGCACCCACTGCCCCAAAGGCCACCCCCTTACGACATGGACAACCGCACAACAATGGTCCCCCACACATTGCCCTACAGCGGGGTTCGCGTCGTTGAGTTCACCCACATGGTCATGGGGCCGACGTGTGGCATGCTGCTGGCCGACTTGGGCGCCGAAGTCATCAAAGTTGAGCACATCGGTCAAGGCAGACAAGGCGACTCCACCCGAGAGCTCAAGGGCTCTGGGGCGGGATTTTTTCCGATGTTCAATCGCAACAAAAAAAGCATTGCCTTGAACCTTCAAAGCCCTGAGGGCCTAGAAGCAGCGCTGAAACTGATTGGAACGGCCGATGTGGTGAGTGAGAACTTCAAGCCCGGCACGATGAAAAAACTGGGCTTGGACTACGAGCACCTCAAAGCCGTGAACCCAAGACTGATCTACGTGAGCCACAAAGGATTTTTACCTGGCCCTTATGAAAACAGAACGGCCCTTGATGAGGTGGTGCAAATGATGGGGGGACTGGCCTACATGACCGGGCGACCTGGGGACCCCCTTCGCGCAGGCTCCAGCGTCAACGACATCATGGGCGGCTTGTTTGGTGCCATTGGCGTCATGGCCGCTTTGGCGCAACGACACACCACAGGGCTTGGCCAAGAGATACAAAGCGCCCTCTTTGAAAACAACGTGTTTTTGGTCGCTCAGCACATGATGCAGTTTGCCGTCACGGGTCAAGCCGCCGCCCCCATGCCCGCCAGAATTTCGGCTTGGGGCATCTACGATATTTTCAAAGTCAAAGAGGACGAACAAATCTTCTTGGCGGTGGTCACCGACACCGCTTGGGAGATCTTTTGCAAAGCGTTTAAGTTTGATGACCTGTTAAACGATGAGCGCCTCAAAACCAACAACCAACGCGTGACACAACGCGCTTGGATGATGCCGACTTTGCGAGAACGCCTGAGCGACTTCAGCGCCAAAGAACTTGCCACGCGATTTGAACACTTTGGCCTGCCCTTTGCACCCATTACAAAACCTGAGGATTTGTTTGAAGACCCTCATCTGAACGCCAATGGGGGACTGCAAGAGATTGAGCTGCCCAACGGACAAAAAACGAAGGCGGTGCTTTTGCCCTTCACCATGAACGGTCAACGGTTGAACATCCGCCTGTCCCCGCCCAAATTGGGCCAACACAGCCGCGAGTTGTTAAAAGAGTTGGGCTACAGTGAAGAAGACATTTCCTCACTCACCCAACCCATCCCCTCGGGAAAGAGGCAGACCCCATGAAAAGAGGTGCGCTGGCGCTCTTGGTGGGCTGGCTCCCTTGTTTGGCCACACTTGACGCACACGCTCAAAACAGCGTCTGGCCAGACAAGCCCATTCGAATCATCGTCCCCTACACACCAGGAGGCGGCACAGATAGGGTGACCCGTCAATTGGCAGAACGCATCGGTGCAGAACAAAAATGGACCTTTTTGATCGACAACAAACCCGGCGGGGGTGGCAACATTGGCCTGGACATAGCGGCCAAATCCAAAGCCGATGGCTACACACTGGCCATGGGACAAACAGCCAACTTGGCCATCAACCCGGCCGCCATGAACAAGATGCCCTTTGACGCGCAAAAGGACCTTGTTGCCATTGCCTTGATCGCAGAGCAGCCCACCCTTTTGGTGGTCAACGTGAACGCCAACCTGAAAAGTTTCAGTGATTTGATCAAGGCCGGAAAAAACAAAGACCGGGCGCTCAAACTGGCCTCCGCGGGAACTGGCACCGTTGGCCATTTGGCCGGCGAGCTTTTGGCCAAACGTGCTGAATTTAAATTTCTACATGTGCCCTACAAAGGCGCTGTCCCTGCCATCACCGACCTCTTGGGCGGTCAAACAGATCTCATGTTCGCGACACCGCAAGCCGTCCTCTCGCTGATCAAATCGGACAAACTTCGCGTGTTGGCTGTGAGCGCCTCAAAGCGCTTAACGCTCTTGCCCGACACCCCGACCATTGCTCAGTCAGGGTATCCCAATTTTCAAGCGGTTGATTGGAAAGTGTTGGTCGCTCCAAGCGGCACGCCCCAAGAGATCCTGCAAAAAATCAACACGGCCGCTGAACATGCGCTGAATCAACCCAAATTCATTGATCTGCTCGCACAAGAGGGCAGCACCCCGATGGGTGGCAACTTGTCCAAAGTGGCCAACTACATCAAAGACGAACAGTCCCTTTGGGATCAAATCGTTAAAGGCGCCAATCTCCAATTTGAACCCTGAGCGAGGCCGAGATGCGTTGAGCCTTTTTTGAGCGGGTAGCCCCGGGGCAACTTGCCACATCGCACTCATTCAAACAAATCAAGCGTGGGGTGATTGAGCGAATAAAGCCGTCTGTTTTGATCTTCAATGCTGACCTTGCCAGGGCCTCTTACAACCGTGATCGACTGGCCTGCGCAGATCAGCCCTTCCTTGATCACTTTCAAATACCAACCCGATTTGCCCGACTGGCGCATGGCCTTGGCGGCCCCGCTGTAATTGAGCTTGACGTTGAGCTTAAAACAAGGTTCTCGCAACTTGGTGACCTCCAACTGAGCCTCACCCATTGACCACCTGTCGCCAACAAACACCTGAGACTCTAGGCAGCCCTCAATGCTCAAATTTTCACCCAACGCTCCATGGCTCAGCAGAGGTTTTGATTTTTTTGCCCTGAGCAGCAAGTCAGACCAAAAGTCGATGTGCTCAACCGGGTAAGCATACACGGCTTGCTCCACGCCCCCGTGCAGTGGTTTTTCGTGTTGTTCATCGCCTTCAAGCCCCATGCGCCCTACAAAAACGAATTTGGGCTGCGAGAGACTGCTCACCGTCAACTTGTGAATGGCCGAATGCACCCTACGCTCAGCACCCTGGCCCGCATTGACCAAGGGCGCAACCCGACCCACTGAGATCGCTTTCAATTTCAACGTGTTTGCTCACATTTCATGACAAGCCAAGCCTTCAAAGTTCAAAGCGTGCCGAGCACCCAAAGCGCTATTCTAAAACGTATCGATCCCTGAAGCCATGCGGCTGTGCACATCAGACTGGCCCCATCAAAGCCCCCTGGGCGCCCATTTCAAACGCCGCCAAGCGACCGCTAAAAAAGTTCAACGGCCCTTAAAAATCAACGCGAATCAAGGCAGGGTCATGGCCAAGCCCTTGGCCTTGAGAGATAATTGAGCATTCAATCCATTGAACGCTACTGAACATGTCAAACTTCGCCTCTGCACCCGATACTGCGCTCATCGACTTCTCAGACCTTCCAAAATTCGATGCCATCCACGTCGCCGACATTGAGCCGAGCATCTCTTATTTGCTGACGCAGGCACTTAGGGCCTTGGAGACCGTCACCTCACCGGCCTTCCCCGCCAACTGGACTGAAATGACACGCGTCTTGGACGTGCAGGTTGAAAAACTCAGTCGCGCATGGGGCGTCATCTCCCATTTGAACTCGGTGGCCGACAATGCCGAGCAACGCTTGGCCTACAACCTGATGCTGCCCAAAGTCACTGAATTTTGGACACAACTGGGTGCCAATGAAAAACTGTTCCAAAAGTACGAAGCGATCAACCAGTCCGAACTGAACCTTGAACAAAAAAAAGCGCTGAACAATGCGCTCAGAAACTTCATCTTAAGTGGGGCCAAGTTGACGGGCGAGAAAAAAATTCGCTTCGCCCAAATTCAAGAGCAGCAAGCCGCGCTGACGCAAAAGTTCAGCGAAAATGTTTTGGACGCCACAGACAGTTGGTTTTATTTGGCACAACTGCAAGAACTCGATGGTGCACCCCAAGAGGTGATTGACGAGGCGAGAGAAGAGGCCAAAAGACATGGGCAAGAAGGTTATCGCTTGAACCTCAAAATGCCTTGCTATTTGCCCATCATGCAATACGCCAAGAATGCCGAACTCAGGGCCTTGCTCTACAAGGCCTACGGCACGCGGGCCTCTGACCAAGCTCCCCCTGAGGGCCTTCAATACGACAACTCAAAGATCATCAAAGAGATCTTGTCCCTTCGACACGAAGAAGCCCAATTGCTCGGCTTTGAGAATTTCTCTGCCCTTTCTCTTGAGCCCAAAATGGCCAACTCACCCACTGAGGTGATTGCATTTTTAAGAGACTTGGCAGCCAAGGCGAGACCTTTTGCAACCAAAGATCTCACTGAAATGCGCGCCTTTGCTCAAACACTTGGCCTGAATGACCCGGCCCCCTCGGATTGGACGTTCATTGCTGAGCGCCTCAAAGAGCATCAATACGCCTTTAGTGACTTGGAAGTGAAGGCCTACTTTCCTTTTCCCAAAGTCTTGTCTGGTCTTTTTAAAATCATTGAAACTCTTTTTGAAGTCTGCATTGAGGCTGACAAGGCGCCCGTGTGGCACACAGATGTGAGCTTTTATAAAATAGTTCGCAACCATCAAACCATTGGGCAATTTTATTTGGACCCAACCGCCAGGCAAAGCAAGCGCGGCGGGGCATGGATGGATGGGGTCAGAAGCCGTTGGCTCAGACCTGACAACGCCCAACTCCAAACGCCAGTGGCCTACTTGGTTTGCAATTTCGCCAAAGGCCAAGGTGATCAAGCCGCCCTTCTCACCCACGACGATGTGATCACTTTGTTTCATGAGTTTGGTCACGGCTTGCACCACATGCTGACCACCGTCAATGAGCAAGATGTGTCTGGCATTGGTGGGGTTGAATGGGACGCGGTAGAGCTGCCCAGTCAATTCATGGAGAATTTTTGTTGGGAATGGTCGGTGCTCAGACACATGAGCGCTCATCATCAAACGGGCGAGGTGATGCCCAAGGCCTTGTTTGACAAGATGCTCGCTGCCAAAAACTTTCAAAGTGGCCTGCAAACGCTTCGACAGGTGGAGTTCTCGCTCTTTGACATGTTGATCCACGCACAAGACAAAGAGGACGTTGACTTCATGGCCATTCAGCAAGCGGTTAAAGCAGAGGTGGCCTTGATCCAAAGCCCACCTTGGAGCAGAACGCCCCACAGCTTTAGTCACATCTTCGCTGGCGGCTACGCCGCGGGCTACTACAGCTACAAATGGGCCGAGGTGTTGAGCTCGGATGCCTACGCCGCATTTGAAGAAACCATGAGCGAATCGGGCGAACTCAACCCGATCATGGGCAGCAAATTCCGCAAGGAAATCCTAGAGGTCGGCGGCAGTCGAGACGCGATGGCGTCCTTCATTGCATTTCGAGGTCGCGAGCCCAACATTGAGGCCTTGCTTCGCCACCAAGGCATGCTTCAGAGCCACTAATGCCCCCTGAAAAACGCTTGAGCGGGGACCCGACCCGCTCAGCACGCTAGCCTCAAATCCTCCACGGTGCGCGCACGCCAAAATTCAGCGGCTGCGACAAAGCCCTCCCACACACAGCCCTGGCAACCTCGGCCACAACAAGCCTTGGGCTCGGGCGGGGGCGGTCGAATCTGAACGCCAAGCGCCAGACCCATGCCCATCAAAATACCAAAGAGCTCGCGGGCTTGTTGAGCATTTTGTATGACCTCAAAGACACGACGATCAAAACTCAATGGTCCTGACCCCGTCAACGCCACCGATCAAGCACACAGACGCTTTTTGATGCGCAAAAACACCCACCGTGATGACGCCCGGCCACTGATTGACCATGCTCTCAAACGCCAAAGGGTCGGTGATCTGCAGACCCTTGACATCCAAAATGTGCTGCTGATTGTCGGTCAGCAAAGGCTGGCCATCCTTTAAACGCACATGGGCTTGCCCACCCAGCGCTTTGAATTGCGCAATGAGTTTGGGCGCGGCCATGGGGATGATTTCAACGGGCAATGGAAACGCGCCAAGGGTCGTGACCCACTTGCTTTGGTCCACGATGCAGATGAAGGATTTGGACTGAGCGGCGACAATTTTTTCACGCGTGAGCGCAGCCCCCCCGCCTTTGATCATGAAGCCTTGGTGATCAATTTCATCTGCCCCATCCACATACACATCCAACTCAGGAACCTCTTGGCTTGAAAGGACTGGGATGCCCAGTGCTTGCAGGCGCTTGGTCGATGCCTCGGAACTCGACACCGTGCCCTTGATGGACAGGCCTGATTTGGCCAAGGCATCGATGAAGAAATTAACGGTGGAGCCCGTTCCCACCCCGACCCAAGTTTGGGGCTTGAGCAGTTGAACTGCTTTTTCTGCCACCATGGCCTTCAGTTGATCTTGGCTTGATAATGAACTCAACGGCTCATCTCCTCTCTTTGTTTTATACAATAGATGCTGATTTGAAAAAAAATTGTTCCCCTCAAAGGCTCCTTGGAGCTTTGATTCATCAAGGTAGTTTAGCCCTATGCTGTTGCCCTATTCCCTCATCCGCCCATTATTTTTTTCCTTCGATGCGGAAAAGGTTCATGATTTCACATTGAGAACGCTTAAATTCACGCAAAACACTTGGGTTGGCCAATGGTTGCTTTCACAACCCGTGGTCAACGACCCCATTCAATTGATGGGGCTTGAATTTCCAAACCGAGTGGGCTTGGCCGCTGGGCTGGACAAAAATGCCAGCGCCATTGATGCCTTTGCCTCGATGGGTTTTGGTCACATTGAGGTGGGCACCGTCACGCCCCTGCCCCAAGAAGGCAATGCCAAGCCCAGGATCTTTCGAATAGAAGAAGCACAGGCCCTCATCAACCGTTTGGGCTTTAACAACAAAGGGGTGGAGGTCTTTTTGGACAATGTACAAAAGGCACGGATTAAAACCCATCCTCTAAGCCGTTCTACCCCCATGGTGCTGGGCCTGAACATTGGCAAGAACGCCATCACCCCCATGGAGAGCGCAACGCAAGACTACCTCAAAGCCTTTGAGTCGGTTTACCCCTATGCGGATTATGTGACGGTCAACATTTCAAGCCCGAACACCAAAAATTTGCGCAGTCTTCAATCCGACGACGCCTTGGACGCTTTGATGGGGGCACTCCAAGCCCACAGAGAAATTCTTCAGGCAAGACACGGCAAACGCGTGCCCTTGCTGATCAAAATCGCACCTGATTTGAACGCCGAACAAATCCTCCTCTTGGCGAGCACCTTCAAAAAACATTGCGCCACCGATCAAAGCGCCAAACAAGGCAGTTGGGGCATCATCTCCTCCAACACCACGCTTTCACGAAGTGGTGTTGAGGGGCTTGTCGGCGCCCAAGAGACGGGTGGACTCTCGGGCGCACCGCTTTTGAACCCCAGCAACGCCGTCTTGTCTCAACTCAGACAGGCCATGGGGCCGCATTTCCCCATCATTGGCGTTGGGGGCATCATGAGCGGGGAAGATGCCTTGCTCAAAATCAGCTCGGGCGCTGATATGGTGCAGATCTACAGTGGCTTGATCTACAAGGGGCCCCAACTTGTGAATGAAATTGCCCTGGCCTTGAAAGGGCAAAAGGCTGCGCTCCCTTCGCTTTAGCACCATGGGGTGTGCGGTCAAACCCAAGGCAAGACGACCCCCAAGCCGTCAATGTTGAGCACACAAAAGACAAAAAGCCCCAAGCGCAAAGCAGCGTTTGGGGCTCCACCTTTCTCCCAAGGGAGAGGGGCGTGTTTATTTTTTCTTGGCCGTCGTTTTACCAGCGTTCATGGCATGGGCAGACATTGTTTTGACATTGCTGTCGACCATGTCAGTGGCTTGCTTGACGGCTTTTTGAACCGATTCCAATGCATTGGTTCCAGCGCTCACAGCTGTTTTAAAGGCCGCAACAGCCGTTTCAGAGCCAGCGGGGGCATTTTTAGACAGGTTGTCAAACATCTCTTGATAAAGCTTTTGGCTTTTGGCAAATTGTGCTTCCACCACGGAGCTCACGTCTTGGCCAGAGGAGGTTGCGATTTCGTACAAATGACGGTTGTAGGTCACCATCTTTTCAGCCAAGGGCTGAAACAAGGTGGCTTGCATGGACAACAAGTCTTGCGCGTCTTTCACGCTCAACACCGTTTGAGCGTTGGTGTGGCTATCAGACAGTGCTGACTTGGCCGCGGCCATGTTGAGCTCAATCAACTGCTCAACACCGGCAAAGGCTTTGCTGGTCAAACCCACCAAAGTCTCTAAGTTAGATTTGTTAGCCGCCACAATTTGATCAGGGGTCAGATTCATCATCGAAGTCTCCAAAATGTTAGTTAAAGAATCATTGAAAAGGTTAAAATTCAAGCTTGTTGCATTGCAATATGACCGCAGTATAGGCTTGTGAGCCCATCAATCGTTGATTTAACCCCCTGTTGTAGGCCTCTTTAGAGTCCGTTTTCTAATTTTTTAGGGACCTTTTCCACAAAGTCCCCTTTCTGAAAAGCCTCTCTTTCATGTCCAATGCTTCCCGTCATGTGATTGATCCTGCCACCAAGCAGGCCATTTTGCACTTGTCTTTTGCCACCTTTGCCAGCATGACCATTCAGCGTTTGTGCGACCCCATGTTGCCAGAGCTGTCACACAGCTTTGACGTGAGTCGCAGTCAAGCCGCGCAGGTCATCTCCTACTTTGCGGTGACCTATGGGTTGATGCAAATTTTCTTTGGACCCCTGGGTGACAAGTATGGCAAATACAAGGTCTTGGCCTGGGCCACGGTGGGTTGCAGTGTGGGCTGCTTTGGCAGCGCCTTGGCCTATGACTTGCCCTTTTTGGTTTTTTGCAGAATCTTGACCGCCACCTGCACGGCAGCCATCATTCCTTTGGGCCTGGCCTGGGTGGGTGACTCGGTGGACTACACCATACGCCAAGCCACCTTGGCTCAGGTCGGGCTTGGCTCCACCATGGGCCTGGTGGCGGGTCAGCTCTTTGGCGGCCTGATCACGGACACCTTGGGTTGGCGCTGGGCGTTTGCAATGGTGGGCATTTTATTTTTTGTCGTGGGCAGCGTGCTTTTGAAGAACCCCATCGCTAAACTTCAGCACGACCACCAAGATGGCCCCAATGGAGAGAGGAGCTTGTCGTTTTTTAAAAATGCGAGCTTTGTGTTTGGCAAACAGCGCCCCAGACGGATACTGGCCTGTATTTTTCTTGAAGGCACCTTTGCCTTCGGTGCCATCGCCATTTCTGCAACACACTTGCATGACCACCATGCGTTGGCCGTTTCATGGGCCGGTGCAATTGTTGCCCTGTTTGGCATTGGTGGCGTGAGCTACATGGCCTTGGCCACTCGGCTCATTCCTCGCCTGGGTGAGTCGGGCTTGGTGCGCGCAGGCGCTTTGACCTTTGGTGTGTCTTATCTAGTGATCGGTTTTTCTCCCCATTGGATGTTTGATGTCTTTGCCTTCGTTGGCGCTGGGTTTGGCTTCTTCATGTTTCACAACACGATGCAAGTCCACGCCACTCAGATGGCCCCTGAGGTCAGAGGCACCTGCATGGCCCTGTTTGCGGCCATCCTTTTTGCCGGCCAATCGGTGGGTGTCATTCTTTGCGCCGCACTCACGTCGCTGATGTCCTCGTCTTGGGTGCTGCTCTTGATGGGACTGTCTTTGGCACTCTTGGGTTGGGTTTTACCGGTATGGATCGATCCCCACAACATGCGCGCAAAGGGCGTTTAAGGGCGAAGGTCGCCAAAGCCAGAAAGACCTCAAAAAAAACACCCTTGATGCTGTTTTTAAGAACTGAAACCGATCGCATTTGAGCTTAAACTTTAAATCAATCTGACTTGAACCCACTTTTTTGGGCTCTCACAAAAGAGGCATCCGCCTCACCCTTACTGAAAGTCGCCATGGACAACATCGATCAACTTGATTTGGATTCAAAAGAATGGGATCACATTGCCCAAGCATTGGATCGTCACCCGCATTACAAAGTTCTAAAAAGACTCGCCCCAGAGAGGTGGCTCACCAAGTCCTCGCCGTCCCGTGGCGAGTCCACGGTGCTCAAGGGCGTGATTCTGGACACAGAAACCACGGGGATGAACTCTCTCACGGACAAGGTCATTGAGTTGGGGATGGTGGCGTTTGAATACGACGCAACACTGGGTCAAATCACTCACGTCTACAAAGTCTTTGACCAATTAGAAGACCCAGGCTTTCCCATTCCAGCCGAGACCACGGCCATACATCACATCACCGATGAGATGGTCAAAGGTCACCACATCTCAGACCAAGAGGTCCAAGAGGTGCTCAAGGACGTGTCTTTGGTGATTGCACACAACGCTGCCTTTGATCGCCCCTTTGTGGAAAACAGGTGGCCCTTTTTTGCACAACTGCCATGGGCTTGCAGCATCAAAGACATTGATTGGCGATTCAACGCCTTTGGCTCGGCCAAATTGGAATATTTGGCGATGACGCAAGGTATTTTTTATGAAGCGCACCGAGCGGAGACCGATTGCTGGGCTCTCCTAGAGGTCTTGAACATGGTCTTGCCCAAAACACAGCAAACTGCCATTCAGACCCTCTTTGAATCCTCAACCCAACTCCAAAGCAAAGTCTATGCGATCGGCTCGCCTTATGAGACGAAAGACATCTTAAAAGCTCGCGCATACCGTTGGTCAGCGGACATCAAATGCTGGAGCAAGGCCGTCCACTCACCCGACAAACTCAAAGAAGAGCTTCTATGGCTCAAGCACCATGTCTATGGACAAAGAAAAGGCGCAAAAGTTGAAATTGAATCGTTGAGCGCCAAAGAGCGCCACTCAGAACGCGTGGGCACCAAGTACATGCAGGACTTGAGTGCCATTCAGGACTCAGCGCCCGCAGACTGAAGTCCAACGAGGGACGTTAAAAGTCCCGGCGCTGCGATGCGCTCATCAATTGACAATTTGCCAAGGCACAGGACAAGACCCAACTTGAGGGTAATACTGCTGATAGGCTGAGCAATAATAGGCCACGGGCGCCACCATGCCGGGTGCACCGTTCATATAAGTAGGCGCAGGGTTCACAAGGATGGGTGGATTGACATACGTGGGACCGTAAACGGGTTGAGAGCCCGCATAAATGGCTCCTCCAATCAAGCCTGCAGCCAACACAGGTGCGACCCAGCCACCTCGAGACCAACCCCCGCCGTGGCCATAGCCCACATGGCCATGACCAAAGCCACCAGGATGGGCTTGGGACACAGCGCCCGTCACCGCCAAAGCAAGGACCAAAACGGTTTGAGTTAATTTTTTCATCATGCCTCCCAAAAGGGTCGATTGCAAAAACCATCTGCCAAGGGTCCCTTTGGACTGTTGATCGATGGCGCTCTGTTGATAGAGCCTTCATGCACCTATAACGGTTTCAGAAATCAAGGGGTTGACAACATTTGGGGGCGTTTGAATAAATATTCAAGCCACCACTTGAAAACCCAAGACAAACAAGGCGATGACACTGGCGTACCCCACGACCCAGAAAATCGATCTTGCCGTGGCCAAGTCCTTGACGTAGCACAGGATGTAGAACAACCTTGCGGCCACGTAAATGACAGAGCACAGGTCCAAGGGGTTGGCTTCCACGCCCGCCATCATGGCCATGATCACGGCAACTGCAAAAAAGGGAAACGACTCAAAACAATTTTGATGTGCCGCGTACGCCCTTGCCCTGAAACCCGTTTGTTTGGCCATCCACTCACGAGGGTTGTTGTTGTCGTAGCCAGACAACTTCCATTTAGCAATGGTCACGGCAATGAGTGGCGTGAGCCCAGCGATCAACACACAAGCATACGTAATGTTCATGAAAAACCTCTTTTTTTGATGGGATGGATTGCTCTTGACTTTAGCACACCAAGGCTTTCGAACGCACTTGCTGGGCTTCGGTTAAGATGACTTTAAAACCCCAATACGCACACCCAAGCCATGACCACCCCCAAAAAACTCGTCGTCTTTGATGCCTACGGCACACTCTTTGATGTCTACAGCATCTCTCGTGCAGCTGAGGACATGTTTCCCCATTTCGGGGTGGCGCTTGCCAATCTTTGGCGAGACAAACAAATTGACTACACTCGAATTGTGTCCTTGAGTGACCCCAACGCCTCTGAGGGCAGCCGATACTATGAGCCGTTTTGGAGCATCACAAAAAAAGCCCTGCGTTACAGTGCAGACAAGCTAAAGCTCGACTTGAGTGATGAACAAGAAAACGCATTGATGCAGGCCTATGACAGGCTTGAAGCTTTTGCAGAGAATCGGCAAGTGTTGGAAGCGTTAAGGGCCAAGGGACTGCAAACCGCCATCCTGTCAAACGCCAACGCCGATATGCTTGAGCGGGTGTGCAAACACGCACAAATCCATCACCTTTTTGACAACATCGTCTCTGTTGAGCGGGTGCGTCAATTCAAAACCCATCCAAGCACTTATGCGCTCATTGAGGAGAGCTTTCAAGTCGAGCGCAGCAGCATCCTCTTTGTCTCAAGCAATGACTGGGACGCGCTGGGTGCGACTTGGTTTGGCTGGGAGACGGTCTGGCTCAATAGAAGCGGGCAACCCAGCGACCGCTTGGGCCCACGCATTGCGCACATGGCCAAGGATTTAAAAAGCGTGCTCACGCTCTTGGATTAAGCCCCAAAGCATTTGCAACTCAAGTCCACTGCTTGGACACAGCTCGCTCCACGGCCCATGCACTGCTGAGGATACGGGCATCTCGTCCTCGAGCACCCGAGATCATCAAACCCATGGGCAATTCATCTGGGGCTTGCATGGGCAAACTGATCGAGCAACCGTCTAAAAAATTAAAGACAAACGTATTCCTCAGCAGCAAACGGTTTGTCTCCCCAAAAAGCGCATCGTCCTTCAGCAAGGGGGCGATGGCCGGGGCTTGCATGGGCACGGTGGGACACAAAACACCATCGTATTTCTCAAAGACGGCTGAGACCCGTTCGATCCAAAGACGTCGGCGGCGCAACAAATCCCAATACGCCGTGAGGGTGATGTCAGCCCCTAAAAGCAAGCGTTGAACCACACGAGCATCCAATTTTTCCAGTTGATGCGACACCAGAGAAGCGTGCGAGGCCCAGGCCTCTATGGGTGAAAGGCCGCCAGGCTGATTGATTTCATTGATCTCCGCCAAGTACTCACCCGCTTGGTGCTCAAGGATGGCCCCTTGAGAGGACAGATGGGCCAGCGTCTTGTCAAAGGCTTGAGCGACCTGTGGGCTCAATTGATCCAAAACCACCGTGGCGGGCACCAAGAAACGCATGCCACAGAGGTCTCTTTCAAAGACGTCCAACGGCTGCTGAGAGAGCACTTGATCGACGCGTATACAGTCCTCCACGCTCTGGGTCATGGCACAAGCCGTGTCAAGGGATGGCGCCAAAGGCACCGTCCCTGACAAAGGAACCCTGGACTGCGTGGCCTTGAATCCCACCAAGCCACAAAGGGCGGCGGGGATGCGAATCGAGCCTCCCGTGTCAGAGCCCAGTGCGGCCTTGCACAGCCCCAAGGCCACTGAAACAGCCGCGCCCGAAGACGAGCCCCCTGGAATGCGCTCGAGCGACTCATCTGAGGGATTGACGGGCGTGTTGTAATGGGGATTGATCCCGACCCCCGAGAAAGCCAACTCGGTCATGTTCGTTTGCCCAACGATCAAAGCCCCTGCCGCTCTGAGCCTTTGCACCGCGATGGCATCCCTTTGAGCGGGCGGGTTTTGAGCGAGCACCCGTGTACCGGCCAAGGTGACCTCGCCAGCAATGTCGTACAGATCCTTCACACTCACGGGCCAACCCAACAAAGGTGTGCGGCTTCTTTGCTCGGGCGCCAAGGTGTCCAGCGCCCTTGCTTGCGCCATGCACTCTGACTCAAAAAGCTTGGTGAAAACGTGCCTGGCAGGGTGCGTCTTTGCAGCTTGAAAGATCTGAGCGTAGGCGTGCTCGAAACCCTTTGATGCATCCAAAGACTTTTTCAAATTAGACAATTCGTGTCTCCTTGGTTGGTGGACCCATGAGGCCCCTCTGTTCAGCGCAACTGCTCGATGGCCAAGGCCAACTGTCGGTCCCTGAGTGTAAGGCGCTGACAGTCGTGTGTAAAAAGCTTGATGCTCACGGTGCTGTACACATTGCTCCAATTGGGATGGTGATCTTGAACCTGCGCCAACATGGCAACTTGGGTCATGAAACCAAAGGCTTGAATAAAATCGTTGAACACAAAATCCCTTTGCATCCAAGCCCCACTTGGCTCAATGTGCCACAACGGCAAGGCTTGGCTCAAGGCCTGGAGTTCATCAATGGACAAGGGCTTGATGGCATGCATGGCAAGGGTGCTCAAAGTGAAGGGCTATGGGTGTGGGTCAGGCTCAATCGGCCTCAATGCCTTTGAGACGAATCACTCGGCCCCAGCGGGGATAGTCGCTGGCCACGATTTGCCCCAACTCCTCAGCCGACGAGCCTGACGCATCCAGGCCGGCCTTGCCAAGCATTTCTTTGATCTCTGGCAACTTCAAGACCGCAACGGTCTCTTTGTTCAATCGATCCACGAGGGCCTGAGGTGTTTTGGCTGGGTAAAAAAGGGCGTACCACATATCGACGTCAACGCCTTTGAAGCCCAACTCTATAAAGGTGGGCACACCACTTGCCACAGGGTGGCGCTTGGCAGAGCCCACAGCAATGGCGTTGAGCTTGCCACTGCTCACAAAACCTTGGGCGACGTGGATGGGTAAAAAGCCCACATTGATTTCACCTGACAAGAGATCTTGCGTGTAACCCGCTGTGCCCTTGTAGGGCACATGAAGCAGTGCAATTTGGGAATCCACCTTGAACAACTCCATGGCCATGTGGTGCGGTGTGCCCACGCCAGGTGAGCCAAAATTGATGCCATCTGGCTTTGCTTTGGCCGCCTTGATCAGGTCTTGCACCGTTTTGAATCCCGTTTTTGGATTGGCCACCAACATCAAGGTTCCCCAAGCGGTCATGGAAACGGGCGCAAAATCTTTGACTGGATTGAAGGGCACATTTTTATACAACTGCGCGGCAATCAACATGGTGTTGGCCCCCATCAAAATGGTGCTGCCATCGGCGGGTGATTTGGCCACCATTTCTGCGCCAATGTTGCCGCTCGCGCCAGGCGAGTTTTGAACCACAACGGGCACGCCCAATCGTTCACTGAGTTTAGGAGAGATGGCTCGAGCAATCGTGTCCATCCCAGTGCCGGGGGTAAAAGGCACAATCATTTTGATGGCCTGAGGGTTTTGCGCACTGGCGTTGCAAAACCAGCACAGTCCAAGGGCCAAAAAAGCGATCAACATCGACAGATCACGGGCCAGACGATGAAAAAATTTGTGAATGCCAAAGGCTTGGAAGAGGTACGACATTTTTTTAGTCTCAAGATAAAAATTCATTACAACAACTGCTCGAACTCAGAGTGCATCTTCACAACGTGTCCACCTCAAAGAAACTGAACCCGCCACAAACCAAGGCCACTTTGCAAAAAATGCCTCTTTCAATGCCCATCCAATTGAACAAACAGCGCACATTATCCAACTTTAATAGAAGGTCGACCAAAGCGCCACGTAAACCGCCCTCAACATGAGGGGCATGAAAAAATCCAAACGCTCACGAGGCCTAGGACAAACCCTGACCAAGGGATTTTCCCGCATAGAAAGGAGTTTCGCATCCAAGTCAGCATGGTATGCTGAATCACAATCAAATTGAACTGTCCCAGAATGCAAACAGAGACCATCTTAGAAACACATCATTTGATCAAAGAGTTCAAAGGCTTTGTAGCCGTCAACGGGGTGTCTTTGAAGGTTAAAAAGGGGCACATTCACGCTTTGATTGGTCCAAATGGTGCGGGCAAGACAACGTGCTTTAATTTGCTCACAAAATTCCTCACCCCCAACTCTGGGCGAATCGTCTTCAATGGCCTAGACATCACCCAAGAGAGCTCTCCCCAAATTGCACGCAAAGGCATCATCCGTTCATTTCAAATATCCGCCATCTTCCCTAAGCTGAGCGTGCTTGAAAATGTGCGAATCGCTCTGCAAAGGAGTGCCGGCATGTCTTACCACTTCTGGAAGCCCCAAAGCAGTTTGTACCACCTGCATGAGCGAGCTTTTGAACTCTTGGAGCAAGTCGATCTCTTGGCGTTCGCTCAAACCATTGGCGCAGAGTTGCCTTACGGCAGGAAAAGAGCCTTAGAAATTGCAACAACGCTGGCCATGGATCCCCAACTGATGCTGCTGGATGAACCCACGCAAGGCATGGGACTCGAAGACGTGGCCCGCGTGACCAATCTCATCAAAAAGGTCTCAGCACACCGCACCATTTTAATGGTTGAGCACAACATGAAAGTGGTCGCAAGCATTGCGGACTGCATCAGTGTCTTGCAACGCGGACAAATCATTGCTGAGGGCTCTTACACGGATGTCTCGCAAAATCCACTCGTGCTTGATGCCTACATGGGACGTGCAGATGCACAACTCGAAGGTGCGGCGCATGCTTGAGGCCCCAAAAACCGTCCTTGAAGTCAAGAACCTTCACGCTTACTACGGCGAGTCCCATGTCCTGCATGGGGTGAATTTGCTTGTTCATGAAGGGGAGGTGGTCACCTTGCTTGGACGAAATGGCGCTGGGCGCAGCACGACCCTCAAAGCCATCATGGGCTTGGTTGAGCAGCGCAGTGGCAGTGTTTTGCTGGACGGTCAAGAATGCATTCAAATGCCCCCCCACCAGATTGCACACCTTGGGCTGGGGTACTGTCCTGAGGAGAGAGGTATATTCGCCAGCCTGTCTTGTGAGGAAAATCTCCTGCTCCCCCCCATCTTGAAGGATGGCGGCTTGAGTTTGGAGGCCATTTATGCCATGTTTCCGAATTTATGGGAGCGTCGAAGCAGTCCAGGCACACGCTTATCGGGTGGAGAGCAACAAATGCTGGCTGTTGCCCGTGTTGTTCGCACGGGCGCCAAGTTGTTGCTGCTCGATGAGATCTCGGAGGGGCTCGCGCCTGTCATTGTTCAAGCCTTGGCAGCAATGATCTCCACCTTACGCACAAAAGGGTTCACCATCGTGATGGTTGAGCAAAACTTTAGATTTGCAGCCCCCCTGGCCGACCGTTTCTACATCATGGAGCATGGGCAAATCATTGACACCTTCTCTCAGGCTCAACTGAACGAGAAGATGGATATGCTGCATGAGTTTTTGGGCATTTAACAAATAGACCCTTTAAAGGGCTTGGCATTTTTAAACCATTCAAGGAGACAAGCATGACATCTAGGACGATCAGAAAAACGTTTGCATTATTGGCTTGCGCTAGCGCAGCCGCTGCAATGCTCAGCCCCTTGCCCGCGCGGGCTGGCAATGAAGTGGTCATTGGAGACATCGATGACATGTCGGGCCTGTACGCCGACGTGATTGGGCCCGGCGGGATTGAAGCGGTCAAAATGGCCATTGCTGACTTTGGAGGAAGCGTCATTGGCAAAAAAATTGTTTTCATCAGCGCCGACCACCAAAACAAACCTGACGTTGGCTCCTCCAAATTCAGAGAATGGGCCGACAAAAGCGAGCTGAACATTTTACTGGGTGGCTCCAACACGGGGGTGAGCATTGCCATGGCCAAAGTCGCTGGCGAAAAGAAAGTGCCCTTCATGGCCATTGGTGCGGCAGGCTCTTCCTTGACCAACCAAGACTGTACGCCCTACACCGTTCACTACTCATATGACACCACCTCCTTGGCCAATGGCACGGCCAGCGTCATCACCCAAGGGGGCGGCAAGTCTTGGTTTTTCTTGACCGCTGATTACGCATTTGGCACACAACTTCAAGACGCGGCCACCAAAGTGCTCACCGCCAATGGGGGCAAATCCATTGGCTCGGTTCGTGTCCCTTTGTCGGCCTCTGACTTCTCTTCTTTTTTGCTCCAAGCCAAAGGCTCAGGCGCTCAGGTCCTTGGCTTGTCCAACGCGGGCACGGATTTCACCAACTCTTTGAAAGCGGCCAATGAATTTGGCATCACCAAGACCATGAAGCCCGCAGCGCTGCTCGCCTTCATCAGTGACATTCACAGCTTGGGACTTCAAACTGCCCAAGGCTTGTACCTCACCACAGGCTGGTACTGGGATTTAAATCCTGAAACCCGGGCTTTTGGCAAGCGCTATTTTGAAAAAATGAAAAAAGAGCCCACCATGAACCAGGCGGCCTATTACTCGGCAACCCTCACTTACCTGAATGCGGTGAAAGCGGCCAACACCACCGAGCCTGACAAGGTGATGGAACAATTGAGAAAACTTAAAATCAACGACATGTTTGCCAAGGGCGGCTACATCCGTGAAGACGGCGTGATGGTGCATGACATGTACGTGATGCAGGTCAAAACACCAGCCGAATCCAAATACCCTTGGGATTATTACAAACTGGTCAAAAAAATGAGTGGAGAAGAAGCGTTTGGCCCCTTGTCCGATTCCACTTGTCCTTTGCTCAAGAAAAAATAATTTAGGCGTTTGAAAACCAGACCTTTGCATCAAGAGGGGGCGACGTTGGGGCAAGCTGTTTGCTCTAGCGTGGCCCCCTTCATTCGCATGAAAAATCTATGAGTGACATCTTTGGCATCCCCACCCAAGTGATCTTGGGTCAACTGTTGCTTGGGCTTTTGAATGGCTCTTTTTACGCCATGCTCAGCCTGGGACTGGCTGTGATTTTTGGGCTTTTAGGGGTGGTCAATTTTGCCCATGGTGCTTTTTACATGCTGGGCGCTTACGCGGCTTGGTTCCTTTGGGGCAGCTTTGGCATCAATTACTGGGTGGCACTTTGGGTGGCGCCCATCGCGGTTGGCTTTCTTGGCATTGGTCTTGAAAGGGCTTTTTTAAAGCATCTCTACAAAATTGATCCCCTGTATGGTTTGTTACTGACCTTTGGCTTGGCCTTGATTGCAGAGGGTGTGCTCAGAGAGCTCTTTGGCTCATCGGGTCAGAGTTATCCGGTCCCCGACTTGCTGCAAGGTGCGGTGGATGTGGGCTTCATGATCTTGCCCATTTACCGCGTATGGGTCATTGTGGCCTGCCTAGGGGTATGTTTTTTGACCTGGTATTTGATTGAGCGCACGAGCCTAGGCTCTACACTCAGAGCCGCCACAGAGAACCCCAAGCTCGTGCAGGCCTTTGGCATCAATGTGCCTCGCATGGTGATGCTCACCTATGGTGGGGGGGTTGCATTGGCAGCATTGGCTGGCGTGTTGTCAGCGCCCATCATCCAGGTGTCTCCCTTGATGGGCTCCTCGCTTGTCATTGTTGTCTTCGCAGTTGTCGTGATTGGCGGCATGGGCTCCATCCTGGGGGCCATTTTGAGCGGATTGGCCCTGGGTGTGATCGAAGGATTTACCAAAGTTCTCTACCCCGAGGCCTCCAACATTGTTGTGTTTGTGATCATGGCCATTGTGCTGTGCTGGCGACCCAACGGCTTGTTTGGTAAAGATTGAACGCATGAAAAAAATCACCCCCTTGTTCTACGGTTTGCTTTTGGTATTGGGTCTGTTGGCGCCCGCTTTGGGTGTGTACCCGGTGTACTTGATGACCCTTTATTGTTACGCCATCTTTGCGTGCGCCTTTAATTTAATGCTGGGGTTCAGCGGCATGCTCTCCTTTGGTCACGCAGCGTATTTTGGGTTTTCATCCTACATCACCGCGCATTTGATCACCGCTCAGGGCGTCAACACCCTTTTAGCCATTGTTTTGGGCATGCTTGCCTCAAGCCTGTTGGGCTTGGGGATTGGTTTCATTGCCATCAGACGCTCAGGGATTTACTTTGCCATGATCACCTTGGCCCTGTCCCAGTTGGTGTATTTTGTCTGCCTTCAGGCCTCTTTTACGGGGGGAGAAAATGGCATCCAAGGTGTGTCGCGTGGCGACTTGCTGGGCATGATCTCCTTGAAAGATGATTTGACCATGTACTATTTCATCTTCATCGTTTTCGTGATGGTGTTTTTGTTCATTCAACGTGTCGTGTCTTCACCCTTTGGGCAAGTGCTCAAAGCCATCAGAGAAAACGAGACCCGAGCGTGTTCTCTGGGCTACTTTGTGGATCGTCAAAAATTACTGGTCTTTGTTTTATCGTCGACCTTGGCTGGATTGGCAGGCTCACTCAAGTGTGTTGCACTGGGCTTTGCTGCTTTGTCCGACGTGCTTCAAGCGACCTCGGGCGAGGTGATCTTGATGACCATGCTGGGTGGTGCGGGCACCTTCTTTGGCCCCGTTTTAGGTGCGGGCATCGTGGTCACCCTCCAAGACACCTTGTCTGACAAGGTGGGGTCTTGGGTCACCGTCATCATTGGTGCCATTTTTGTTGTGTGTGTGATGGCCTTTAGAAAAGGGATCGTTGGAGAAAGCATTGACGCGCTTCAAAGGTGGCAACAACGAAAGCTCTCATGATGGAGGCGTCAGCGTGCTTTGTTCTGGCTTATTGAGCAGCCGCCTTGGGTGAAACCATCGGCGTTGAGGAGGACAACACATCCGCCAATTCAGTCATGTCTTTTAGAATCCAATCGGGCTGATGAGGCGTTTGCCCAAAAGGGCGACGCCTTTTGTCGATAAAGGCCGTGTGCATGCCTGCCGCCTTGGCCCCTATGCAATCGAATGCATGGTTGGCCACAAAGAGGACCTGATGGGGTGCGACACCCATCTCTTTTGCGGCATAGGTGTAGGAGGCCACATGGGGTTTAAAGGCGCCCGCGCTCGCCACAGACAAGACGCGATCAAAGTCAATTCGGTGAAAGGCCTTGGCGCGCTCAAGCATATCGGGATCCCCGTTTGAGAGGACCACGATCGGGTAACGCCCTTTGATGCGCAACAAGGCTTGGGGCACCTCTGGAAAACACTCAAGTGTTTCAATGCACGCGACCAAGCGTTTCACGTCTTCGAGTGCAGGCTCAATGCCTGCACGCTCTAAGGTGTAGGACAAGGCTCGGTGTCCAATTTCACGGTAAGGGGTGTGCGTTTGATGAAGCAGCGCATCAATCATGGAGTTCTCAAAGTGCGTTCGCCGCCACCATGTGACGAAAGAATTCACCGAGCCCTTGAAGCCTTTTTCTCTCAAAAAGGGCTCGATGGCTTTGACCAATCCGCCTTGCATATCGACCACCGTGCCGTATTGGTCAAACATCACCACTCGGATTGTTTTTTTCAGCTCCTCCATGCTTTTTTCCTTTGATCGCTTCAGTTGGATGCTTGCAGGCGCTTGTGCGGCCTACAAGTCTTTTACCCCAAGGTGAACAACTTGGTATTCATGTTCTCCCTAGGATTTGCTACGTTTTTCTAGCAATTTTGTCCCTTTTATTTCACCCTATTGCGTGCATGCTTTGGCGATCGGAAGAGAAAAAACATAAAATAAGACCTGTTTCAATTTCAAGATTCAAATTTTTTTGAAACTTTTTTATTCATTTTCTAATTTCTTCACCATGACTTCAAAAGATCTCAACTCAACGAGTCCCTCGATGCATTCAGCCGCTCACTACTTTTTGGAAGGCCTTGTGGAAGCGGGGATAGAGTATTTGTTTTGCAACCTGGGGACCGATCACGCAACCCTCATTGAAGAAATGGCGAAATTCACCGCCTTGGGCAAAGCCATTCCCAAAGTCATCACCTGTCCTCACGAAAATGTGGCCATTCACATGGCGGGCGGCTTTGCTGCCTTTACAGGCCGCGGACAAGGCGTTTTGGTGCACGTGGATGCGGGAACGGCCAATGCCGTCATGGGCATGCACAATTTGATGCGTGCTCGTTTACCGGTCATGCTGATGGCTGGGCGGGCCCCCTTCACGATCCGCGGTGAGTTGGTGGGCTCAAGAGACAATTACGTTCACTTCGTACAAGATCCTTTTGACATGGCTTCTTTGGTGCGACCTTATACGAAATGGGAGTACACCCTGCCCTCAGGCGTGGTGGCAAAAGAAGTTGTGCGGCGCGCTCACAGCATCATGCACTCTGACCCGCCCGGTCCTGTTTACATGAGCTTGCCCAGAGAGACCTTGGCCGAGAACTGGGAAGAGGAACGTGTTCAGCCCTTCGCCGCCAAGGACTACGGCGCAGTGCACCAAGGTTCGGCATCGGAGGCACAACTGAAAGAGGTTGCGCACACGCTGATCAACGCCAAAAATCCCATGCTCGTCACAAGTTATTTGGGCCGCAGCGCCAAAGCCTTTCACGCGTTGGGGGAGTTGGCGTCCTTGCTGGGCATTCGTGTCTACGAGTACAGCTCAACGCACAACAACATCTCTAGAGACAATGCTTGGTTTTGTGGATTTGATCCCTCCCATGGCTTTGCCCACACGGATTTAGGTGTCTTGATCGATACGGACGTGCCGTGGCTGCCTAAATATGGCCAACCCGATGCCGCCACCCAGTGGATCCACATCGACCAAGACCCGATCAAAAAAGATTTTCCCATGTGGGGCTTCGCCACCCAATTAAGAATTCAAGCCGACAGTGCCTTGTTCTTGGAAGACTTGCTTCGCGTGGCCAAGTTGATGGTGACACCAGCGCATCAAGCCCAAGTGGCCCAAAGACTCAAAAGCGTGTCTGAGTTGACACAGGCTCGAAGGACCAAGCTTCAAAATGAAGCGCAAAACAGCGGCACCTCCGGCGCAGTTCAACCCAACTTTGTTTGCCACACATTGAACCGGCTCTTGGACAAAGAGGACGTTATTTTGAACGAAGCCATCCGTCACTCTTTGGCGGTGATGAACCATTTGCCAAGGAATGAACCCAAGACACTTTTTGGCGCGGCAGGAGGCGGTCTCGGCTACAGTGGCGGCATGTCGCTTGGCATTCGTTTGGCAAACCCAAGCAAACGGGTTGTTCAAATCGTGGGCGACGGCGGCTTTCACTTCTCAACCCCCACATCGGTCTACGCGGTGGCTCAAGCTGAAGCGCTTCCTATTTTTACAGTGGTGCTAGACAACGGTGGCTGGCAAGCGGTGAAGGAAGCCACCTTGCGCGTTCACCCCGATGGGTATGCGGCCAAGCAGCAAGACTTTCATGCCAAGCACAAGGGAGAGAAGAGACAATTTGAGCAAGTGGGCGCGGCCTTTGGCGCCCATGCAGAGCGCGTGAACGAGCCCCATGAATTAGAGCCTGCCATCAAGAGATGCTTGAACGCCGTCGACCATGGACAAGCTGCCGTCATGGTGGTGTCAATTCCAAAGCTTTGACCCACATCAATCCAAACACTTTAATTGAATGAAAAGGAAATCTTGAAATGAACAAGGAGATGTCACAAGCATTGACACAAACCGGTCCTGGCACCCCCATGGGCGAGTTGTTGAGAAGGTATTGGGTCCCGGTTGTCTCCAGCGATGAGGTGAAAGAGCCCGATGGACCTCAGGTCAAAGTGCAAATCATGAGCGAGAAGCTCATTGTGTTCAGAGACACAGAGGGCGTTGTAGGCGTGGTGAGTGAATTTTGCTCACACCGAGGGGTCTCTTTGTATTTCGCAAGAAATGAAGAAGGCGGATTGCGTTGCGCTTACCATGGTGTGAAATTTGACCGCAATGGCAAATGCGTTGATATTCCTTCGGCGCCCGAATTGTGTGAAAAGATGCACATCAAGTCTTACCCCTGTGTTGAGAGAGCGGGTTTGGTTTGGGCCTATATGGGACCCGCTGGCACAGAGCCCGACTTGCCTGAGCTCGAGTGGTGCTTGGTGCCAGACAGCCATGTGTACATTTCCAGAAGACTTCAAGAGTCCAACTTTCTTCAAGCCATGGAAGGCGGCATTGACACAGCACACGTCTCCTTTGTGCACCGCTACGAAGTGGACATTGACCCCATGCACGTTGGCACACAAGCACTTAAATACATCAAAGCCGATGGCAATGTGATCTTCACCATTGAGAAAACCGACTTTGGCATGACCTTGTATGGCCGTCGAAATGGGGATGCGGACAATTACTATTGGCGCATCACACAGTGGATTTTCCCTTGGTACACATTGATCCCCCCCTTTGGTGAACATGCATTGGGTGGACATCTTTGGGTGCCTGTGGATGATCACAACTGCATGGCTTGGAGCATCAACTACCACATCGACAAACCCCTCTCCAAAGAAGAGCGAGACGCCATGCAGGCGGGCAAAGGCATTCACGTGGCCTACGAATCCGAAAAGAGTTTCAGGCCTGCACAAAACATGCAAAATGAATACTTGATTGACCGCGTTGCACAAAAGGAAAAGCGATCCTACTCAGGTGTGTTTGGCATTTCCATGCAAGACGCTTCTCTCCAAGAAAGCATGGGCGTTGTACAAGACCATGAAAACGAAAAGCTTTTGCCCACAGACCGAGCGATCGTGATGGCGCGGCGCATGCTTTATGAGTTCGCCCTGCAGACACAGGCCAAGGGTGAACCTCCCGCTTTGAAGGGCCAATCTCACCAAATCAGAGCGGCAGGCGTCTTGTTGCCCAAAACACAAGATCCTCTGGAATGGGCTGCAGAGCATTTGGTGGGTGGCTTGCACCACCCTTTGTACACCCTTTGAGATCACCGATTGCGTGACCCTTTAAAATGAACCCACACAAGGAACAAACGCTGACCCTCTACTTCGATGGCAGTTGTCCCTTGTGTTTGGCCGAGATGCGGCTTCTCGAACACAAAGACCAAAAGGGGCTTTTGCGGTTTGAGGACATCACAGCCAAGAATTTCTCAGAGGATCAACACGGCGTTGTTTGCGAGTTGGCCATGAAAAGCATCAAAGGCAGGCTCAGTTCGGGTGAGTACTTGGATGGGATCGAAGTCTTCGCCAAAGCGTATGAATTGGTGGGCTTGCGCACTTACGCAAAATGCTTGAGCGCCAAAAGACTCCAAGCGCCTCTGGCTTGGTGCTATTTGAAATTTGCCCAACACAGACACCGCTTGTCTAAGATATTTGGCCCTGTTGCACTCAAACTCGTCAATGCCTATGTCGGCAAAAAAGGCACTTAAGGCCCAAGCAAGTCGCTCAACGGCTTGGCAAGGCAGACTAGGCGAGCATTCTCAGAGGCTCGATTTCAATGCTGCCCAAATGACTGCTGAGCGTTAGGGTCTGCTCTTGAATAGTGGCTTGCAGCTGCATGCTTCTCTCGGCCATCGAGACCAAAGACTGCGTCGCCTCATGGTCCAGGCCAAAGACCTTTAATTTATCCAAACGAGAGACTTTGTTTTTCAAGCCATTCCACCAGATGTTTTTGGCATGATTGAAGGCATAGACCAAGACCATATCAGATTGAGAGCAGGCTTTGGCCAAAGGCTTTTCCTCTGGTTGCCCCACTTCAATCCAAACTCGTTTTCTTGACGTGTAATCGGTCAACGAAATATCCGGATCATTGGGGTCTGACAAGCCCGCACCAAACGCCCAGGTCGCGTCTCCTTGGCACAACTCATTGATGAGGTACGCGTTGATTGATAGCGCGACGAGTCGCACCATCATGCGCTCATCGGTCTCACTGGGGTGCCTGGCTAGCGTTAAAGCATGATCAGCGTAGTAGCCATGATCGATGTCTGCAATTTGTAAATTGGCTTTGTAAATGGTGGACTTGATGGCCATAATGGATGAAAAAAATGATGGGGGCCAGCGAGCAAGTGGCTGAACTCGACCCCAAATTCAAAAAGCCTCTTGGGCTCAAACAAGGCCACAAAAAACCAACAAAGGCCAAGTCTTGATGCCAAGGGCGCATCAAGGCTTGACCTCATTTGCCGCGTCTGGGCTTAAACGGGGATCGAGCCGGCCAAGTAATCCATCTTACCAAGCGGCACGCCGTTGTGCCTCAAAATTGTATAGGTGGTCGTGATATGAAAAAACACATTGGGCAAGGCCCATTGCGTGAGGTAATCCTCGGCCTTCATGGTTTTTGTCATGGTTTTACCCACTGCAAAAGTGATCTCTCGACCTGCCCCTTTGTCCATGGCATCAGCAGATACCGTGGAGATCCATGCAAGTGTCTTGGCGACACGCTCAATCAATTGAGAAAACTCCACCTCATTGTCTTCAAATTTTGGCGCTTCCAGCTCGGCAATTCGTGCAACACACAATTTGGCCGCATCACAAGCGATCATGACTTGTTTTTTAAAGGGCAGCATATCGGGCGCAAGTCTGTACTCGACAAACACTTGGGGATCAAAGCCTCTTTGAAGCGCATCGGCTTGAGCCTTTTCCAAACAAACCTTCAAATTACCCAACATCAACTTAAAAACGGGCAGAGATGCACCAGACAACAATGAAGACATAAACAATTTCCTTAACAATCAAACATTCAATAAAAGCCACTTTCTTAAAACCGATCAAGAAAGCATTCATCATGTTATCAACATTTAGGACCAAAATACACAAGCCAAGAAACCATTTGGTTTTACGTCTTACAAACGGCAAAAACCATGTTTTTTTGAACAAGGCCTGATGTCCTTGATGATGACAGGGACAAAAACCAACTGATCAGCCAGGCCTGAGAAGGGCAATGCCTTCCTAAAAAGTGCTCTTTTCAGAGGGGAACGCTCAATTGGACATCAATTGACCAGGTCGTTACCACCTTTCACACAAAAGTTCGCCATTTCGTGCAAAATGGCAAACCATCGGGGGAGCGAAGTTGGGGCTTGAAAGGCCAAAATTTGCCCCCAGATACTTCAAACCCCAACCAAGGAGTTGACCCTTATGAAATTTTCTCAGTCTTCAGCCCGATTCATTCAACCCATGGTGCTCAGTTTCATCATGGGCATGGCAAGCTTGGCTCACGCGGCAGATCCCAGCATGGCCGAGGTCTACAGGGCCGCAGAGTCAGGCAACTTCAGCCAAGCCGAAGCGATGATGAAGCAAGTGCTGACTGACCACCCCAACTCGGCAAAAGCGCATTTTGTGCACGCAGAAATTTTGGCCAAAGAAGGCCGCTTGGCCGCCGCCAAGGATGAGCTCCAAATTGCCGACAAACTCGCTCCTGGCCTGCCTTTCGCAAAACAAGAGGCCGTGAGAAGTCTGGAGGCCAGGATCAGTGCGCCTGCGCCCATGCCCACACAACCCGTGAACAACGCCTATGCCAGCAATCAAGCCGCGTCCACTGGCTCGGGACTTTTGCCTTGGGTACTGGGTTTTGCAGCCCTGGCCTTCGTCATCTTCATTGTTCGCATGATGACACGTCCAAGAGAAATTTACAGCCCCATGCCCGGTTACGGCGGGAACAATGGACTTCAACCGAGTGGTTATGGTCCTACGCCCATGGGGGGCCCAGGCATGATGGGAGGTGGCGGCTCAATGGGCTCTGGCATATTGGGTGGCTTGGCCACAGGCGCTGCGGTGGGGGCAGGCATGGTGGCTGGAGAAGCGCTGATGCACAATGTCCTTGGCGACCACCACAGCAGCAGCAATCCCTCTTCGGGTCAGGGTTTTCAAGACAATGGATTTCAACCCAGACCCGATAGCAATTACGACATGGGAGGGAGCAACTTTGGGATCAACGATGCAAGCTCTTGGGACGATTCTTCAAGTTCTGGCGGCGGCTCAGACGACTGGTAAAACGACGACAACTCATTCGTTCGTGTTCTGAGACAAGGCCTCATCGTTGATGAGGCCTTTTTAATTGAGAACCCGCAGATGGGGGGTTGAGTTGGAACCTCTAGGTCGATCTCACGCGCTTACAGCGGGTGACTCAAAGGCGATGAACTTCAATATTTCACTGCAGACTTGAGCGCGGTCATTGTCGATCGTGATCATGTGATAGCTGTTGTCGAGCAAGACGGTTTTGACCTGTCCCCATCGCCAGTTTTTTTGCAACCACTCAACGTTTGAAAGACCCGCAACCTCATCTTCTTTGGCGTGGATGATCAATACATTGGGCAAGTCAATGCGAGGGACCTGTTGGATCACATGGCGTCTTAATCGATCGTGTTCTCGCAAGTGAGAAATTTCAAGCACACTGGCGCCAGCTTGAGAAACACGCCTTTGACTGAGTTCACGCTCAATCCAATCGCGGATGCGCTGATTCTTGACACCGTAGGGACTCGATTCCTTGTAATGCCAAAGTGCCCCCAAGGGCGTGTAAAGCGCCAAGGGCAATAGAAAATGATAAAAAGGAATGTTCCATCCATCAATGATCAAGGGGGTCGAGAGCAAGATCAATTGCTCGATCTGCGTGGGCTCTTTGATGGCAACACCCAAGGCGACTGTTACGCCTGCCGATAGGCCCAAGAGATTGACAAGGTGCCCCTGTGATTTCAGGGCCTTGATCTCCTCATCCACAAAATCAATCCAAGACTCAAAACCAAAGGACTCTTGTCGGTCTTTGTTTGAATCAAAGGAGTAACCCGGGATGACCATGTGTTTGACCAAATGCCCCTCTCGCGTCAAAGCCGCATGAACCGTCAAAAGCTCATCGGGTGTGCTGCACAATCCATGCAACAAAAGGGTGATGCTTTGTTTGATGAGGGGCATTGAAGCTCGGCTTGAATTGGTGAACAGAGGAAAAAATAAGCGGCCTCGGGATTATCCCTCATTAAACGCATGGGGTACAAAGCCCTTTAAGCTACACTTATAATTGATCGCATCCCTTCTTCTGCCCCTTTTGAGCGCTTGCTCCCCACCATGAACATGTACGACACCCTTCAAACTCAAATCTCCAAGTGCTTGTTGCAATCGACACTGGTCTGTTTTTTATGTGCACCATTTCTGCATGCGCAAGCCGGAACGGAAATTCCAGCCTCTGGTCATGTGGAGATTGCTTTTTCCCCCAATGAGGGCAGTGAAGATTTGGTCATCAAAGCCATTGACTCAAGCCACACAGAAATCCGGGTCCTGGCCTACAGTTTCACAAGTGCGCCCATTGTTCAAGCGCTCTTGAGGGCAAAGAAAAGAGGCTCGCAAATCACGTTGGTCGTGGATCAAAAAAGCAACATCAACGAAGACAGAAGTGGCAAGGCGCAAGCCGCACTTTCAGCCTTGGCTTACGCCGGATGTGAAGTGAGAACCATCTCTGCCTACGCCATTCATCATGACAAAACCATGATCATCGACCAAGAAACGGTTGAGACGGGTAGCTTTAATTACTCCCAGGCTGCAGCGCATCGCAATTCTGAAAATGTGATTGTGCATTGGAACAATCCAAAATTGGCCCACGCCTACCTTGAGCACTTCGAGAGAAACTACAGGCAATCAAGGCCTTATGCACCTCGGTAAGCGACGCCGTTGATCAATCAAGAGGCATCACCGATGCCATTGAACGGAGGTGAAGCCTTGATCCACGAGACTTTGAATGAACACATGAATTTTTTCATCAAGCCTCTCTGGGTCAAACGCCAAGGAGTAGCTCAATTTTTGTAGTGCCTGCTCTTTTTGATGAACAGCGAACGAACGAATCTCGCAATTGTTCAGTTTGATCATCTCTTTGAACTGATCTTGCACTCGGTGAATGTCTGCACCCTGGCACTCCAACTCGAAATGAATGGTTTCCACCATGTAATCATTCACCCCCATCTTCAAGTTCAATTGGTGCGCAATGTTCCTGAGCACGGTGTTGGCCAAGACAATCACAAGCGAGCAAAACAAGGCTTCTTGCCAGCGCCCCAAGCCACAAAAAGCACCCACCGCTGCACAACACCAAATGGTGGTTGCGGTATTGATGCCCTTGGTGACTGATCCATCGCTAAAGAGCAAGCCTCCGCCAATAAAACCAACTCCCACGACAATTTGACCCACCATTCTGACCGTGTCTTGGTATTGAAGACCTGTCTTGCACGTCCAAACAAAAAGACAAGCCCCCAGAGCAACCAAAGCATTTGTTTTGAGATCCACGAGCCGTCGGTGCCACTGCCGCTCAACGCCAACAATGGAGCCTAAAGTCAAGGCGCTAAATACAGCGATGGCCAAATCCATGTTCATACATTCTTTCAGTTCAAGAGCAATTCACGCATACCACCTATTTGATCAAGGCTTTTCTAGACAATTCAATCATGGCTTGTCCCAAATACTTGGGCAGCGAAGGGCTGATGTCTAAATAATCTTCCTCTTCCTCAAACTCATTGAAAACGATATCAACATCCCCAATGAATTTAACAGGATACTTTGAATAACTTCTCTCCAAAATATAGCCCTGATGAATGAGTGTAACTTCTGAGTGCCGGGGATCGGATTTGATTTTTTCAAACAAAGGCAAGACCACAGATTCAAAGCCTTCAATGAGGTGCCCAAAAACACCGGAACTCTTGAATGAAATAACACCGGTCAAGTTATTTTTTTTATTTAAATAACGGATTTCACCCAAAAAATTAATGAATTCAATTTCATTCATTTTTTGAGTTGAACGACTCACGTATGCAAGTTCAATCAATTTCATACTAGGCCCTTGCCGCAATGCGCTTGAGCTCTTTGCTGTAGATTTTTGGTATATCAAATGCATCGCTATGTGTCATGGCATTGATATTGGCGCAAAAAAATCGTTCAACCTCGTTGAACACGGTTTGCCTCTGATTATCAATCGTGATCAAGTGATAACTGTCACCCAAATAAATAAATTCTTTGTGCTTTGAATGGATTTGATTGAACATTTTCTCCGCGCCACGCACACTGCAAGTCTCATCTTCAATGGCGTGAATGACCAAGACCGGCGCACTCACCGCATCTAGATTTTTTTGCACATATTCAATCAAATAATCCCCTTGGATCAAATGCTTAAGAGAGATCTCCTCACCCCCTGCCTCTGCATATTTTCGCTTGGTAAACGACTGCTTCATCTTGGCCCTGAGTTCAGGATTTTTAACGCCGAAGGGGGGCTCTTCCTTGTATGTGAAATTGATCTCTGGAAAAATCCGTCCCAAGCGAAGCAAAAAACGGTACCAAGGAATGGCCCACCCTTTGTAATCCATGGCTGTTCCAAGGAGCGCCATGGATGCAATGTTCTCTTGCTCGGCCAAGGCCAGGGCCAATGTTGCACCCATCGAGAGCCCTAAAACAGATACCGTTTCATATCTTGTGAGCATTCGCTCAAGGTGCTCTTTGGCTTTTTCAATCCAATCTTGCCAAGGGGTGGTTTGCGTGTCAAAACAATAACCCTCAATATTGGGTGCAAAAACACTAAAGCCTCGGGCGTGAAGGCTTTGTGCAATTCGAGCAACCTCCAAGTTACTGCCGGATAAACCATGCAGCATGAGGACCGCATGATTGCCCCCCTTGAGTTCCAAGTTGCTTTTGACTATCATAGCGTCATGCTTTTAAAAAATGCCAAAGATTGGAACAATTCAAGTCTCCTTGTGCGCTACTGCGGCGCACTGTTTGTAACAGGCTTGGCTTTGGCCTTGCGTTTTTTAATTCACCCGTACATTGAACCCTATTTACCCTTTCAACTCTTTTTTCTCTCTACATTCATTGTGAGTTTAATATGGGGAGTGGGTCCAGGAATTTTATCTTTATTGCTAGGACTGTTTTCAGGTTTTTATTTCTTTACCCGCCCATATGATTCTTTTGCAACACCCTCGGCGAGTGATATTTGGGTGATGCTGACCTATGGAACCACCTCCGTGGTCATGCAGGGCTTGACCGAATATACACGAAGGCTCATGTATTCCTCAGAATTGCTTTTGAAAGTGGCCGACTCTAACTATCGACTTTCATTGTTCAGCGAAAATGAAAAAATTGATATCTCCAGGAAACTGCGCGCCAATCAAAAGTCCGTAGATGATTTAATCACCAACTTGGACACATGCATTTTCATGCTGAATTCAAACTTGAAAACTCAGTTTTCAACACAAGCTCACATTCACTTTGATAAAAGTGAATTGATCTCTTTTCAAGACAACTGGGCAGCAATTTTTTTAGCCGATGACCTGAGTCAAATCAGAAAGGCTCAAAAGGCCGCACAAGAATTGAGCAATTTACCC
>CAIOTD010000039.1 GCA_903861115.1 uncultured Burkholderiales bacterium
ATTCTTTAACTTCAGCCCTAAAGTCTTCAGGAGTGAGGTCGATTCATTGATTATGGGTAAATTCAAGCATCGGTGAGAAAGGATGAAATTCAGTTTAAATCACGAAGTCAAAAAACTTTAGCTGCTTTTGTCAGTAATCAACGTAAGAAGGCGTAACGACGCGTCGTGCCTGGATGGTTTTAAGCGACCAGGGAGAGGCTTTGCCCAAGCGCTGTGCTCGGAGGATCCAACAACGGTCTGTTTGCGCTCAACGCAAAAAAAGATGCCCATAAAAAAAGGATCCGAAGATCCCTTTAGTCGTGCTCAATTGCGTCAATTTGTGTGTGCTTAGAGACGCAAAGCGCACTCAAATCAAACTTGGGGGAGGGCTGTCAATCGCCTGTGGGGATGCCACGGCTTTGCTTGGTTTTTCTGTGGGCGGTGTTGCCTTGGGCTTTTGCTCAGAAAAACTCGTCTCACTGGCGTGTGACCAATAGTCTTGGAACACCCCGGGCCAGGATTTGTCGCTTTGTTTGAAACCTTTGCTGGTGAGCAAGGCGCCGGTTTCAATGCTGGCAATCAAGGTCGAGAGCGAATGCGACTGGTTTTGGTTCATGCGGCGCATGAAATGGTGCAGGTCAAATTCACTCGGATCTTTCAGGCCTGTGGCCTCAGTGAGTTCCAACAAGGAGTGCAAGGTGTTGTGGTGAAAGTTTTTCACCCGATCGGCTTTGGTCTCGACCACCAAGGCCACCTGTCGTTTGGGATCTTGTGTCGCAACCCCTGTGGGGCAGTTGCCGGTGTGGCAAGTTTGCGCTTGGATGCAGCCAATGGAGAACATGAAGCCCCGTGCACTGTTGCACCAGTCGGCCCCCAGTGCCATGGTTCTTGCCATGTCAAAGGCGGTGATGATCTTGCCACTCGCCCCCAATTTGATCTTGTCTCTCAAGTTCAGTCCAACCAGGGTGTTGTGCACCAGTCTCAAACCCTCTTGCATGGGCGTGCCCATGTGATCTGAAAACTCCAAGGGTGCAGCCCCTGTGCCGCCTTCAGAGCCGTCGACCACAATGAAGTCGGGTTGAATACCAGTGGTCACCATGGCCTTGGCAATGGCAAACCACTCCCAAGGGTGACCAATGCACAATTTAAATCCCACCGGCTTGCCTTCAGACAACTCTCTCAACTCTTGGATAAAACCCATGAGCTCCACGGGGTTGGAGAACTTGCTGTGACTGTTGGGGGAGACGCAATCGGTCCACACCGGAACCCCCCGCGCACTGGCGATCTCTGGGGTGACTTTGGGGCCAAGGAGGACGCCGCCATGACCTGGTTTGGCACCTTGACTGAGCTTGATCTCAATCATTTTGACCTGATCGCTCAAGGCGTTGACCACAAACTTTTCAGGGCTGAAATGACCGTTCTCGTCCCGGCAACCAAAGTAGCCCGAGGCCACCTCCCAGATGAGGTCGCCACCATGCACGCGGTGGTATTCAGAGATCGAGCCTTCTCCCGTGTCGTGGGCAAAACCGCCCATTTTGGCGCCTTGGTTCAAGGCCATGATCGCGTTGGCGCTCAAAGCACCAAAGCTCATGGCAGACACATTGAACAAACTGATGTTGTAGGGCTGTTTGCATTGGTCGCCACCGACTTTGACGCGAAAGTCTGAGTGGGCGATGCTGCTTGGCGAGATGCTGTGGGTGATCCATTCGTAGCCGGACGCATGGATGTTGACTTGGGTGCCAAAGGGGCGTTTGTCAGATTCGTTTTTGGCTCTTTCGTACACGATGGAGCGCTGTGCTCGAGAGAAAGGGGTTTCGTCGTTTTCGCTCTCAATGAAGTACTGTCTGATCTCGGGTCGGATGAACTCCAGCAAAAAGCGCAAGTGTCCAATGATCGGGTAGTTGCGAAGAATGGCATGGTGCTTTTGTTGCAGATCGTGCACCCCAAGCCCTGTCAAAAAGACAAAGAGCAGCAGCTCCAAGGCACCTTGTGAAAACAAGAAGAATTTGATCAAAGAAATGCACAGTCCCGCCAGTGCCAAGAAAAAAACCGTGAACCGGATGGGGTAGTATCGATTGAGTCGTTCAAGCATGGGATAAAGCCCTTTGGGTTGTGTTCATTGCTTTTGAAAAAAAGCGCTGTGTGTGGTTGGCAAGCGCCAAGACAGATTTTTTTGAATCGTCATTGGCTTTGGGCCAGCGCCCCTTTTTCAAGCCTAATGCGTCTGGCGGTGAAGCCCTTGTCCAAGAAGCGTTCAAGGACGGGGATCAGATCTTTTGCAGCTTGTCTGAGAGTTTGCTTTTGGCCATGTTGGAGACCTCGACCCTGAGTCTTGCAACGGAGAGTTGGCGGTCCGCTGTTTTTTGAACATCCTCCAAGTGGGTGAGGATTTGAATTCTGAGTGTTTGAGTCTCTTCTTCGAGTGCTTTGAGTTGCGCTTTGAGCAAGCGTTGCTGATCCATGCGTTGGGTGAGCAAGTTGACATTGTTGGCAATGAGCTTCCAACTGCTCGAGAGCTCGTCCTCAACAGGCTGCCTCAATTGATCAAACAGTTCGTTGATCAAGGGGTCTTCAGCTTGTGCTCGGGGTGCTTTGATTTTGTTGGCCGCGTCTTGCATGCGAGCATGCGTGCCCGTGCTGACTTGTTGATGGGCATAAAGTCCCACGGTTTGAGCCCCGAGAGACATGTCGCTGTCTTGCGGTCTCAATTGATCTTGCCCTTCGCTGCCCAAAGACTCCCAGCCCGATTTAGGAGAATACTGCTTTAAGCCTTTGAAAGCAAGAAATTTGTCTTGATCCATGGTGTCTTCCAAATCCGGTGTCATGGTGAAGGGAGGCTGTTTAAGGGCCAACGGGTTCAATGAAGTTTGTCACGCCAAGTTTAAACCTTGGTGGTCGATTGCCTTGTAAAGCGCTTCAAAAATTCAGGGATGTTGATGCCTGAAGACACTTTGGTTTGTTCGCTCTCTTCTTGAATTTTTCTTTGACGGTGTCGTCCAAGCACAGAGTACGTGGCCGTTGGCGGCACCACACTGAAGGCGGGCGTCGTGGCCTTTGGAAAGGGGGTGGTGACCGTGCGTTCTGCTTGTCTTTGCAAAAGGGCCGGGCTCTTGGGGAGCACTTGTGCTTTGAGCGATTTGTTGGCCGCTTCTTGCGCAAGCATGCTCAATCGGATGTCTTTGGCCGCGACCACCGCTTGCGCAAAGGACTGAAAGGACTCGCCACACGCATTGGGTAAATTCATCAAATACCCTTGTTCGAACATTTCACGGGCGCTTTGCGACTCGAGGATGGGAGGCGCCAACATGAAGCTCACCGGAAAGCGTTGTCTTGTGAAAATGTTGGAGCTCAACTGCTCGGGCAACACGCGTGTGGGGCACACCAACAGGGCCGGTGCTTTGGCAATCGCAGAGTCAAAGACCCAGCGGTTTTTGCTTAAAAAGCCAGAGGTCGCTGAGAGCTCAATTTCTGACACCGAGGTGGGCACCAAGACCATGTCAAACTCAAACATCAATTCGCCTGCCAGCGCATCCGTCCATGTCAAATCGGCCACCACGATGTCACTGCCTTGGGTGGCACGGCGCAAGTGCATGCGCGCTTCAAACACGGGGCGGTTGCCCCCCATCTCAATGGGCAAGGTCAAGTGCTGCACGAGCACTCCCACGTTGGGTGCGCGTCTGAGCCAGTTGCTCGAAGAGCCGTGTGGATCCCAGTCGATCAAGGTGGTGGCCAAGCCCATTTGATAGGCAAGGTAGGCGCTTAAATTGGCCGCGATGGTGCTTTTGCCAACACCCCCTTTTTGACTGGTCACCAAAATTTTAAATGCCATGATCGCATCACTCCATGAATACCAAAGTATTATTAATATGATCTTTGACGTCCCGTACTGAGAATTCTCAAAATACGACGCCGGGTTGGGGATATTAACAACTTGCTGTAGTAAGTCAAAGTAAGTTGTTGTTCTTGGGCAACTTTATGGCAGATTCGTCATCAACAAGGAAAAGTTGGGCCTGTGTGCACAAAGCGCTTGCTCGCGTGTTGGAGCACTTTGGGGCGTCTTTTTTGCGCAGCAAGCAGGGGGTCAATCGACCGACGCGCTCCAGCGATCGTTCCAGTCGTGTTGCACGTGATCGATGTCGCGTCTTTGCTTCTTTGTGGGGCGCCCGTGCTCAATGCTGAGTGCGGGCTCTCGCGAGGTTTTGAAGGCGAGGGCTTGGGCCGCGCGGCGCTCGATGCTCTCGGCGGTTTCGGTGTACATCAGTTGCGCCACACTCGCCGAGCCTCTTGTGGGGTTCAAGCCCTGCACGACAACGGTTTTGAAGAAAGTCCCTTGGCGCACCAGCAAGGTGTCACCGACTTTGACGTCCTTGGCGGGTTTTGCTGGGACGTCGTTGAGTTTCACCCGCCCCTTTTGAATCTCTTCACTGGCCAAAGAGCGGGTTTTAAAGAAACGTGCGGCCCAAAGCCATTTGTCAATTCTCATGGCCCGCAGTCATCTCCCTGATGTTTGAGTATGCTTTGAGACTTGCATCTCATTGAATGAGGGCCAGGCCGTTCATATAAGGCCTGAGCACTGAGGGCACGACGATGCTGCCATCGGCTTGTTGGTAATTCTCAAGCACCGCCACCAAGGTGCGACCAACCGCCAGACCCGAACCGTTCAAGGTGTGCACGAGTTCATTTTTACCTTGCCCGTTTTTAAAGCGCGCTTGGAGTCGACGTGCTTGAAAGGTTTCGCAATTGGAAATGGAGCTGATTTCACGGTAGGTGTTTTGTGCGGGCAACCAAACTTCAAGGTCAAACGTTTTTGCTGCTCCAAACCCCATGTCCCCCGTGCACAGAGACATCACACGGTAGGGCAGTTCAAGCTTTTGAAGGATCGCTTCAGCGTGGGTGGTCATCTCCTGCAAGGCTTCATAACTGGTCTCAGGGTGCACGATTTGAACCATCTCGACCTTGTCAAACTGGTGCTGCCTGATCATGCCTCTCGTGTCCCGGCCATGGGCACCTGCCTCAGAACGAAAACAAGGGGTGTGAGCGGTCAGTTTGATGGGCAAATCGCTTTCGCTCAACACCGTGTCGCGAACAAAATTGGTGAGTGTGACTTCACTCGTGGGGATCAAATAAAGAGACTGTGCATCCAGTTGTGCAGCACTCGGTGCTGCGCTGTCTGCGGGGCTTGACCCTTCGCCTTGTCCTCCCTTTTTCGCAGCAAACAAATCTTCTTCAAATTTAGGCAGTTGGCCCGTGCCTTTGAGTGTTTGAGCGTTGACGATGTAGGGGGTGTAGCACTCGGTGTAACCATGCTCTTGCGTTTGTGTATCGAGCATGAACTGCGCAAGCGCTCGGTGCAACCGAGCGATGGGACCCTTCATGACGGTAAAGCGTGAACCCGTGAGTTTGACACCCATTTCAAAATCCAAGCCAAAGGCCTCTCCCAGCTCCACGTGGTCCTTGGCTGCAAAGCCAAGCGCTTTGGGCTCTTGGCCTGAGGGGCTCCAGCGCTTGACTTCCACGTTGCCGCTTTCATCGTGTCCCACGGGCACACTTGCATGGGGCAAATTGGGCACAGCACTCAAAAGCGCCTCGAGTTCGACTTGGATGAGCTCCAAGCGCGTGGCTGACGATTCAAGTTCGGCCTTCATGTCAGAGACTTGCTGCATGAGGCTGTCGGTGTTTTCACCTTTTGATTTCAGTTGACCAATTTGTTTCGACAAGGTGTTTCTTTGGGACTGCAAAAGCTCCGTGCGCGTTTGAATGGTCTTTCTCTCGTTTTCAAGGGTTTGGTACTGAGAGACCGATAAAAAGGGCTGGGGGGACTTGCGCGTCTCAAGTCGAGCGATGACGGTGTCGAGTTCGCGACGGAGTTGGTTGATGTCTAACATGGTGTTTTTAAATATTAAAGAACGACAGGGGGTTTCATGACTGGGGGTCAGCTTTTAAGCCTTTGGGCAGTGGAAATTTAATGGTCTCTTGTTGCCCATCGAGCTGCCTGACACTCACGGCACCCAATTCCCTGATTTTAGCGATGACGGCTTGCACCAAAATATCGGGCGCAGAAGCGCCTGCTGTCAGGCCCACTTTGGACTTGCCTTCAAACCACTCGGCTTGAATTTCTGTTGCATCGTCGACCATGTAGCTGGGGGTGCCAAATTTGGCGGAGACGTCTCTTAAGCGGTTGCTGTTGGAGCTGGTCGGAGACCCCACCACGATCACCAAATCGACTTGGGGGCTCATGAACTTCACCGCATCTTGGCGGTTTTGTGTGGCGTAGCAAATGTCTTGTTGCTTTGGAGACTTGATTTGCGGAAAGCGTGCCACCACTGCGGCCGAGATTTCAGCCGCATCGTCCATGGACAAGGTGGTCTGCGTGACCACGGCCAGTTTTTCGGTTTGCGAGGGGCGCACATGGGCCACATCGGCCGCATCCTCTACAAGGTGAATGCCTGAGGAGAGTTGGCCCATGGTGGCCTCCACCTCAGGGTGCCCTTTGTGCCCAATCATGATGAACTCATAACCGAGTTTGGCCAATTTGGCCACCTCCACATGGACTTTGGTCACCAAGGGACATGTCGCGTCAAAGACCTTGAAGCCAAGCGCTTGGGCCTGCATTTCAACCGCTTTGGGCACGCCGTGCGCACTGAACACCAACGTGGCGCCTGCAGGCACATCCTTCAAGTCTTCAATGAACACAGCCCCTTTGGCTTTCAAGTCATTGACCACATAGGTGTTGTGCACAATCTCATGGCGCACATAAATGGGCGCGCCAAACTTATCCAAAGCGCGTTGTACGATTTCAATCGCTCGGTCAACACCGGCACAAAAGCCCCTGGGTTCGGCCAGCAAGATCTCTCTGTCAAGACGGGTTCCTGGCATCAAAGCACTCCCAGGACGTGGACCTCAAAGGTCACCGCTTGACCGGCCAAGGGGTGGTTGAAGTCAAACAGCACAGCACTCTCGCTGCTTTCAATCACGGTGCCCGCATATTGTCCGTCCCCCTTGGGCGTTGGAAACTGAACCACATCCCCCGTTTGGTAGACCTGAGTGGGCTCGCTCAATTGCGCCAGCAAGGCATGTTTGACCCACTGCAGCATGTCTGGGTTTCTTGGGCCAAAGGCTTCACCTGCTGCGATTTCAAGGGTGGTGTGGGTGCCCTCTTTGAGTCCGATCAAGGCGAGTTCGAGCGCGGGGGACAATTCACTCGATCCCAAGGTCAAGGTGGCCGGCTTGTCGGTGAAGGTGTTGATCAAGTCGCCCTGAGGGCCTGCAAGCCGGTAATGCAGGGTGACAAAGGAGTCGCGTTCAATTTGAGGTGTTGACATAAGGGGGTCCAAAAGGGGTGCCATGTCCAAGGCACTCGGGTAACAGATGAATGAATATTTTCCCATGACAAGGGCTTCTTAAGGCCATCGGACACAAAGAAATTCACAATCCAAGAAAAAAGTTAAGATTCGGGCTTGTTGGCTGGGCACACCCCTCTCTCACACCTTTGGCCTCTTTATCCCTTTTGGACCTCCCACCAGTGAAATCTAAATCCTTCAAAGACCTGGCTCAACTCAAGATCGATCTTGAGCTGGCACTTCAAAGGCAAAGACAACTGGACCAAGAACTCGAGGCCCAAAGGAAAAAGGCAGAGGCCGAGAAAAACCTCTTCTCTAGAGCGGTGGGCGTGGTCAAGCCCATTGCCCACATGCCCCGTGCACCCTTGCAAGCTCAAACGCCCCAACCCCTCGCTTTCCAACAAAAACTGGATGACCAAGCCGTATTGAGAGAAAGCTTGAGCGATGAATTTGATGCAACCACCCTCTTGGACGTGGATGATCAATTGAGCTTTCGACGCCCAGGCATTGGCCTGGATGTCACCAAAAAACTCAGAACGGGCGGCTGGACCATCCAGTCAGAAATTGATTTGCACGGTCTCAGGCGCGATGAGGCCCGTGAGAGCTTGGGGCAATTCATTCGAGACGCCATGAAGATGGGATGGCGCTGTGTGCGTGTCATCCACGGCAAGGGGCTGGGCTCGCCAGGCAAGACGCCCGTGCTCAAATCCAAAGCCCTGGCCTGGCTGATTCAAAAAAATGAGGTGCTGGCTTTTGTTCAGGCCAAAGCCGATCAAGGGGGCGCCGGGGCCCTGGTCGTGCTTCTCAAAGGGGCGAACTGACGCTCATCCTGCTTGCCCAGTTGAGGGGCCCGGCTCTTCTGATTGGTTGCGCATCCAGTCCGCTGTTTTGTAGAAATGAGGGGCCAAATGGTCCCTGGTGGCTTCATCAATACCTTCCAGCACCATGGCCTCGTACATGCACGTGACCCATTGGTCGCGCTCGGTCTCGCCAATGGAAAAAGGCAAGTGGCGAGCTCGGAGCATGGGATGACCCACTTTTTCAATGTACAGCGCGGGGCCGCCCAGCCAGCCACTTAAAAACCAAAAGAGCCGCTCTTGAGCACGGCTTAAGTCGGGTCCATGAACGGCGCGCAGTTCTTTGTAATTGGGCTTGGTGTCCATCAAGGCGTAAAACCTTGCGGTGACCGCTTGCAGTCCAAGGTCTCCACCGATTTGCGCGTAAGGCGTGAGCACGGGCTCTTGGGGGGCATCGCTGGAGGGGTGTTCAGTGTCGTTCATGGGGCATCGGCTTGGGGGCTACCCAAGCTTGCTGTGTTGGGGGTGTTGAATATCAGAAGTTTAGTGCAATCTCTTGGGGCCGCATTGAGCTGGCTCAAACTTTGCACAAAAGAGCCCATGCGTGCACTGGAGAACCGTCGGTGCTCAAGATTGAGCAACGCTTCGAAGGGTTTCGATCACCGGTCTTTGCAGCACACCTCGAAGTCCCCAACTCCCACAGATCCAAGCGAGCAAGGCACCCGTTACGCAGGCCATCAAAATCAAAAAAGAATTGGGATTCCAAGCAAATTCGAACACGTACCTGGCTAGTGCGCCACCTAGCAACCAAGCGACTGAGCTCGACAAGACGCCTGCAATGGCCCCAATCCCCAAGAGTTCAGTGCGTTGCACCTTGACCAAGAGAGACTGCTTGGCACCCAAGGCTCTGAGCACGGCGTGGTCGCTCAAACGCTCTTGCCGAGTCAAAGTGATGGATGCAAAAAGCACCACCATGCCGGCACAAAGCGTGAACGCAAAGAGGCCTTGAATGGCCGCAATGACTTGCTCCAAAACAGACTGAACTTGGGCCACCGTGCTGCTCATGTCGACGTTGGTGATGTTGGGAAAGGCTTTGAGAAGGTCATTGTCAAAGCCTTGGGTCTTGGGGGCTCTGAAGGCGGCAATGTAAGTGCTTGGGAAATTGTCCATTCTGTCTTGTGGATACATGACAAAGAAATTCGCCCGCATGGACGTCCAATTGAGTTGTCGAATGGACGTGATGCGGGCCTCTTTGGGAACCCCAGCCACGTCAAAACGCAATTGGTCTCCCAAGTGCAGGCCCAGTGTTTTGGCAATGTTTTGTTCAATGCTCAAGGCGTTCTCTTCTAAAGGCGTCCACTGTCCGCCCACAATTCGGTTGTGAAGAGGAGCCTGGGCGCTGAAGGACAAATTGAACTCTCGGTCAACCATGCGTTTGGCTTGTTCGTCAGCGAAGTTTTCACTGGAAACAGGCTGGTCGTTGACCGCCACCAAGCGTCCCCGAATCATGGGGTACCAATCAAAGCTGTTCACGCCATGCTTCTTCAAGGCCTCTTTGAAGGCGTCCCCCTGCTCAGGCATGATGTTGATCACAAAGCGGTTGGGGGCATTTTGTGGGGAGCTTTCTTGCCAACTGCTGATCAGATCGGTTCGCAAAAGGATCAACAAGGTGATGGCCAGTAGCCCAGTTGACAAAGCGCTGACTTGGACCACGGTGTAAAAGGGTCTGGCACACATTTGTTTCAACGCCAAATTCAACCAAATCGGCAAGGGCTTGGCCTGCAGGACTCGCCGGGTGATGCGCAAAAGGCCATAGGTGATCAATGCAAAAAAGAGCAAGGCGCCAAAAAAACCACCCACCACCATCAAGCCCAATTTGATGTTTTCACTGTAGGAAATCAAAAGTGCAGAAAACCCAAGCAGTCCCAAGCCCAACACGCCCATCGCGTTGCCCTTTTGCTCGCCAAGATCTCTCCTGATGACGCGCAGAGCGGGCACTTTGGCCAGTTGCATGATGGGCGGCCAGCCAAATGCCAAAAGCAAGGTGGCGCCAATGCCCATGCCTTGGAGCATGGGGCGCCAAGAGGGGGTTGGCAAGTCGGTGTTCAAGAGGCCGGCAAGCAAATGCACAAAGCCCAAATGGATGCTGTAGCCCAATGCACCACCCAGCAAGCTGGCTGACAAGCCCACAGTAAAAAACTCAAACAAAAACCCAAGCTCAATGCTCCGTTGGCTTTGACCCAGCACGCGGTACATGGCGCATTCATCGGTTCGCTTTTGAGCAAAACCACGCGCTGCCAAACCCACTGCCACAGCGCAGAGCAAAGCGCACAAGAGCGCCACCAAATGCAAAAATTCAGATGCACGTTCAAGCGTCACGCGCATCTCGGGTCGGCCCTCTTTGAGTGTTTCGATGCGAACCCCTCTGAGCTTGGCGCTTAAGAGGTGTGCGCTCACGCGGTCTTGAAAGTTTTGAACGCTCAAAGCCGGCCCCGTCACCGCCAGTCTCCAATTGATTCTGCTGGCCGGTTGAACCAAGTGGGTGGCTTCTAAGTCCTTCGCATTGATCATCACCCGTGGTGCAAAATTCATGAAACCAGCCCCTCGGTCGGGCTCGCTGTCGATGACGCCTTCAATGCCCAAGGCCTTGTCGCCCAGGAGGAGCGTGTCGCCCACGTTCAAGCCCAAGCTCTCTAGCACTTGAGCGTCCACCCAGGCCGCGCCGGGGGGGGGGATTTTGAGGAAGCTGGGTGTCTTCAACAGGACCTGGCCCTTCAAGGGGTAATGCTCAGACACCGCCTTCAATGCAATCAAGCGGGCGTTGCCCCCTCGCTCATTGGGCGCGCGGGCCATCGTTGGAAAGGTGGTGGTTTGAGCGCTTTGCAAGGACAGGCTTGTCGCCCAATTGAGAAATTCTTGGGGTGTTTCGTGGTCGCTCGCGACCACCACATCGCCACCCAATAATTGGGCGGCATCACGCGCCAATCCCAGCTCCAAGCGCTCAGCCAAAAAGGAGACCGAGCTCATGGCGGTGACCGCCAAGGTGACGGCAAAAAACAAGAGCTTGAGTTCACCCGAGCGGATGTCTCTGATCAGTGAGCGGCATGCGACGAGGAGGAGGTGCATGGTGAGGCGAGTCCAGGGTGTGAGAGGAGCGTGTTGAAAGGGAAAAGGGATGTTGGCCCTGCACGCTCTGTGGCTGTAGCGGTCCAGTTTCTCGGTTGGAGACCCAGGGGCGCGGGGGGGCGGCTTAGTCGAAGAGTTTAATCCTTCTTGAGAAAAAGGGTGAAGAAAGGGCGAACTGTTCTCAGGCTTTCAGTCCCAAGCGATGTTGTCTGCCGCGCCTGGCCCCTGTGCAAAGGGGGGCTGGGGCGCCCAGAAATAAAAAAAGGGTGCCGCGAGGGCACCCTTTGGGTGAAGCACCAAG
>CAIOTD010000040.1 GCA_903861115.1 uncultured Burkholderiales bacterium
GAGGCCAAGGCGGTGATTGCGGAGCTTAAAAAAGGGGCAGATTTTGCAAAAATTGCCTCCGTGCAGAGTGTGGATGCCAGCAAAAAGAATGGGGGTGAACTCGGTTGGGTCTTGCCGGCCCAAGTCTTGCCGGCGATTGGCACGGTCATGGTGAACTTAAAAGAGGGGACGTTTTCGGCCTTGCCGATTCAGACCCCCTACGGCTGGTACATCATCAAGGTGGAGGAAAAAAGACCTTTTAAGATCCCCTCTTTGGAGGACAGCCGCGCCGTGGTGATCCAGACCTTGCAACAGGTGCAACGACAAAGCTATGTTCAAGAACTGATCAAAAACGCCAAAATTAGCAAATAAAAAGGCCTTCTTTTGATGCGCCGAGGCCTCTAGGCTTGAATGACTTTGACCGTGATGGACTGAATGTCCCAACCTTTGCTTCGAAGGTGGGCGCAGATGGCGGGCCCCATTTGCCGCACTTTGGCGGCAAATGCGGGGCTTTTGAGCATCAAAATCCAATGCCCCGCTTCAAGCGGCCCCGATTTGAGTTGATTCAACATGTTGGCGGGCACCAGGCCCTTCAAGTCCTCGATTTGACTTCTGGAGCGGGCCGCTTGCGCCAGCAGTTGTGCCAAACCTGGCGCCGACTGAGCCGCTTTGAGAACATCCACCGATTTGCCTCGTAAAAGGGGGCCCGAGCGCGGTACTTTTGAGTACCCCAGGGCTCTCAACTGAGCCAAAGCGCTGGGTTGCGCTGGGGCGGGATCGGTTTTGAGCTCGGAATGGGGTTTTTTGGGTTGGCTTGGGTCCATGGCCTCATTATCTCTGTTCTCCCAGTTAAAATGCTGGGATTCAGTAAAGGAAAGTGTGGCAAGAGCTTTGGACCTTCTCTAAAGCGCCATTGCACGTACCGTTTTCATGGCTTTTAATCTACTCACCCAAATATTTGGCAGTCGCAATGAGCGACTTCTTAAACAGTACCGCAAGACCGTCGAGCGCATCAACGCGCTTGAGTCCTCTTTGGAGGGCTTGAGCGATGAGGCGTTGCGTGCCAAGACCGTGGCCTTCAAGGCCCGCGTGGCGCAAGGCGAGACCTTGGATGCGATTCTCCCCGAGGCGTTTGCCGTTGTGCGAGAAGGCTCCAAGCGCATCATGAAGATGCGTCATTTTGATGTGCAGATGCTCGGTGGCATTGCGCTTCACAACGGAAAAATCGCTGAAATGCGCACGGGTGAAGGCAAAACGCTCACGGCCACCTTGGCCGTTTATTTGAACGCATTGAGCGACCAAGGTGTGCATGTGGTGACGGTCAACGACTACTTGGCTCAACGCGATGCCCAGTGGATGGGGCGCTTGTACAACTTTTTAGGACTGAGCGTGGGGGTCAATTTGCCCCAATTGCCCAGAGCCGACAAGCAAGCGGCTTACCGCTGTGACATCACCTACGGCACCAACAACGAGTACGGCTTTGACTACCTCAGGGACAACATGGTCTATGAGGCACAGGACCGCGTGCAAAGAAGGCTCAATTACGCCATCGTGGACGAGGTGGATTCGATTTTGATTGACGAGGCGAGAACGCCTTTGATCATCAGTGGTCAAGCCGAGGACCACACGGCGGTCTACATTGCCATGAATGCGATTGTGCCCCAATTGGTCTGCCAAATTGGTGAGGAGGACCCCAGAACGGGAGAAGGCATCATCACGCCTGGAGACTTCACCCTGGATGAGAAATCTAGGCAGGTGTTTTTGACCGAGATGGGTCATGAAAACGCTGAGCGACTTCTCACGCAAGCGAACCTCTTGCCTGCAGGCGCATCTCTTTATGATCCGGCCAACATCAGCTTGATGCACCACTTGTATGCGGCCCTCAGAGCACATCATTTGTATTTCAAAGATCAACACTATGTGAGCCAAGGCGGTGAGATCACGATTGTGGATGAGTTCACGGGTCGATTGATGTCGGGCAGGCGTTGGAGCGAAGGTTTGCACCAAGCCGTTGAAGCCAAGGAAGGGGTGGCCATTCAGGCCGAGAACCAGACCATGGCGTCC
>CAIOTD010000041.1 GCA_903861115.1 uncultured Burkholderiales bacterium
ACATCAATCACGCCATTTAACAAGAGTCGGATTGAATGATCAAGAGCAATAGTACGAATGACGTTAAAAAATAATGGCGTGCAAGCGCACTTTTGACACAACCCCGTCACATTGCATTTAGCAAGAACGATGACAAGCGACTGCAGTGGAGCCCATGACGGGAGAGAGGGAGAGAGGGCGAGAGGGATTGACGCGAGTGCATTGAACAAGGTCCAGCGACTTATCGTAGCGCATCGGTTGACCTCTAGCTAATGATCGATGCGCAACGCTAGCTCCGATTGTGCAAAAGGAGCGCGCGTTTTTTTAAATCAAGGATGGTGCGACTGACTGGACTCGAACCAGCACAGCATTTCTGCCGATAGGACCTAAACCTATTGCGTCTACCAATTTCGCCACAGTCGCATCCTCGGCATGTATTCTAAATGCTTTTTGCACCCTCACAGGAGCAGGCCCGCCACAGAAAAACACAAAGGGGGACAAAACATAGGTGCTTATCGGTTTTTTTCTTCGCCCCATAACACACAAAACCCTTTCAAGGCAAAAGATCTGCGTTCAGAAAGAAAACCCGAGCCCACCTCGCACAAACGCCATCAGCTAGGGTAGCATGCAGGGGTGAAACATTACGAAAACTTCCCCGTCGCCTCTTGGCTGTGCCCGCCCAACCTCAGAGCGCCCATCATGGCCATCTACCACTTTGCAAGAACAGCAGATGACATGGCCGATGAAGGCACCCACTCGGCGGCTGAAAGAATGGCGCTATTAAGCACCTTCAAAGACACGCTGAAAATTTGCTTGCATGAGCCCAAAAAACTCTCTGGCCCCTACCAATCGTTGTTTTTAAATCTCTCCAAGGCCATCACCAGTTTCAATTTACCCAGTGAACCGTTGTTCAAACTGCTGGAAGCCTTTGAGCAAGATGTGGTCTACACCGAGCAAGGCAAGCGCTACGAGAATCAAGACGCTTTGCTCAAGTATTGCGCCAAATCAGCCAATCCCATCGGGCGCTTGCTACTGCATTTGTACGGCATTCAAGAGGCCGATTCTCTAAGAAGAAGTGACGCCATTTGCACATCCCTGCAGTTGATCAATTTCTGGCAAGACTTGAGCGTGGACATTCCAAGGGGGCGATTTTATTTGCCCGAAGGCTGTGAACTCGAGCAAGAATTGAGCTTTGCACATGCCCTGATGATCCAAGGCGCCCCTTTGTGTGACCGAGTGCCTGGTCGCGCTGCATGGGAGCTGAAGATGGTGGTTCAAGGGGGACTTAAGATTCTTCAAAAATGCAGAGCGGTCAACACCTTCGTTCACCGCCCAAGCATTCGACTCATGGATTTCCCATCCATGCTCATGCGCGCCATGTCTTAAAGCGCCCCTCACGGGCAATGGCCTCAAAAAAGAGTCCGCGAAATAAATGCAGTTCGATGGCTGGTTTTTGAAAAAACTTGGCCTTCAATGGCACAATCTCCCTCCATGACGCCCCAACAGTACGTTCAAGACAAGGCTGCCTCATCGGGGAGCAGTTTTTACTACGCTTTTTTATTTCTGCCCAAGCCCAAAAGATTGTGCATCACGGCTTTCTATGCCTTTTGTCGTGAGGTCGATGATGTTGTGGATGAAGTCACCGAGATGGGGCTTGCCGCCTCCAAATTGGCCTGGTGGCGACAAGCTGTGTTGGATGCCTTTCAAGGTCAAAGCCAACACCCTGTTTTAAAAGCCTTGATGCCTTGGACGGCTGAATTCGGCATCACAAGCCACCACCTTTTGTCCATCATCGAAGGCTGCGAGATGGACTTGACACAAACTCGGTATTTGGACAGAGCTGGTCTTGAGAGATATTGCCATCTTGTGGCCGGCGTCGTGGGCGAGGTCTCAGCACTGATCTTTGGACAACGCTCAGACCAAACCACTCAATACGCCCATACATTGGGGCAGGCCTTTCAGTTGACCAACATCATTCGTGATGTGGGTGAGGATGCACTGAGGGGCCGCATTTATCTGCCAATCTCAGATTTACAAAGCTTTGATGTGAAGGCACACGAAATCTTGAACCGCGTCGACTCCTCTCGCTTTCAAGCGCTGATGACGCATCAAGCACAGATGGCCAAAGCGCTTTACGCACAGGCGTTCGAGTTGTTGCCCGCAAAAGACCGTCGCGCCCAAAAACCCGGTCTGATGATGGCCAGCATCTACCGCACCTTGTTGAATGAGATTGAGCGGGCCAACTTTCCCGTTCTCACTCAGCGAGTTTCACTCACGCCCATCAGGAAACTCTGGCTGGCTTGGCGAGTACAAGCCTTGGGCCTTTACTGAACCCTTTTCAGATGACCCAAGCAGTCACCATTGTTGGCGCTGGATGGGCGGGACTTGCCGCCGCCATCAAAGCAACTCAACAAGGATGGACGGTTCACCTGATCGAGGCGACACAAACGCCTGGTGGGCGGGCCAAAAGCGTGAACCATCAGGGAAAAGTGTTTGACAACGGTCAACACGCTTTGATTGGGGCCTACCAGGAGACGCTCTCACTGATGAAGACCCTTGGGCTTGAACCCGATGCGCTTTTTGAGCGCCAAGGCTTGGGGTGGTGTTATTCAAGTGGGGCACCATTTGGCTTGCCCAAAGACACCCTCCCCTTCAAAACATTGAGATCGCTGCTCTTGAATGCGCGCTTCAGTCCGCTGGAGAAATTGAGCCTGTTAAAGCCTGTGCAGTTTTGGATCAAGCACCGGTTTTTGAGCCCAAGCGACACCTCGGTGGCTCAATTGTTTCACGGGGTCTCAGACACGCTGATGCGAGACATCATCTCACCCTTGTGTCTTTCGGCCTTGAACACACCGCTGGATCGCGCGAGTGCCAGCACCTTTGTTCGCGTGCTCAAGGACGCTTTTTCCAATCCGCCAGACTCTTGTTCGTTTTTATTTCCCAAAAAACCGCTGAGCGACATCTTTCCAATTCGCAGCCTGGAATGGTTAAAGTCGCGCGGTGCGCGCATTGAATTGGGACGGCGCATTGACGCACTCAATGACATCGACGTCAACGCGCCATGCATTTTGGCCGTGCCCGCTTGGCAAGCCGCGAAACTCACACGGGACTCGCACCCCAATTGGTCAGGCATGGCAGGTGGCTTGACGCACAAAGCCATCGCGAGTGTTTACATCAAAGGCCATCCAAAAGAATCCCGACGTGGCGAGCGCACGGCTCTTCAAAGCCAACTGGTTTGCTTTAATGAACACATGGAGCTCGACAACTGCGTGCACCCTCAGTTTGGCATTCGCCTTAACGCACAAGCCATGCAGACCCCTTTGATTCCCCCGGCCCTTCAAGGCACGCCCCCTGAGCACTGGGCGTTGATCGTGAGCGTGGCCGACCCCCACAGGCGCCAAGACATCGTTCAAAACGCCATGGCGGTGGCACGCAATCAACTGGGGCTTGAAGATCTAGACATGCAATTTTGCACCATCGAAAAACGCGCAACATTTTCTTGTGAGGCTCTCTCAAAACGCCCACCCACCGTGATTGCTCAAGGGCTTTTTGCGTGTGGCGATTATGTGCAGGGGCCCTACCCGTCCACCTTGGAGGGGGCAGTTCGTTCAGGACTGCGCGCTGTGGCATGCCTTGACAAAAAACAGACTGGCGCGCCTGTGAACCCTGGGGTTTAGGTTTTTAAGGTGTTGAGCGTTGTATCCAAGAGGCGCACCAACTCACTCAAATCCTTGACGCTTTTGGGACATTCACCTGGACCGGTCCACGCCAACCCCTCACGGTTGACCCAAACACAAGGCATCTCAACACCTCTGGCACCATGGATATCGGTGTGTGCATCGTCGCCGATATGCAGGACTTCGTGCGGCGCCAAATTCAAGCGCTGAACGGTGTGCTGAAAGATTCTCGGGTCGGGCTTTGAAAAACCCACCTCTTGAGCGCTAATGGCGAGAGAAAAATAACCCCCCAGCCCCACTTGGTCGACATCTGCGTTGCCATTGGACAGGGCGACCAATTGAAAGCGTTGTTTGAGTGTGTTCAAGGCCGGCAGCACGTCTGCATACATCTGCACAGACTGTCGGGCTTGAAAAAACACCTCAAAAGCGTGCTCGACGCCAACAGTGGGCTCCCCCGCGCGCTTCAGCACCTCGCGGATGAGCTCGCGTCGAATCGCACTCAAATCGTGCAAGCGGTCACTGAAGCGACGCATCAAGTCGCTCCTGAGCTCTGCAATCAAGGTCCGATCCTGATAAATGGGCAAGGCTTTGGGCGTGTGCGCAGAAAACCAAGCCACAAGAGCGGCCTCTGCTTTGATCAAAGTCGGCCCAATCGGCCACAAAGTGTCATCTAAATCAAAGGACAAAGCACGGATATTTTGAATATTCATCGATTGTGGTGAGAAAATAGGGCATGGCTCAAAATTCA
>CAIOTD010000042.1 GCA_903861115.1 uncultured Burkholderiales bacterium
AGCAACAGCAAACACCGCATTGACTCCAAACGCCCGCTTGCGCGGGCGACGCTATCCTTCCCCGCCCAAATCAGGCGGCTTCGCCTCCAAGCTGCTGCGCAGCTAACTGACTTGGACGAGGCTTGCCGCGCATTTGGTCAAATCTTGTTTCAGTACGAGCCCTCTTGGCTCAAAGAGGGTTTTAATTTGGCGCCGGCCTCGATGCCCTTTGACGCTTTTGCGCACCCTGCAGCTCGCCCGATTTTCGACCACTTGCATGGCGTTTTCAATGATTCTTTGCCCGATGGTTGGGGCTCTTGTTGATGGTCAGGGCTTTCAAACAACACAAACAACTTGATCCTGCTCAAATCACCCCTTTAGATCGATTGGCTTATTTGGGCAACCGGTGCATGGGTGCACTCACTTATCAGCCCGATCTCATGCACAGTGTTCAGACGCAAGCGATGGATCTGGTCGCACTGGCCAAAGCGTCCATGGCCGTGATCCGTGGTGAGGCAGCACAGGTCTTGGAGTCTTTGAGAATCCATGGAGGCTCACCGGGTGGCGCAAGACCCAAAATCACCCTGGCTTTTTCTGCGGACATGAAATATTGCCAATCCGGTTATGTTGATCTCCCTGAAAACTTTAGCCATTGGATGGTGAAGTTCAGAGACGATTCCCCTGTCCATGGCGAGCCCATCGATACCGGTCGAATGGAGATGGCCTATGCGCAAATGGCCCGTGCTGCCGGTCTAGAAATTCCAAAGACGCATTTGCTCGAATTGACGGTCAATGGGACCAAAGAGGCCTATTTTGCGGTTCAACGTTTTGATCGAGAAGGTCGTCAAAAGATTCACGCGCTCTCATTGGCAGGCTACGCCTACGCCAACCACCGTTTGCCCTCCTTGGACTATGCTGGGGGTGTCTTGCCAGCAACAAAAAAACTGACCCAATCCAACGCAGAACTCGCGCGTGCCTTTCGCTTGATGGTGTTCAATGTTTTTGCTCACAACAAGGACGATCACTCAAAGAACTTTGCCTATTTGATGGACCCAGTGCATGGTGCGTGGAAACTCTCGCCTGCATTTGATCTGACGTTCAATCATGGCATGAATGGGCAACACACCACATCCATCAATGGGACCGGTGAGCCCAGTTTTGAAGACATCAAACAAGTGGCCATCAAGTCGCGCATTGAGAATTGGCGATCCGTCATTGAAGAGGTGAGGGCCGGCGTGGCCAGGTGGGCTGAGTTTGCAAGTCAATGCGATGTGGGGGCGTCGAGAACAAAAGACATTGCACGTGCCCTTCAAGGGGTCGATCAGAGGACCTCTCAAGGACGTTTTTGAAGAAACCATGTCGTGAAGAGTGTGAGCCCATCAAACACCTAGGGGCTAGATCTAGCTGTTTGCAATCGTGACAAGCGTCGGGTGTTGGGACATTGCTTTGCCCATGACCACCACCACCGACCCCCTTCAACAGCACCCTTTGCGAATCCATCTAAAAAAAAGGCGTGTACCTTTGAAAGTACACGCCTCTTGGACGCCGGTGTTGAAAGACCGGTGTCTGCTTTGAGGTTCAAAGACCTGCTGCGTCCTTCAAGAGCGCTGCCTTGTCGGTCCTCTCCCATGTGAAATCGGGCTCTTCGCGACCAAAGTGGCCATAGGCTGCCGTCTTTTGGTAAATGGGGCGCAAGAGGTCGAGCATTTGAATGATGCCTTTGGGGCGCAAATCAAAGTGTTCGGCAACGAGGGCTGCGATTTTTTCATCGCTCACCACACCTGTGCCCATGGTGTTGACCGTGATGTTCATGGGTTTGGCGACGCCAATGGCATAGGCCACCTGAATTTGACACTGCTTGGCCAAACCAGCGGCCACAATGTTCTTGGCCACATAGCGAGCAGCGTAGGCAGCAGAGCGATCCACCTTGGTGGGATCTTTGCCAGAGAACGCACCGCCGCCGTGGGGGCAGGCGCCGCCATACGTGTCCACAATGATTTTGCGGCCTGTCAGGCCACAGTCGCCCTGTGGGCCACCGACGACAAAGCGCCCAGTGGGGTTGACCAAATAGCGGGTGTCTTTGAGCCACTCTTTGGGCAGCACCGGCTTGATGATCTCTTCAACGACCGCTTCCACAAAGGACGCTTTCATTTTGGAGCCATCGCTTTGCTCGGGGCTGTGCTGTGTGGAGAGCACCACGGTGTCAATGCTGTGGGGTTGACCGTTCACATAACGCATGGTCACTTGGCTCTTCGCATCTGGGCGAAGGAAGGGCAAACGGCCGTCTTTTCTCAAATGGGCTTGACGCTCGACCAAGCGGTGTGCGTAGTAAATGGGAGCGGGCATCAGCTCAGGCGTTTCTGAGCAAGCGTAACCAAACATCAAACCTTGGTCACCCGCACCGGTGTTCAAGTGGTCATCAGAGGCGTGGTCCACGCCTTGTGCGATGTCATTGCTTTGCTTGTCGTAGCAGACCATGACCGCACAGCCCTTGTAGTCAATGCCGTAGTCGGTGTTGTCGTAGCCAATGCGCTTGATGGTGTCGCGTGCGACTTGGATGTAGTCCACGTGCGCATTGGTGGTGATTTCACCGGCAAGCACCACGAGACCTGTGTTGGTCAAGGTTTCGGCCGCGACGCGGCTTCTGGGGTCTTGGGCAAAGATCGCGTCAAGAATGGCGTCAGAGATCTGATCGGCCACTTTATCAGGGTGTCCTTCTGAAACCGATTCAGAGGTAAAGAGATAGTCTTGTGACATGTAACGAGTCCTTAAAAAAGGTTGATGGGTTGATCAAAGGCGCGTTGCCTACTCTGTCAAACAGTTTTGGCGAACGCTTTAGCAGCAAAAAAATTTGAAATGGCGGGAGCACTTGCGTGCTCAACCGCTATCAAACATCCAAGGGTCGAGGAACATGTTTTTTTGAAAGACATGTCCTACGGATCCTTCACATCGCCCTGCAAGTTGCTTCATTAACTCAGCGATGCTTAAGGTGCATTGTAATCAAAAATAAAGCATTTTTTTAGTGTTCAAAGCGCGGCTCAATGCACGTGTTTGATTCGAGCCCATTCGCCGCCTTGTATCTTCTGACTGGCCGATCAACAGGGCTTTGTACAAAGAGCAAGATTGGGGCACTAAAATGGGCTTGCACGGCTTTTTGCGATGACCTTGTCACAAAGGGTCGGCCCATGAAGAGCCTACTCCTTAACTTTTTCCACAAAACGGACCTCTTCTCTTTTGTTGACCCTCTTTAAACTCTTGGCCAAACTTCCTCTGGGGCTCATGCAAGCCCTGGGGCGAGTGCTCGGGCTTGGCGTGTGGGTGCTCTCAGCGAGTTACCGCAAAGCCTTTGGCCAACAAGCGGATTTGGCCAACTTGGATCTTGCGACGCGTTTGCGCGCGCTCATGAACACCGGTGCCATGGTGGCCGAGTTGCCTTGGGCGTGGTGCAGACCCAAAGCCGAGGATCTTCTCTCTCGCGTGTCTTGGAGCGGTGAGTCGTGCATCCAAGAGGCCCTTGAAAAAGGCCAAGGGGTCATCATTTTGTCCCCCCATTTGGGCTGCTGGGAGATCGGTGCACAAATTTTGGCCGCGCGTTTTGGCGAACAATTTGGGGACTTGGTGGCCATGTACAGGCCGCCAAGAAAGAGCTTCTTGCTCCCTTTGTTTGAGCATGCAAGAAACAGGGCCCATTTGCGAACCGTGCCCACCTCGTCCCAAGGGATCAGGGAGATTTTGAGAACCCTCAAAAACGGCGGCATGACGGCCCTCTTGCCCGATCAAGTGCCGCCTTTGGGTCAAGGCGTTTGGGTGAAGTTTTTAGGCCAAGAGGCCTACACCATGACCTTGGCCATGAAGCTGGCCCACCAGACCCAATCCTTGGTGGTGATGGGCTGGTGTGAGAGGTTGCCAAGAGGTCAATACCGGGGCCACTTCGCACCCTTGGAGATGCCTGCCAAAGGCAATGGCGCACATGCGGCTCAAAAGAAAGAAGAGGCTCGTGAGAGCCTGCCGCCTTCAAGTTTGACTTTGGATGGGTCAACTGCCAACAAGGTTTCCGCAGGGTTTGATATCCACGCGGCCTGTCAAGTCATGAACGACGCCATCGAGCAGATGGTCAAGCAACATGCAACTCAGTATTTGTGGGGCTACGCACGCTTCAAACAGCCGCGTGAAATGCGCCAAGAAATGCAAAGCGCTGTGCACGTGTCCCCCAAGGAGGGTCATTGATGGCTTGGCCCATGCGAGTGCTGCTGGTGCTGTGCATGACCGTGCTGTCGTGCTTGCCTTTAAGCGTGCTGCGTGCCTTGGGGTCACGTCTTGGGCGTGTGCTCTACCGCATCGTGCCCAAGCGGGCCCATGTGGCCCGGGTGAACTTGAAGCGCTGCTTTCCCCATTGGAGCGACGCCCTGGTTGAGACGCATGTGCGCCTTGCGTTTCAATACTTTGCCCAAGCCTGGTTGGACCGCGCTTGGCTTTGGCACGGCTCGGCGTCCAAGATCCAGAGCAGGGTCAAGTGGCTTGGATCTGCTGAAGACTTGGCCTTGATGCTGAATGGCGCTGAGCACACCCTCAAGCCAGAAGCGGTCATTGTCTTTGCCCCGCACTTTGTTGGCCTGGATGTGGCATGGACGGCCCTCAGCATGCAGCGAGCGGGCCCCTTGTCCACCATTTACACCCCACAGTCTTCTAAGGTCGCCGATGCATGGATGCGAGCGAGCCGAGCTCGCTTTGGTCGTGTGAATTTGTTCACCCGTGAGGACGGTGTCAAAAGAATCGTTTCGGGCCTTAAAAAGGGAGAGCTCTTGTACTTGTTGCCCGACATGAATTTCGGACCCGAGGAGTCTATTTTTGTGCCCTTTTTCGGCATACCGGCTGCAACGGTGCCGTCATTGTCCCGGTTTGCGAAATTGAGTGGTGCCAGGGTCATTCCCGTGACCACTCAAATGACCCCTCTGGGCTACGAGATCACCGTCCATGAAAGCTTCAAGGCCTTTCCCAGCGAAGACTTTGTTCAAGACACGGCGTTCATGAACCAGTGGCTCGAGCGCGAGATTGAAGCACGCCCAGATCAATATTTTTGGTTGCACAAAAGATTCAAAACCCGGCCCGATGCTGAGAAGAGTTTTTATGACCAAGTGCGTTGATGTCGCGAGAATTTAAACCCTCTAAGTCAACCCCCAAGCCCTTGAATGCACAGGGCTCTTGGCGACTAGACTCCCAGGGCTTCTTGCTTGTGTGTCCATTGCCACATTTTGAGGGCGACCGTATCGATGCCTTGCTTTTTCAGGGCTGAGAAGAGTTGTACCTCACCCCCGCCGGCTTGAAGCTTGGCGATGGACAAGGCCTTGTTGGCCTCGGTTTTGTTCAATTTATCCGCTTTGGTCAAGAGCACCAAGAATTTGAGGCCTTCCTCGACGCGGGGACGAATGACCTCGAGCAAAATGTCATCGAGCTCGGTGAGGCCGTGTCTCGGGTCGCACAGGAGCACAACGCCCACCAAGTTTTCTCTGGACATCAAGTAGTTGGCCATGACTTGTTGCCAACGGATTTTGTCTTGTTTGGGCACAGCGGCGTAACCATAACCGGGCAGATCGGCTAAAACCGCGTCGGTTTGGGCCTGACGCCCCAAGGCAAAGAGGTTGATGTGCTGGGTGCGCCCGGGCGTCTTGGAGGCAAAGGCGAGTCGCTTTTGTTGGGTCAAGATGTTGATGCAGGTCGATTTGCCCGCATTTGAACGACCCACAAAAGCGATCTCAGGCAATTCGTAGGCGGGCAGGTGGTGCAGTTGCGCCGCTGTCGTTAAAAAGCGTGCCGTGTGGAGCCAACCCATCGCGGATTTGACTTGTGCGTCGTGATCGAGCGCAGGCGACAAAGTGCTTTCTGCGACAGGGTTTTGAGCGCTGGGTGCTTGATCGAGGGGGTCTGGAGTGGCTTGAATCATGAAAAAATTACACTTTTATGGGCTGACTAGGGTCTGCCCTGATTAGACATTGTAGAATCTAAAGGTTCTGCGCCAACTAAAATATTTTGATCGTCATGAAGTTAATTTCAACACTTATTGCAACAGTCTCCTTGTCTTTGAGCTTTGGAGTGGCTTTGGCCAACGAGCCAGCAGCGGCCGCTAAAAAACCCGATTTGGCCAAAGGCCAGGCCACCTTTACAGCGGTGTGTGCCGCTTGCCACGGGGCAGACGGCAACTCTGGCTCGCCTGAATACCCCAAGCTCGCGCAGCAGCATCCTGAGTACTTGGTCAAGCAATTGAGCGAATTTAAAAGCGGCAAACGTGCCAATGCCGTGATGATGGGCATGAGCCAAGCCTTGTCTGAAGACGACATGAAAAACATTGCGGCTTGGTTGTCTCACAACAACGCCAAGCCCGGATTTGCCAAAGACAAAGAGTTGGCCGCTTTGGGTGAAAAAATCTACCGCGGTGGTGTGGCGGACCGTCAGATCCCAGCTTGCGCGGGCTGTCACAGCCCCAACGGTGCTGGCAACCCCGCGCAATACCCCCGTTTGAGTGGACAACACGCCGATTATGTGGCGACGCAATTGACCGCCTACAGAGACGGCAAGCGCAACAACAATCTGCAAATGAGCCAAGTGGCCGCCAAACTCAATGACCGCGAAGTCAAGGCCTTGGCCGATTATGTGGCGGGCTTGAGATAAAAAAGAAGTCCAACTGGACTTTTGAGGTGAATTGGCTCCCAAGTGCTCACGGCGCTTGGGAGCTTTTTGTTGTTTGGCGTTCAACGCCGCCCCCAGGGCTTGGGCCAGAACCCGAGAGGCGTTCAAGCTCAAAACAGTCGAGGGTGAATATTGGGGGCAGCCGATCAAGAAACAGCCGCTGACTTAAAATAGACGGGCAACAATTATTTTTAAATCAAAAGATTTATTAAAAAATAATTTATACTCCGTTTTGAGCACTATATATTTAATAAAAGGATCTTCCGATGACACTCATGGTGAAAAAATTTGAAGTTGGCACCCCTTTGGGCTCAGAGATCACGTCAAAAGCCATTTATGACGACCGCCGAAACTTGATCAAAGGCATGACGCTCGGTCTGGGCTTGGGCTCATTGGGCCTGTCCCCCTGGGCCAGCCAAGAGGCCCTTGCGCAAACGCCTGCGAGCCCCTCAAGTGCATTGGTGCAAAGACCTGGCAAGTTGGCCCCACTCGCCAGCACGCCCTCCAAAATCAGTGGTGCCATGGTGATGGAGAAAATCACTCCTTACGCAGACGCCAGCAGCTACAACAATTTTTACGAATTTGGGACCGACAAGGCAGATCCCGCCAAAAACGCCCATACCCTGCAGACCAAGGGCTGGAGTGTTGAGATCGAAGGCATGGTGAAAAAGCCTGGCAAATTCAACATGGAGGATCTTCTCAAGTTGAGCGCGCAAGAAGAGCGCATTTACAGATTGCGCTGTGTCGAGGGTTGGTCCATGGTGATTCCATGGATTGGATACTCACTGTCTGAACTGATCAAACGCGTCGAGCCTTTGGGCAGTGCAAAGTACGTGCACTTCATCTCCCAGGCCGATCCCAAGACCATGCCCTTTGTGGGCTCAGGCACATTGGATTGGCCTTATGAAGAGGGCCTCAGAATGGACGAGGCCATGAACCCCTTGACTCTTTTGTCCTTTGGCATGTATGGAGAGATCTTGCCCAATCAAAGCGGCGCACCTGTGCGTTTGGTGGTGCCTTGGAAGTACGGCTTTAAGAGCGCCAAGTCCATTGTCAAAATTCGCTTCTCTGACAAACAACCGGCCACGGCTTGGAACAAGGCCGCGGCCAATGAGTATGGTTTTTACTCCAATGTGAACCCCAATGTGGACCACCCCAGATGGAGTCAAGCCACCGAGAGGCGCCTGGGTGAAGATGGTTTATTGGCCAAGCGCAGAAAAACCCTGATGTTCAATGGCTACGAGGCGCAGGTGGCTTCGATGTATGCCGGCATGGATTTGAAGAAAAACTTCTAAGGATGCGATTTTTAAGCTCAGCGCTGCTTGAAAGCAAAGCAAGGCTGCAAAAGATGTTGCTGTCCACATGGGCCAAGCCGGTTTTGATGCTCTTGTGTGCAGTGCCCGCTTTGCTCTTGTTTTTAAATGCCTTCACCGCTGATTTGGGGCCCAACCCTGCTGAGGCCTTGATCAGGCAAAGTGGAGATTTGAGCATTCGCGCCTTGTGCTATTTGTTGCTGCTCACGCCGCTCAGACTGTTGACAGGCATGCCCTCTCTTGGGCGATTCAGGCGCATCTTGGGGCTCAGTGTTTTTTTCTATGCTCTGCTGCACATGCTTTGTTACGCCTGGTTGGACATGGGCCTGGAGTGGGAGGATATCTACCTGGACGTCTTGAAGCGCCCCTTCATCTTCGTGGGTTTCACGGCCTTGATCTTCTTGAGCGCCTTGGCGCTCACGTCAAGCAATGCGGTCATTCGGTGGATGGGGCTTCCAAAATGGCGCCTCTTGCACCGTTTGGTCTACGTCATTGCACCCTTGGGGGTTTTGCATTTTTATTGGATGCGCGCGAGCAAGCAGCGCTTTGCAGAAGTGATTTTGTATGGATGCATACTGGGTGCGCTTTTACTTTTTCGGGTGGTTTGGCTGTTAAAGAAACCCACCTCATTTAAAAAAAGTTAATAAAAACAATTAAAAACTTTTCTTTAAGGTGAGAGCTGTTCGCTAGACATCGCTTTTTGACACTTGCGTTTATAACTGCAAAAACGACATGGGCGTCTTATTTTGGTAGATCAATGATGTCCAAAATGAGTAAGCGGACAATTGAAAGCCCAGGACTTAAAACAAGATGGCCGCCAATGGTGGTCATTTGCGTTTGACGGTCAACACGTGTTGTTTGTTCGTTCGCTTACAACTGTATTTTAAACTTGGCGACAAGGGCTGGTGGCAGTGTCACGGAAATGTGCAATTACATGTTGAGCGCATATGCTTCAGCAAGCCTACCCATGGCCTTAAGTTGCTCAGTCGTATTTAATTTTGCAACTGCTGTTGCAAACGCATGCAAATCAGTTTTTATTTTCTCCGGCAACTCAATGACTTGCCCTGGCTGCAACAAAGCTGACAACTGAACGATGTCGGAGAGGTGTTTGTTGATTTTTTTCGAATCGATCTTCTCACCTTTCTGTACGCGCTCGTTCATTTCCATCCATGCAACTGCCTTGAGGGGAATCAGACGATCCTCACCCACCCACGAGGGCATGCCGTACTTGTTCTTGCGGCCAGTTAGTACGAACTGGTAGTACTCATCATCAAGCAAGATGGCAGAGAGACTGGAAATTTGCTCGTCCATTGGAATGGGCGTGAGATGACCAGGCGGGACAAAATTCAAGCCATCTGGAACACGTGAAAACAACTCCAACATGTGGGGAAACTCATCATCCTGTGGTTTTTGAAATCTGTATAAACAGGGCTTTTGCTCTGGATTTCCCTCGTTTTTCTGATACCCACCTGCCTGTACAAACTCCCAGAATTTTTGACCGAACTCAGGCGTCAGAACTTCCACATGCAAAACGATATCCAAATCTTTGGTGCCCCGAAATGTTAAACCCGCCTCGGTCATGGTGATCGAAGCGGCTGTGCCGCCGATCAGGATTTACTGGTTCTCGAAGTCCTTGAACCATTCCTGAAAAATCAGTCAACCCTTTACCATAGAAACTTCTCCTCAATTTCTTCAAGTGCCATCTGGATTCGGTCATCACGGCTGTCTCGCAAGCTCAACCATAAAGACAACAGATCTACGGTATTTTCTTTCGCCTGTATGCCAGGCATGTAGCGCCATACTTGAACAGCCACCCCCGCAGCCTGCTCTCGCGGTTCGAAGAAAACGCCAGCCTGCTTGGCCTGTTGTGCAGACTCAGCTGTCATGGCCAGCACTGGCTGCAGCGGTTCATTGAGCATCGTCATCTGCGCCAGTGCACTCTCACCCGCCAAGCGCGCACCGTTTGCATGAAGAATTCGGAGATCGTAGGTCCACAGAGTTCTTAGAACAGGCGTGCGTAAATAAGGCTTAGCCTTCTCCCAGAGCTCACGACGGGTTCCAATAAGTTTGAGATATTTAGCTCGTCCTCGGACTTCAAGCTCCAACAAATCGAACTGCAGCAACTCTCTGATCGCCCGAGTCGCTGTCATCCCTGCATATCCCAATGCAGCAGCATCCTCAAACGGATGCCAAACCTCACTAACCATCTGATGATTTAAAAACCAAATCAGTAGCGCCTGGGTGGCAGGACTTGCAATTACTTGTTCACGATGCGGCGGCGTTCCAAATCGCTCTCTAAGAATCACGCCCATTTGTGGGGCAAATAATTGCTTACCCGGCACCACGAAGGCAATGCCGTGCTGGATAAGTTGCTTGCGCTCACCTGGTGTCATTTCGCGCAAAGCCACGACCACAGGGTTTTGCAACAACTCGCCCAGCCGCTCAGCATGTTGGCCTATTTGCTGGGCAGCCAATGGCTGACGACCTTTAACACAGGCAAGCGTGACCGGTTGCCCTAGCAAATCAACAGTTAACACGTCATAAGTGTCCTGAAGGAAGTAGGGCAATTCGACGGCTTTGCTTTTGGCAGATACACGCATGGCATCGCCTCCAAGTACCTGGTTCAAGTACTGGACCGTCTGTTGAGGAAGCGTCGTTTCTAACATAAAATCAGAATCTAACATCAAACATGTTAGAAGTCAATAAAATGTTAAATTATAGGCAGATAGACATTCAAGCACCAACAACTCTGCATGAATGACCAATAGGAGCCGCTTGCCGTTGATGTTCTAGTAGACAGCAATTCATTAGAAAATTCGGCTGTCGTTGGTATGAAGCCTTTCGCATCCTATCCTTGATAGTAGGAGCTGTAAAAAAATTCAATCAATCAACCAAGCGTTCAAACTGCAGTTGATCTTCGGTGTTTTCTCGTCTGCGAATGAGTTGACTCGATGCGCCGTCCACCAGCACCTCAGGTGCACGTCCACGTGTGTTGTAGTTGCTGGACATGCTCATGCAGTAAGCGCCTGTGGACAACACAGCCACACATTCGCCGACCTCTACATTGAGATGCCTCTCACGCCCAAGCCAGTCCCCGCTCTCACAAATCGGACCCACGACATCGTACAGTTCTGTGGGTCGTTCTGGGTGCTCGGTGAGTGGCACAATGTCATGGAAGGCCTCGTACATGGCCGGTCTGGGCAAGTCGTTCATCGCTGCATCGATGATGCAAAAATTCTTTTGCTCTCCCGGTTTTAAGTACTGCACTTCGGAGATGCAAACCCCCGCGTTGCCCACCAAAGAGCGGCCTGGCTCCACGATGATGTGTCGCTGGCCATAGCCCCGCTGATCCAGCACTTTGAAGAGTTCCGACCAGACGTTTTGCGCGCTCGGTGGCTGCTCATCGGCATATTGAATCCCAAGGCCACCACCAAAATCTATGTGTGACAAAGAGATGCCCAGTTGTTCAATGGCATCGACCAAGTCCAAGACTTTGTGCATGGCGTCCAAATAGGGGCTCATGTTGGTGATTTGTGAGCCAATGTGGCAATCGATGCCTTTGATCACAATGCCTTTGAGGGTGTGCGCGTGTTGGTACAGTTTCAAGGTGTCGTCGTGTGCCACACCAAACTTGTTGCCTTTGAGGCCTGTCGAGATGTAGGGGTGTGTTTGTGCATCCACATTGGGATTGACGCGAATGCTGATGGGGGCCTTTTTGTTCAACTGCAGCGCCACGTCGTTGATGACTTCGAGCTCGGGCACGCTCTCGACGTTGAAACAAAAAATACCTTCTTCAAGTGCTCTTCGAATTTCAGCGCGTGTTTTGCCGACACCAGAAAAAATCACCAACCCCATGTCCGCACCCACCGCTTTGACGCGTTCGAGTTCGCCCATGGAGACGATGTCAAAACCGCAGCCTTGTCTGGCAAAGAGCTGCAAAATGGCCAAACTGCTGTTGGCCTTCATGGCGTAATGCACGCGGGCGTTGCGACCCTTGAAACCCTCTTGGTAGCTCTTCAAGGCGTCAAGCATCGAGGCTTTGGAGTACACAAAGACAGGCGTGCCATGTTCTTTGGCCAAGTGTTCGAGGGACACCCCCTCCACCTTCAAACGATGGTTTTCATAATGGACGTGGGGGCTTCCTGGCAGGGCTTGGGCGTGTGTCATGGGGAGGGCATTCAAAGGAGAGTGAAATCGTGCGATGGGTTTGGAGCGTTCTTGCTCAAACCCTCATCGCGCTGAATTGAGGTGCAGGCGCATGCCGTTCAGGCAAATGGCTCAGCCGTTCGGGCTTGGCGACCTGTGACAGCGCACGGTCGCTTGGCATGTACAAGGGGCCCTTTTGTCCGCAGGCCGACAGCAAGCATGCGGCCAAGCCCACAGCGCAAACAGCTC
>CAIOTD010000043.1 GCA_903861115.1 uncultured Burkholderiales bacterium
CAGTCGCACATGGCAACACATGCGGCTTTTCCAATCCCTGAGTGTGCTGGAAAACTTGGTGGTTGCGAGTCGTTTCTATGAAGCCGAGATCTTGGTGACTTTGTTCTTTCAGTCTGCCAAAATAAAAAAACTTCAAGAAGAAAAGACTGAACGTGCACTGCAAATTCTTCAACGCATGGAACTCAAGCACTTGTGCGATTGGGCCATTGGTGATTTGACCTTTGGTCAGCAAAAACTCATGGGTCTGGCGCGAGCATTGATGAATGAAGGCCAATTGTTGCTGCTTGACGAGCCCATGGCGGGTGTGGAGGGGCAATCTTATGACATGATGAAAGAGGTGGTGCGCCAAGAAGCGAGAGGAGGGCGAGCCATTTGTGTGGTCGAGCACAACATTTCATTTGTCAAGGACCTGTGCAGTTCTGCAGTCTTCATGTTCGCTGGGAAAATTCTTGAACGAGGCCTTGTGGAGGATTTGCTCGCTAGTAAGACCTTGGAGGCGCTTTATTTTGGAGCTCAAACCGATGGCGCTGCTGCTGTAGAGGACACGCTTTAATCATGCTCACCATTGATCATTTGAGTGCGTCCTATGGCAATTTGCAAATCTTGCACGACATTCACTTGACCGTTCAGCCTGGCGAGCGAGTGGGTATTTTTGGTCACAACGGCGCGGGCAAGACCTCCTTGCTCAAATGTTGTGTGGGAGAGCTCAAGCCGCTCTTGGGTAGCGTTCACTGGATGGGGGAACTTGTCAATGCCTCCAGGGTTGAGCTCAATGTGAGGCGGGGCATTGGGTTTGTGCCGCAAGGACACAATGTGTTCAAGGATTTGAGCGTCAAACAAAACTTGAGAATTGCCGCACTCATGCACGAAGTCTCCAAACTTGACGATGTCTTTGAATTGTTTCCCATCTTAAAGGACAGACAAGACCAGCGTGCGCAGTCCCTGAGCGGTGGGCAGCAACAAATGCTGGCACTGGGGATGTCTTTGATGGGGAGGCCCCAGATGTTGCTACTCGATGAGCCCACCACGGGCTTGGCCCCCATCATTGTCAAAGAAATGCTCCAAGCCATTCATCAAAGCAGTCTCTCGCATGGCACGAGTGTATTGATTGTGGAGCAAAACGTGCAAGCCACCCTGGCCCACGTAGACCGCGCCATCGTCATGAAGCAAGGTCGGGTGATCTTTGACGATGACGCCAAGAAGCTGCGTGAGCAGCAAAGCTTGTGGCACTTGTTTTAATCACCCCCAGGGCCTCAAACCGAGATGAAGCCCTTGTTCATCCCTCTCGCATTATTCGGGTTTGACCCCTGAGCGTTTGATGATGTCACCCCATTTGCGGTGTTCTGATTTGACGAACCCTTCAAATTCCTTGGGCGGCATGTACATGCTGTCGTTGCCAACGCCTTCCAAGGCCAGCTTGAACTTGGGGTTGTTGACCACGGTTTTGATGTTGTCACTTAAATAGCTCACGATCTCGGGGCTCAGACCCGCAGGACTCAAGATGCCGTACCACAAGACCATGTCGTAATTGGGCACCCCTGATTTATTCAAAGGCATGGTGCCAGGCAGCATGCTCGAGGGGCTAGAACCCGAGAGCCCC
>CAIOTD010000044.1 GCA_903861115.1 uncultured Burkholderiales bacterium
CTCTCAGGTGCATCGATTGCCTACACGCGATTGGGTCGATCCGATATCGGCTTGACCACGGCCACTGAAGTGGTGCAAACCTTGTCACTGATCACCGAGCGGGTTGATTTGCCCATCATCGTGGATGCGGACACGGGGTTTGGCAATGCGCTCAATACCCAAAGGACGGTCAAAGACTTTGAGCGAGCCGGTGCGGCCATGATTCAACTGGAAGATCAAACATTTCCCAAGCGTTGTGGTCATTTGGCGGGCAAGAGCGTGGTGGGCACCGCTGAGATGCGGGGCAAGTTGCACGCGGCCTTGGATGCGCGTCGCTCCAGTGAGACTTTGATTTTGGCGAGAACCGATGCCATTGCTGTGGAGGGTTTGGACAAAGCCTTGGACCGCGCTGAAGCGTATTTGGCGTGTGGCGTGGATGCGTTGTTCATCGAGGCCATCAAAACACCCGAGGACATGCGTGTGGTGTGCGAGCGCTTTGCTGCGCGTGTGCCCTTGTTGGCCAACATGGTTGAAGGCGGACAAACACCCATCGAGAGTGCGCAAGTCTTGTCTGATCGGGGGTTTAAACTGGTGATCTTCCCAGGCGGCACGGTGCGGGCTTTGATCCACCATATGCAAGCGTACTTTAAAAGCCTTCATCAGCACCAAACCACGCAAGCTTTTAGAGGTCAAATGCTCGATTTTGATGGCTTGAATGAGGTGATTGAAACCCCTCAGTTGTTGGCGCTGGGTCAAAAATACGATGCTTGAACAAAGGGTGTTTGAGGCGGTTTAAAAGGGCCCCCCCCACAAGGTCCATTGGGGCCCTTCAACCCTGTTCAATCAGGTTCAATCTTTGGCGCCCAGGCGCAAGGCTTGGTCTCGGGAGTTTTGCAAAGTGGCCTTGGGTGGGGCGCTCAAGTCCCAGCCCTGCAGGTGATCAAGAGAGATGCGGTACAAGGCCTCGATCCATGCAGGCTCATTGTTCAAGCACGCAATGTAGTGATAGGTTTTACCGCCCTCTTCAAGAAAGGCTTGACGCACCTCCATATTGATTTCTTCCAGCGTCTCAAGGCAGTCGCTTGTAAAGCCTGGACAAATCACATCGACGTGTTCAGTGCCCGATTGCGCCAAAGCGCGAAGGGTCGGTTCGGTGTAGGGTTCAAGCCATTTCGCTTTGCCAAACCGGGATTGGAACGTGACCTTGTATTGTGAAGGCTCAAGACCCAAACGCTCGGCCAAGAGGCGTGCTGTTTTGTAGCACTCGCAATGATAGGGGTCTCCCAGCATCAGCGTTCTCTCTGGCACGCCGTGAAAGCTCATGACCAATAAAGGGGCTTGGGTGTGCTCGCGCCAATGCTGCTGAACGCGGCTCGCCAAGGCCTCAATGTAAGCAGGGTGGTCATGGTAGTGGTTGATGAAGCGGTATTCGGGGATGAGTCGTGTTTTAAGTGACCAGTTGTAAAACGCATCAAAGACGCTGGCCGTGGTGGTGCCCGAGTATTGGGGGTAAGCGGGCAAGACCAAGACTTTGGTCACACCGCTTGCTTTTAATTCGTCCATCACCTCAGGGACGTTGGGCTGACCGTACCTCATGGCGTAACGAACCGTGACGTGCTCTGAGGCGTTTGAGAATTTCTCTTGCAAGCTTTGCGCTTGGGCCTGGGTCCAGACTTTCAGGGGTGAGCCCTCGGGGGTCCAAATGAGCGCATATTTTTTGGCCGATTTGCTGGGCCGAAAGCGCAAAATGATGCCATGCAAGATAATGAGCCAAATCCATCTCGGAATTTCAACCACTCTGGGGTCGCTCAAGAATTCGGCAAGGTAGGTCCTCAGCGCTTTGCTCTGAGGGGCTTGAGGGGTGCCAAGGTTGCATAAAATGACAGCGGTCTTGGGCGCTTGACCGTGTTGGTAAGCGGGTTCTTTGTTGAATCTCGAATTTTGAGCCATGCCCTATTTTCTCACCACAATCGATGAATATTCAAAATATCCGTGCTTTGTCCTTTGATTTAGATGACACTTTGTGGCCGATTGGACCGACTTTGATCAAAGCAGAGGTCGCTCTTGTGGCTTGGTTTTCTGCGCACACGCCCAAAGCCTTGCC
>CAIOTD010000045.1 GCA_903861115.1 uncultured Burkholderiales bacterium
CCAGGCAGTTTTTCTCCCTGGGTTTGACCCCCAAAGAGCACTGTGTCCAAGCTTGAACACCCTTCAAGCCCGTTAAAGGCCGAGGACACCGACAGCTTTGAGGCGGTCTTTGGCTTGCCCCTGCCGGCCTTCAAGCCCCACCCCCAAGACGGCATTTCACGCCATGACCCGTCGCTGGGAGCCCCCGAGGCTTGGCCCCAAACACCCGGCTTTAAAAGGCGCATCGCGCACTTGGACATGGATGCCTTTTATGCCTCCGTGGAGTTGCTGCGCTACCCCCAACTCAAGGGCCTGCCCGTGGTCATTGGGGGCGGCAAAAAAAGCTTGCTGAAACAACTCAATGGCGTTGACCCAGCCGATTGGGATGCCAACACGCCCTTGCATCAATTCCCACAACTCAAGAGTTATGCGGGCAGAGGGGTCATCACCACGGCGACTTACGCCGCTCGCAGCTTTGGCGTGGGCTCGGCCATGGGACTCATGAAGGCGGCACAACTGTGCCCTCAGGCCTATCTCTTGCCCGTTGACTTTGATCAATACCGACATTACTCCCAGCGCTTCAAAGAGATCATTTTAGAGATCTGTCCAGTCATGCAAAACACGGGGGTGGACGAGGTGTACTTGGATTTCACACACGTGCCTGGTGGTCAGCGAGAAAACGGCTTGTCCATGGCCAAACTCATACAAAGGAGCATCTTTCAAGCCACGGGATTGACCTGCTCCATCGGTGTCGCGCCCAACAAATTGCTGGCCAAAATGGCCAGTGAGTTCAACAAGCCCAACGGCATCAGTATTTTGTTGGAGGGTGATTTGCAGTCACGGATTTGGCCCTTGCCTTGTAAAAAGGTCAATGGCATTGGACCCAAAGCAGATGAAAAACTAAAGTCTTTGGGCATCTTGAGCATTGGCGACTTGGCGACTCGGTCCTTGGACACGTTGATCGCCTCGTTTGGCAAAAAATATGGGGCGTGGCTGTACTCGGTGGCGAGAGGGCAAGACGATCGCCCGCTTGAAACACACAGCGACCCAGTCTCCATGAGTCGCGAGACCACCTTTGAGCGCAACTTGTTGGTGGCAAAGGACCGACAAGAGCTTGGCGAGATTTTCACACGCCTGTGCACACAAGTGAGCTTGGATTTGCAGCGAAAAAATTTAAAAGGCAAAACAGTTGGCGTCAAAATCAAATTTGACAACTTCAAAACGGTCACCCGAGATCAGACGCTTGAAGTGGCCATTGACCAAGCGCAAGACATTCGCCACACAGCGTCTCAGTGCCTGAAGCGCATCGATTTGACTCGACGCTTTCGACTCCTGGGCGTCAGGGTCTCGTCCTTGGAGCCCAAAACGCTTGATGCACAAGACCCACAGGCCTCGGGTGCGTCTCGGTCAAGACCGGTTCAAGCCAACTGGCTGGGTGAGTCTTGAAGCGCGGCAAGCGTCAAGTGCACTTTGAAGATGAAAGCCTTACGGAAAGAATTGTATTTGGCGCAAAGAGCGCATGAAAAGCAAAGATTTTTTACACTTGCTCCATTCGCACCGTTGAGCGCTTGAACAGGACTTCTTTCTCAGCATCATTTTGCATCAAATGTTGATTTGAACGCATGCCTCACGCGCTCAATGGGCTTCATGGGATGACCCATTGAAGTGAACCCCAACATGAACAGGAGTTGCCGTGTCAAATGCAACGCACCCTTCTGAGTTAAAGATTCTTTTTGTCTGCATGGGCAACATCTGTCGCAGCCCTACGGCCGAGGGGGTTTTAAAAAAGAAATTGGCAGATCTTGCACTGGCCGACAAAGTCTACATTGACTCAGCAGGCACGCACAACGACCACCCCCACGCCCGGCCTGACAGCCGCACCCAACGCCACGCACTCAAAAGGGGGTATGACCTCTCGCACATGCGAGCCAGAGCTGTAGAGGACAGAGATTTTGAAGCCTTCGATCTGCTGATCACGATGGATTGGGACAACCGAGCATTGCTTGAAGAGCGTTGCCCCCCAAAGCATGCTCACAAAATACGAGGCCTCACTGAGTTTTTACAAATTTCACATGCTTCAGCCATTCCAGACCCCTACTACGGCGGCGACCAAGGCTTTGAACACGTCTTGGATTTGGTCGAAGAGGCCTGCGATGGACTGATCAAGTCACTCATCATGAAAGCACCACAATGAACAAAGACGCCCTGAACGTACTTGGCACCCCACTGATCCCCTGCTCTTACGACCCATTGACAGGATTTTTCCGAGATGGGTGTTGCAACACCGATGAGCAGGACCAAGGCAGTCATATCATTTGCGCAAAAATGACGCAGGCGTTTTTAGACTTCTCCCTTGAGCAAGGCAATGATCTCTGCACGCCACGCGTTGAGTACCGATTCAAGGGATTGAAGGCAGGGGATCGCTGGTGCTTGTGCGCATTGAGATGGAGAGAAGCTTTCGAAGCAGGTGTTGCGCCAGCGGTCATTCTTGAGAGCACCCACAAGCGCGCTCTTGAGTTTGTAAGCCTTGATCAACTTCAATCAGCAAATGGCGAGCTGTAATGTCTTGGTGTGCGCTATAAACCCTCGCAAAGAGCTCCCTTGACGTATTCTTTGGTTTGGTTCAAACGCGATTTGCGATGGCAAGATCATGCGGCCCTTGCACAAGCTTCACAAAAAGGGCCTGTGCGGTGCATCTATGTGATTGAGCCCAATTTTTGGCTGCAACCCGATTGCGCGCTTCAACACTTTGAATTCGTGCGGGAGTCCTTGCAAGCACTTGACACACATTTTCGCAAGCTGGGTGGATGCATTGAGATCCACACCGGTGAAGTGACTGATGTTTTGGAGCGCATTTGGCGAACCGAGCCCTTTGCTGGTGTTTATTCACACGAAGAAACAGGCAACGGATTTACATATCGACGCGACCTGCAAGTGGCTGCATGGTGCAAGTCCAAAGACCTGGTGTGGAAAGAATTTGCACAGTTTGGCGTTGTGCGGCGTCTCAAAGATCGAAGTGCCTGGCAAGGCGAGTGGGAGCGACACATGGCCTCACCGCGCCAAACCATTGAATCATTGACTTTTTGGCACCAAGGTTGCCCGCAACCCTTTTCCATGACCGCCCCCGCCCACTTGCAGCACGACCCACGCTTGAGACAACGAGGGGGACGCCCTCAAGCATTGAAGACACTCCACAACTTCCTGAACGCCCGCAGCATTGGCTATCGAGGGGGCATTTCTTCACCCTTGTCGGCACCCAATGCTTGCTCACGTCTTTCTGCCTATCTGGCCTATGGTTGTATCAGCATGCGAGAAGTGGTGCAAGAAACTCGGGCACATCTGGCTCAGCTGCCAGCACAAGCGAGCCGCCACCGCGCAGGTTTAACGGCCTTTGTGAGTCGCCTTTACTGGCATTGCCACTTTATTCAAAAGCTCGAGAGCGAACCCGCCATCGAAATACGCAACATGCATCGTGGGTACGATGATTTGCGAGAACACGCGTTTAATCCCATGTATTTTGAAGCCCTGAAAGAGGCACGAACGGGCTGGCCCATGGTTGACGCCAGTGTGACCATGCTCAAAGAAACGGGGTGGTTGAATTTTCGAATGCGGGCCATGCTGGTCTCTGTTGCGGCGTATCCCCTGTGGCTGCATTGGCGCCCGGTGGGCGAGTGGTTGGCCACACAGTTTTTGGATTATGAACCAGGGATCCACTGGAGCCAAATGCAAATGCAATCGGGGACCACAGGCATCAATTTAACGCGTGTTTACAACCCCATCAAACAAGCCCAAGATCACGATCCAAAAGGCATCTTTGTAAGACGCTGGCTTCCAGCCATGCGAACCATTGCGGACCCCTGGTTGTTTGAGCCTTGGAAAATGCGCTTGGATTTGATGCATGCCAATGCGGCACCGACTCCGCTGAACATCACTGAGCCAGTTGTTGATCTGGCGTTGGCGACTCGTGAGGCAAAGGAGAAAGTGCATGCTCGTCGAAAGAATGATGATGTGCGCATTGCAAACAAAGCCGTCATCGACAAGCACGCCTCGCGCAGGGGCTCCCCCCGCCCCAAAAAGAAACTTTCAGGCGAATCCATTGCGTCTGAACAATTGGGCTTTGATTTCTAATGCGCATGGATCTCATTTTTTCGGCAACCCCAAGGTTTGATATCAGTGAGGGAGGGCCATCTGACACTCGAAACAAGCTGTTTTGATGAATTGAAAAAAGCCGTCGCCAATCCACACGAAACAACTTGCCTGGCATTCAAAAAAAACAGAAAATATTCCCTGAGGGCGCTTTTGCGAGTCCTCTACCTAAACGTATTAAAGTCTATCAAACAAAAGATTGGAATCCCATTGAACCACGATCCAAGGTGCTGCGGAACAGGTACGTGCCTCATTAATCTCGAGGGAATTTGTTGGTGTGGGCAAATTTGGGATGGCGAAAAAATGTGCATGCCAAATCCCAGCCTAGAAAACAACGAACCCTTGAAAGACTCTACAGCTCAATCTCCAGTCGTCACCAAGATAGAAGAGACGCCCAAAAGCATGAAAACTGATTGACTCGCGAAGATGATTGACTGGCTCAAAAATCACTCACTCACAAAGCATAGACAACGACTTTTTACTGCCTAGCCGTTCGCATCAAAGGTGGCAGCGCCTGAGGATGACTGGTCCTAAAGGGATTGATGTCCAAGCCCCCGCGTCGCGTGTAGCGAGCATAAACACTTAATTTACTGGGCTTGCAGCGCGTCCAGATGTCCATGAAAACACGCTCAACGCATTGTTCATGGAATTCATTGTGTTCTCTAAAACTGATCAAATAAGCAAGCAGTGCGGCTTGATCAATTTGCGGCCCCGTGTAAGCAATCCTAACCGAGCCCCAATCGGGTTGACCCGTGACCAAACAGTTGCTCTTTAAAAGTTGTGAGCACAAGACCTCACTGACCGGCGCGCGATCAAACTGTGCGCTCAACAAATGGGGAGCCGGCTGGTAGGTGTTGCACTCAATGTCCAAACGGTCCAAATCCACACCGCTCAGTTCTTCGATCTTTTGCGCCTGAAAATCCTTGACTTCAATCAGCTCGACCAGCACGGCTGGGTGGTTCACAGCAGGGGACGGTTGCGCACCCCCGGCCAACTGCCAAACGCCAGCCGACAAATCGTGAACAATTTTTTGCTGAACTTCCTGAGCACTGGCAAAGGGCGTTTGGCTAAAGCTGTTGAAATACAATTTCATGGACTTGCTCTCAATGATGCAAGGACTCTCACAAGGAATCACCAAGCGGGCCAAAGCCACCTGGGGTTTGCCTTTGAGGTTGAGCCAACTGAGCTCGTAGGCGGTCCAAATATCAGCCCCCATAAAGGGCAACACACTGCGCCCCTCAGGCGTGCGCTGTAAACCCAACTCATCTCGCTTGGCCTGCCTGGGCAAAGGATAAAGAAGCGAGGGGTCGTAATGATCCACATACTGCGTGGGTTGACCCAGCGCGGATTGTTCAGGTGAGTTCATGTGTTGATTCGGGTTTAACTTTTAGGAGGTGTGTGTGGTGTGGCGTGTGACTTCAAAAATGTCAACACTGGAGACAACAAAACGGGCGTGAGCTTATTGGACAAGTCATGCGCCATGTCTTCAATTTCTACCCAGATGGAGCCCACAATTCTTTTGTGCGTATCGCGCCCACATTCTATGGGCACCAAAGGGTCGTGGGTGCCGTGAATCACCAAGGTGGGCGCTTTGATCAAGTGCAACAAATCCGCACGGTCGGCATCTGCCATCACCGCTGCCGTTTGCCTCAAAATGCCCATGGGTCGATAGCTCCTTGTGAGCGCCAACTCGACCCGTGCTCGCACATCGCTCAGATCATCTTGAAAGGCTTGGCTGGTGATCATTTGCATGGATTGCAAGGCCTTGTCCACCCAACTCTCTAAGCCTTGTCCCCCCATGAGCGGCATGTACAGGTTTTGAAGCAAGGTGGGATCGGGTTTGGGCAAGCCACTGGCGCCACTGGTGCTCATGATGCTGATCAAACTCAACACCCGTTCGGGGTGATGAATGGCCATGCGCTGCGCGATCATGCCCCCCATGCTCAATCCCAAAACGTGGGCCTTTTTGATTTTCAATGCATCTAACACGGCCACGCAATCCAACGCCATATCGCTCAAGGTGTAGGGCACCTTGGAGCTCAAGCCCAACTTGTCTTTCAAACCCATCCAAAACAAATTGGGGGTTTGATCGTCCCTCATCTCGCTGGAGAGTCCACTGTCACGGTTGTCCATCACAATCACTCGGTAGTGAGCTTTGAGCAAGGACTCAATGAACAAGGGCGGCCAAGACACCAACTGAAGCCCCAAGCCCATGATCAATAAAAGGGGCTCATCGTCTGGGCGACCGTATTCGGCGTATTCAATATCAATGCCGTTCGCATGTAGTTTCATTTTTTAATTGGACTCTAGTGGGTGCCGAGCGCTGCTTTTGGCGACGAAGGTCGCGCGCTCTTTATGTTTTCTGGGGTCGTCTAAAGACCCAATGGTCCTCAGAGGACGTGGGCGCATGAAATTGGTAGCCTTCGTAATCAAAGGCTTTGAGCGCTTCGGGGGTTTTGATTTTTTGATCGATGGCAAAACGCACCATGAGACCTCGCGCTCTTTTTGCAAAAAAACTGATCACCTTGAACTTGTGATCCTTTTCATCTTCAAACACGCATTCAATCACCCGAGCCTTCAACACTTTGCGATCGACCACTTTAAAGTATTCCTGAGAGGCCAAATTGACGACTGTGGGCACACGTTGAGTCGACTGCAAGGTGTTCAAATGCTCGGCAACTTTTGCGCCCCAAAATTGATACAGGTTTTTAAAGCCCCCTTGAACCAAAGCCGTGCCCATCTCCAAACGGTAGGCTTGCATCCAGTCCATGGGCTTCAAAGCCCCATAGAGTCCGCTCAAGATCACCACATGGGACTGCGCAAATCGCAGGCCCTTCAAATCCAAAGTTTTTGCATCCAAACCTTCATAAACATCGCCATTGAAAGCCATCAAGGCCGGTCTAGCATTTTTTTCGTTGAACTCGGCAGCAAAGGACTTGAACCGCTCAGCATTGAGTTTCGCCAACGGCTCACTGATGGACATCAAGGCCGAGAGTTGCTCGGGTTTTAGCTTCTTTAAGTGCGACACCAAGGACAAGGTTTGGTCCAAAAAAGCAGGCACCTCTGGGTCAAAGCGCAGTGCAGGCTTGCTCAGTGCAGACTCAAAGTCCAATGTTTTGGCGGGGGACAGTAAAAAAAGCATTTTCTAAGGTGTCAAGGACAAGCTCTGGCCATTCAAAAAGATGCTTGTATTTTAGTTTGAATTGCACATGAAATCAGCGCTTCTCGGCGCCCATTCACGCCAGCACCGGACATTTGTTGTGGATCTCAATGAAGGTCTTGCACCAAGGACGACAAAACGTGGGGTGCGAGCTCAACCGACTGCACGCAATGTGCATGGTCGCACCCAAGCGTCACGCGGGCTCCCGCTTTCACATCGGCCACCATCTCTTGGCTCAACTCAAAGCGGACAAAATGCACAGCGGATGTTTTTTCAAGGTTTTCTCTCGCCAAGTCCTCATCTGCAATGGCGTAGAGCCTTTGAGACGCGGGTGTTTGAATAAACAAACGGTCCTCCACACCGATGAGTCGAGCCAATTGCGCGCGTCGCACCTGAGGATCGGGATACTGCAAAAGCACGGTGGCCTTCCAATTGGAGCCCTCTGGCACAAGAGGCGCGTAAGCATCAATTTCGGCCTGTATCTCTTTTTCTTCAAAAATGCGCTCAATTCTGAGCATTTCTTGGATTTGATAGCGAATGGTGTACTCGCTTTCAAACTGAACATGCATGTGCTCACCCAAGGACACACTTCTCATTTGGCGCACGCGCATGATGTCGCCATGGTGCTCGCGCCTGTACTTGGCGTAGGCCTCAAGCGTCATCAAGTTCTCAGCACTGATGTGGCCGTGCGTCTTCATGGAGTTTGCGTTGAACGATGTTCTTGAAGGGCTGCGGGGCTCAATCTGCAAACGCCAAGAGCGCTTTGGTGTAGCGCGTCGCATGTGAGCGCTCAGCCTTGGCGAGCGTCTCGAACCAGTCTGCAATTTCATCAAACCCTTCATCTCGCGCCGTTTTGGCCATACCGGGATACATGTCAGCGTATTCATGCGTCTCACCTGCCACAGCAGCGGCCAAATTGTCCCGTGTCGAGCCGATGGGCAAACCCGTGACCGGGTCTGAGCACTGCTCGAGCCACTCCAAATGACCATGGGCATGTCCCGTCTCCCCGCTTGCTGTGGAGCGAAACAAGGCGGCCACGTCTTGTTGCCCTTCAATATCGGCTTTGTTGGCGAAATACAAATAGCGGCGATTGGCTTGCGACTCCTGGGAAAAGGCGTCCTTTAAATTGCTTTCGGTCTTTGAGCCCTTGAGTGCGGACATGAAATTTTTCTTTCTGCTTAGATGTTGGGCGCATCCCATGCGCCATGCGATAAAACGAAGGCCACCCCCAAGGACTGTACCGAACTTTGACCTAGGCGTCTGTTGCCCACGCGTAGATTAACCCAATCCATGCAAAAAAAGGCATAAAGCCCTTCAATTTGTGCGCGTTATACAGGGCATTTTTTGTTTTTCTGATCACACCGACTCGTGGTGTTCGCTTACACTTTAGAGCAGTTTGTTTTTAGTGAACCCATCCTATGCACACCCCCCAAGAGACACTCAATCCCTTGACCCCTTTGGGTCGTCCATTGCCCAGGGCTGTCCCCATCCAGCAGCTGCACCACTACGCCTACCGGGCAAAGGACGCCGAGCAAACACGCCACTTTTATGAAGACATTTTGGGGCTGCCGCTTTACCACATCATTCAAAGCGACCATGTGCCAAGCACCGGCGAGTATTGCCCCTACACGCATTTTTTCTTTCGTCTTGTGGACGGCTCCTTCATAGCCTTTTTTGACTTGGGCGACGACGAGGCGGCGCTGCCCTCTCCCAACACACCCCTTTGGGTGAACCACATCGCCTTTCGGGTTGACACGGTGGAGGAACTCGAGCACGCAAAAGAGCGTCTCCAGGCCCACGGTGTTGAGGTCTTGGGGGTCACCGATCACCATGTTTTTAAAAGCATTTACTTCTTTGACCCCAACGGCATTCGGTTGGAGTTGACGGTTCAAACAGGCAGCAAAGACACCATGCACAAAGAGAGCTTGACAGCCCACGAACGGCTCCAACAGTGGACCCGCAGGAAGGAGGCCTGGAGAGCCGAAAAATCGATCCACGGAACCCAAGCCAAACTCAAGCCCGAGAGAAACGATCGACCCGAAATTTCTAAAACATAGGGTTTTAAGCCACAAAAAGCCTTGGCTGCCCCCTGAACCTGACGGAGCCGCCCATGCTTTTGGCACGGTCTTGCGAGCAAAGGCCGAGTAAAATGGAGAGATCTTTGCAAAAACGACCGCAAGAGGTCCTTGGGTCGTTTTTGTACGTACCGTCCTTTTTCTTTTTCTCCCTTCCTGGGTCTTTATGAACGCTGCCTCCAAAGAATCCTCTGCACCAGTTGCACCGATCGATCAACCCGCCTTACAAAGCCTGTCCAAGTCGTTTGAACCCGCGCAAATCGAGGCCCACTGGGGTCCTGAATGGGAGGCCCGGGGGTACGGTATTGCGGGCTACAAAGGCACACACGTGGCCAAAAAGGGGGCACCCTCCTTTGCCATTCAACTCCCGCCACCCAATGTCACGGGCACCTTGCACATGGGACACGCCTTTAACCAAACCATCATGGACAGCTTGACGCGTTACCACCGCATGTCGGGCGCAAACACGGCTTGGATTCCTGGGACCGATCACGCTGGCATTGCCACGCAGATCGTCGTAGAAAGACAACTCCAAGAGCAAGGACTGTCCAGGCACACCTTGGGTCCCACGGAGGAGGTTTCAAGGAAAAACTTCATCTCTAAAGTTTGGGAGTGGAAGGAAAAGAGCGGCAAGACCATCACACAGCAAATGCGCCGCATGGGCGACAGCGTGGACTGGAGTCGCGAGTACTTCACCATGGATGAACCCCGAAGTGAGGTCGTGACCAAGGCGTTTGTTCAACTCTTTAACGAAGGGCTCATCTACCGCGGCAAGCGCTTGGTGCATTGGGATCCCATTTTGAAGACCGCTGTCTCTGACTTAGAAGTTGAGAGCCAAGAAGAAAAAGGCCATATGTGGCACATTGCCTACCCCCTTGAGGGCTCGGATGAGCGCTTGGTGGTGGCGACCACACGACCCGAAACCATGCTGGGCGATGTGGCGGTGATGGTGAACCCTGAGGACACCCGCTACCAGCATTTGATCGGCAAGCGCGTGCATTTGCCCTTGTGTGACAGATTGATTCCCGTGATTGCCGACGAGTACGTGGACAAGGCCTTTGGCACAGGGGTGGTGAAAGTGACTCCCGCTCACGACGCCAATGACTTTGCCGTGGGTGTTCGGCACCAATTGCCACAAATCAACATCTTCAATTTGGATGCAAGCGTCAATGACCAAGCCCCCAAAGCCTACCAAGGATTGGACCGCTTTAAAGCGCGCGAGCAAATTGTGAGCGACTTGAAAGAGGCTGGCCTTTTGGTCGACGTCAAACCACACACCCTGATGGTTCCCAGGTGTGAGAGAACCGGTCAGATCATTGAGCCCATGCTCACCGATCAGTGGTTTGTCGCCATGACCCAAAGCAGCCAACTCGACCCCACGGGCCGCTCCATTGCTGACAAGGCCATCCACGCGGTTGAATCCGGTCAGGTGAGATTTGTGCCAGAAAACTGGGTGAACACTTACAACCAGTGGATGAAAAACATACAAGACTGGTGCATCAGTCGTCAACTTTGGTGGGGACATCAAATTCCAGCTTGGTACGATGAAGACGGTCATGTTTATGTGGCCGAAACGCTAGAACAAGCCCAAGCGCAAGCGGGCCCTCAAAAGCGCCTGACCCGAGACGCCGATGTCTTGGACACCTGGTTCTCCTCTGCCTTGGTGCCTTTCTCGACCTTGGGTTGGCCCAAGGAGGAAGAAGATTTTCATCTGTATTTGCCCAGCGCTGTGTTGGTCACGGGCTACGACATCATCTTCTTTTGGGTGGCTCGCATGATCATGATGAGCACGCACTTCACGGGCAAAGTTCCCTTCAAGGATGTGTACATCCACGGCTTGGTGCGAGATGCCCAGGGCAAAAAAATGTCAAAGTCCGAAGGCAATGTGCTGGACCCGGTGGACTTGATCGACGGCATTGAGATCGAGCCCTTGCTTGCCAAAAGGACCACGGGACTCAGACGCCCTGAGACGGCTCCTCAGGTGAAGAAAAATACAGAGAAAGAGTTCCCACAAGGCATTCCCGCCTACGGCGCCGATGCCTTGCGTTTCACCTTTGCCGCGCTTGCCTCTTTGGGCCGAAGCATCAATTTTGATCCCAAGAGATGCGAGGGTTATCGCAACTTTTGCAACAAGCTCTGGAATGCAACACGCTTTGTCCTGATGAATTGTGAGGGTCAAGACTGTGGCCTAGAAAAGCACAGCAAAGAGCAGTGCGCTCCGGGTGGCCCCTTTCACGGCTACATGCAATTCAGTCAAGCGGACCGCTGGATGAGCTCCATGTTGCAACGCGTGGAGGCCGAGGTCGAACAAGGCTTTAAAGACTACCGACTCGATTTGGTCGCCAATTCGATTTATGAATTCGTCTGGAACGAGTTCTGTGACTGGTACCTCGAAATCGCCAAGGTACAAATTCAACAAGGCAGCCCCCAACAAGCCCGTGCGACAAGGCGCACCTTGATTCGCACCTTGGAGGCCATTCTTCGTTTGAGCCACCCTTTGATCCCCTTCATCACCGAGGAGTTGTGGCAAAAGGTGGCGCCTGTCGCTGGACTTTGGCCTGAAGGTCAAGGCAAAGCGTCGGTGAGTGTTTGCGACTACCCGGTCTCACAACCCGGCAAGATTGACGAAAAGGCTGAGGCCACGGTGCTTCAATTAAAGAGTTGGGTCGAGGGTTGTCGCAACTTGAGAGGGCAGATGAACATTTCTCCAGCGACCAAAGTGCCTTTGTACATTTTGGTGGGCAACGAAGAGGAGCGCGCCTTCATTGAGCACATGGCCCCTGTGCTCAAAAGCCTGGCCAAACTGCAAGACATCAAAGTCTTCTCAGACGAATCGGCTTGGCAAGCGGCCGCTGAGAACGCGCCCGTGGCCGTCTTGGGGGAATCAAGGGTGTGTTTGTTCATTGAAATTGACAAAGCCGCCGAGAGCGCGAGGCTTGGCAAAGAGGCCCTGAGGCTGGAGACCGAACTGGCCAAAGCGCAAGCCAAGCTCAGCAATGAGGCCTTCGTTGCCAAAGCGCCTGCGAAGGTCATTGAACAAGAGCAACAACGCATTCAAGAGTTCGCCTCCACCTTGCTAAAAATCAAAGATCAACTCAAACGCTTGTCTGCATAAATGACACGCCAAAAGACTGGAGCTCAAGCCTTGAATGCACTGACACTGAACAAAGCCGTGTTTCCCGTTGCGGGTCTGGGCACGCGCTTCTTGCCAGCCACCAAAGCTCAACCCAAGGAGATGCTGCCGATCGTTGACAAGCCTTTGATCCAATACGCCGTGGAAGAAGCTTATCAAGCGGGAATCCGGCACATGATCTTTGTGACCGGCAGAAGCAAACGGGCCATTGAAGATCACTTTGACACGGCTTATGAGTTGGAGAATGAACTCGAGATGGCGGGCAAGGCTGCCCTTTTGTCACTGATCCGCGAGGTGCAGCCCGCTGACATGCTGTGCTCCTACATTCGCCAGCCTCGCGCTTTGGGACTGGGTCATGCGGTGCTGTGCGCAGAAAAGCTCGTTGGCCAAGAGCCCTTTGCGGTGTTGCTGGCCGATGACTTGATGATTGGTCAAACGTCGGGGCCTGGGATCTTGAGCCAAATGGCCGACGTGTTTTATGAAACACAACAGTCCGTCTTGGCGGTGCAAGAGGTGCCAAGCGAACAGGTGCATCGCTACGGCATCGTCTCAGGCGAATTGCTCAGACCAGGCAAAACCCAAGTCAAGCGCATTGTTGAGAAACCCAGGGCGGAGCAAACCGACTCGCGGCTGGCTGTGGCTGGACGCTACATTTTGACCCCCGGCATCTTTGACATGATCAAATCAGCGGGCAAAGGCGCATTGGGTGAAATTCAGTTGACCGATGGCATCGCTGAGCTCTTAAAGCACGAGGGCGTGATTGCCTACAACTATTTGGGCAAACGGTTTGACTGCGGCTCCAAACTGGGATTTTTACAAGCCACGGTGGAGTTGGCCTTGAAACACCCCGAAGTTGCATTGGAGTTCCAAGCTTACTTGCAGGCCCTCAAAACGCCCGTCTAAAGCCGCTGCCGGGGACTGACTTACTTTCTTTGCAAGACAAACACAAACTCTTGGCCATTGACCGAGTGCTCGAGCAGCACGTGGCCCGTTTGTTTGGCAAAGGCTTGGAAGTCCCGTGTGGCCCCAGCATCTGTAGAGCGCACGCGCAAGATCTCTCCGCTTTGCATCGTGGAGAGTGCTTTTTTTGTTTTCAAAATGGGCAGTGGGCAATTGAGCCCGCAGGTGTCTAATTCTTGTTGAATGTTCATGGTTTCTTGCTTTGTTGATCGATCAGGCGCGCCGTGCGCAGCACCTCATTCGTTTTCTGTTCGGTCTTCCCAGGCTTTAAAAACAGGCTCTATGCCTCTTTGTCTTTGCCACTGTGCCACGGCATAGCCCGTGCCCGAGGGCCAGCAAATGATGTCTTTGGGATCATACAGTTTGTACTCCAAGAGTTCTTGACTGAGTTGAATATCGCCTTGGGCTTGCACATGGTAGATGATCAAGACTTGGTTGTTCTTTTGAAAATCATAGACACCCACCAAAGTCGACGCACTGACCACCAAGTTGGTCTCTTCCTTCACCTCTCTGGCAACGCCCGCTTCAGGTGTTTCCATGGCCTCCATGAAGCCCGTGATCAAAGCAAAACGACGCGTGGTCCACGCGGCGTTTCTTGCTAGCAAAATCTTGCCTTTGTACTCAACAATGGCCCCCAAGACGGGTGTTGGATTGTTCCAATGTGTCCACTCGCAGGCGACGCACCGCAGTCGCGTCACGTCCAAGCCCTCCTCTGGCCGGGTCACCAGGGCCAACGTTTCTCGGCACAGGGGACAGTATTTGTAGGCACTCATGCGGGAAACACGCCCGTGGACAAATACCGATCTCCTCGGTCACAGACAATGAACACAATGGTGGCATTTTGAACTTTTTTTGCGATTTCAAGGGCCACCCAACACGCCCCAGCCGCCGAGATGCCTGCAAACAAGCCCTCCTCTTTGGCCAGACGTCGGCACATGTCTTCTGCATCCCTTTGGCTCACATAAACCAGTTCATCCACGCCGCTTGGGTCGTAGATGGAGGGCAAATACTCGACAGGCCACTTGCGGATGCCAGGGATTCTTGAACCCTCAGAGGGCTGGGCCCCAATGATTCGAATCGCTGGGTTTTGCGCTTTCAGATAACGAGACACGCCTGTGATGGTGCCGGTGGTGCCCATGGCGCTCACAAAATGAGTGATTTCTCCATGGGTGGCTTGCCAGATCTCTGGGCCCGTGGTTTCAAAATGTATTCTTGGGTTGTCTGCATTGCCAAATTGATCCAAGACCCGGCCTTGGCCCTCGGCTTGCATCTTCAAAGCCAAATCCCTTGCATACTCCATGCCGCCTGTTTTGGGCGTCAACAGCAGCTCAGCGCCAAAGGCTTTCATCGTTTGCACGCGCTCAATGGACAAATCTTCGGGCATGATCAAAATCATTTTGTAGCCCTTGATGGCGGCCGCCATGGCCAGCGCAATCCCCGTGTTGCCAGAGGTGGCCTCGATGAGCGTGTCGCCAGGATGGATCTCTCCTCGCTCCTCGGCACGCGCGATCATCGACACGGCCGCACGATCCTTGACCGAGCCGGCGGGATTGTTGCCCTCCAATTTACCCAAAATCACGTTGGCGTTGAGTAAAAGCGACGATTGCTCCACTCTTTGGAGCCGAACCAGCGGTGTATTACCAATCACTTCTTCTAAAGTTGGAAATTTTGTTCTTGAATATGTCATAATATGGGTCTTCAACGCTTTAGCCGAAGTGGCGAAATAGGTAGACGCAGCAGATTCAAAATCTGCCGGTGCAAAACACCGTGCCGGTTCGATTCCGGCCTTCGGCACCATTGGATTATTCCATGTGTTGTGGTCTCTTTAAGACAAACACAGCATTATAGTGAGTCCAATGTCTTGTTCAGTGAGCCTGCTGCAGGGGGACCCCTTGTAAGCAGTTTGCTCAGAGCAACTCCCCCCCCTCTCTCTCAACCTGGTCCGTTGCTTACTTTTCTCAAGCACCGTCGCCCTTGACGTGCGCTTTTCAACAAGCCCCCTGTGCTGGTAGATACCAAGTTGTCATGCGCGAGGATCCCGCCCTACAATCTCACAAAGCGTTGCCGCTGTGCGAGCTGCAACAGCCCTTGCCCTGCACTAAAAATCAAACCTTTGGTGCTTTCTTTGGCCCCGTTCCTTTGCCTTATTGGAGTGTCAACATGTCTCGCATTCGTTCATCCCTCACGCTTACACCCACGCCCGCCTCACTGGGTGCATTGAGCCATGCCTTGAGCGCCTTGAGCGCTTTGATCCTCTTCACCCTGAGCCCCTCTTTGTTTGCTCAAAACTATCCGAGCAAACCCATCAAAGTGGTCATCCCTTTTGCAGCGGGCTCGGCCACCGATCAAATTGGCCGCGCGTTTGCCGCCAAAATGTCTGAAGAGCTGGAGCAACCCTTGGTGGTTGAAAACAAAGTGGGCGTCAATGGCATGATTGGCGCTGACTTTGTGGCCAAAGCGCCCGCCGATGGCTACACCTTGCTCTTTGGCACCAACAGCACCAATGCGGCCTTGAAGAGCTTGATGAAAAAGCTGCCCTACGACCAAGACACCGCCTTTGCCCCCGTGGCCTTCATGGGCTCGGTGCCCTTGATTGTGGCGGTCAACAATGAGGTGAGCGCCAAAACACTCAAAGACCTCGTGAGCATGGCCAAACAAAAACCCGGCATGGTGACCTTCGCAAGCGCCTCCACCTCCCAACTGGTCTCCACCGCCATGCTGGCGGGAATGGCCGGCATGGACTTGAACCACATTCCCTACAAAAGTGGGCCCAATGCCATGACCGACTTGATCGGTGGCCAAGTGATGATGTTCACCGCTGACTTTGCGGTGATGCTGCCCCAAGTCAAAGCGGGCAAAATTCGCGGCTTGGCCGTGACCTCCACACAGCGCTCCAAAGCCATCCCCGAGTTGCCCACCGTCAACGAGGCCCTCGGGATCAAAGGCTATGAATTGATTGCCTACTTTGCAAGCTTTGCCCCCGCAGGCACGCCAAAGGACATCATCTTAAAACTCAACAAAGCCTCCAACAACGCCGCATCCAGCAAAGACATTCTTGATCGCTTCGTGGACCTCGGGTTTGAGTCCGACCCCAGCACACCCGAGGCCTTGGCACAAAGAAGCAAGCTTGAGACCGCCAAATGGGCCAAGGCCATTCACGAAGCCAAAATCGAAGCGCAATGAGCCCAACAGGCCATGGGTCTTGCGGCTGTGAAACTGAACGGGGTGCCCCCCCTAGAGCGCAAAGATTGAGTGCCGCCCCCCTTTTTTTATAGATGACTTTCACGATCGGATCGCCACCATGTCTTTTTTGTTCAGCCCCTACGAACTCAGCTCACCCAAAGGCCCCCTGACGCTGGCCAATCGGGTGGTGATTGCCCCCATGTGTCAATACTCCAGCGTCGAGGGATGCGCCAGCGACTGGCACTTGATGCACTGGGCCAATTTATTGAACTCGGGCTCAGGCATGATGATCATTGAAGCGACGGGCGTCACCCCCGAGGGACGCATCACGCCGCATTGTCTGGGCTTGTGGGATGACAAGAGCGCAAGCGCTTTGCAAGACAAATTGCACCGTGCCAGACGACTCGCACCCCATGTGCCTGTGGCCATTCAACTGAGCCACGCGGGACGCAAAGCCTCGAGCGCCGCACCTTGGGATGGCGGCGCCTTGCTCGGCTTGGAGCAAGGCGGCTGGAACACCTTGGCGCCCTCGGCCGTCCCCCATCAAGCCCAAGAGCGCGCACCGTTGGCGCTGCAGGCGCAGGGCTTGAAGGACATCAAGGATGCTTTCGTGAAAGCGGCCCTGCGCGCCCAAGACATTGGCATTGAAGCCGTTGAATTGCACGCCGCTCATGGCTATTTGCTCCACCAATTTCTCTCCCCCCTTGCCAATCACCGAACAGATGCGTATGGCGGCAGTTTTGAAAACCGCATTCGTTTTCCGCTGGAAGTGTTCAATGCCGTCAGGGCCCAGTTCACGGGCACGTTGGGCATGCGCATCTCCGCCTACGACTGGGTGGACGGTGGATGGACGCCCGAGGAGACCGCTCAATTGAGTGTTCAACTCAAAAGCCTGGGTGCGGATTTTGTGCACATCTCATCGGGCGGCGTCTCAAGCGCACAAAAGGTGGTGGCGGAGCCCAATTACCAAGTGGCCTTTGCCGCTCGCGTCAAAGCCGAGTCTCACCTCTCAACCATTGCGGTGGGTTTGATCACCGAGGCCCAGCAAGCGGAAGAGATCATTGCGTCGGGCCAAGCCGATTTGGTGGCCTTGGCCCGGGCCTTTTTGTACCAACCCCGATGGACCTGGCAGGCGGCGGCCAGCTTGAAGGGCCAAGTGCAGGCAAGTCGGCCGTACTGGCGTTGTTTGCCCAAAGAGGCGCAGCACATCTTCAGCACGCTGTTGAATGTTCAGCGTTGAACCCTTCGAGCGATTTGCAAAGCGTTTTGCGGACCTAAAGCGCTGAGTCCACAACCCCGAGCCCTTCTTTGGGACTGGGGTACCTCAGCTTGAGCCCCAAACTTGACTTCATTTTTGAGTTGTCCAGTCGCCTTGATTCGGACAAAAAACTCATCTGCATGGGACTGAGATGGTTCTTCAACTCATCAAAGCGCATGGCCTGAGGCTGCGGCAAATGGAACCACTGCGCCACCAAGCTGTAGTAATGACCCATTTTCATTTGCGCATCGTCACACACATGAATGGCTTGCAAGGTTTGTCCTTTGAACAAAGCCAGCAGACAGGCGCGGGCCAAGTCATCTGCATGAATGTGGTTGGTGTAGACGTCATCTTGCGCGCTTAAAACAGGCAGTCCTTTTTTAATCCGATCGATGGGCGTTGCGCCTTCCCTGTCCAAGGCGTAAATGCCTGGAATTCTGAGGACATTGAGGCTAGCGCCTGTCAACGACTTGCGCGCCCAAAAGCGCAACTGCTGCTCTGCATCCACGCGGCGAAGTGCGCGTGCACTTTGAGGCCTCACGGCTTGCGTCTCTTTGACCCATTGACCAAAACAGTTGCCATACACCCCTGTGGTGGAGCCATACACCATCTTTTGAGGCGGCGTTCTGAGAGAAAGGACCCTCAAGAGGGCGCGCGTTCTTGGGTCCTGCGTCCCGTGGGCTGCAGGCGGCGCCAAATGAAGGACCCGCTCTGACAGGCCTGCCAGCCTGCTGAGACTTTGAGGCTCGTCCAAATTGCCCAAAAGGGGGGTCACGCCCAAGCGCCTGAAAGCGGGGATCTTTTGCGTGCTCGAGGTGAGCACCACCACGCGGGCATACTGGGTCAACTTGGGCAACGCTCGCATCCCCACATCCCCACAACCCACGATCAAAATTCTGGGGCGTCTAAAACGTGCGGGCAAGGCACCCAGGCTGGAAGAGTTGATGGACACGTGTGCTTTTTTGAGAGGACAATGAAGAGGTGTGGGCCGAGCGCATTCACTTGCAAATGCAAATGCCAATGCATTTGCTCGGGCACAGAGAAATTCTCTCACACTATTGGGCCTGACGAGCCCCGCAAAAAAAACGCCCCGACAAACCGCCCTGCACCTGAGGGCGCTCAAGGGTTAAAATCGCGACACCCCCTCCTCCACCCGCCGCCTAAGCGTCTTCACCTCAAACACTTGCCATGTCTTTCACCGTCACCATTGAACCCAGTGCTCGCCAATTCAGCGTTCCCCAAGGGGGCAATATCTTAGCGGCCGGCATTCAAGCTGGCATCTCTTTGCCGTATGGCTGCAAGGACGGGGCCTGTGGATCTTGTCGCTGTAAAAAAATCAGTGGCACGGTCGTTCAAGGAGAGCACCAAGCACGCGCACTCAGTCCAGAGGATGCGGCCAATGGCTTTATTTTGACCTGCTGCGCGAGTGCGCACAGTGACATCGTGCTGGAGTCCAGGCAAGTGCTTGATGTGGGGATGCCGGCGGTTAAAAAGATGCCGGTGCGTTTGATGTCGGCCGAGAAAAAAGCGCCCGATGTGATGCTCTTAAAGCTGCAACTGCCGCAAACCGAAACCTTTGAATTTCGAGCGGGCCAGTACATTGATTTTCTTTTAAAGGACGGCCAAAAGCGCAGCTACTCCATTGCCAACGACAAGCCTCAAGTCCAAGCGGTGGACGACGCAAACACCAGCGCTCTGCGCTTCATTGAGCTGCATGTGCGCCACATGCCTGGCGGCTTGTTCACAGACCATTTGTTTCATGCACTCAAAGACAAAGAGATCTTTCGCATCGAAGGCCCCTTGGGCGGATTTTTCTTGCGCCCCAGTGACAAGCCCATGATCTTTTTGGCGTCCGGCACGGGCTTTGCCCCAATCAAAGCGCTCATCGAACAAGTGATGACGTCAAGCGATGAGGCCCTTAAACATCGACCCATTGCGTTGTACTGGGGAGCGAGAACGTTGGCCGACTTGTATTTGTTTGATTGGGCCCAGCAGACCAGCATCGCTTGGCCTCAGTTGCGTTTCATCCCCGTCTTGTCTGAGCCCAAAGCACAGGACGCTTGGCAGGGTAGAACAGGTTGGGTTCACAAAGCGGTCTTGGAGGATCACCCCAATTTATCGGGCCATCAGGTCTATGCTTGTGGGGCCCCGGTCATGGTCGACGCGGCAAGGAAAGACTTCATGGAGCAGGCACAACTCTCAGGCGATGAATTCTTTGCAGACGCTTTTTTGTCCCTGGCGGACACCCCAAAAAACGACGCTCAAGCCCCCAAGTAAGCCTGGCGCACCAGGGGGTCATGGAGCAACGCTTGCGCCTGTCCACTCATGGTGACCAAGCCCGATTCAATCACATAGGCCCGATCGGCCAACATCAAGGCTTGCGTTGCATTTTGCTCAACCAGCAAGATCGTCATGCCCTCTTGAGACAAGCGCCTGATCACCTCAAAAATTTTCTCCACCATGATCGGGGACAAGCCCATGGAGGGCTCATCAAGAATCAACAAACGGGGCTTGGCCATGAGGGCTCGGGCCATGGCCAGCATTTGCTGCTCACCCCCCGAGAGATGCCCCCCTAAGTGGCCACGCCGCTCTTTTAAACGAGGAAAGAGCGCGTACATGCGTTCCTCATCCCGGGCCACCTCGTGCGCATCAAGCCTCAAATAAGCACCCATCTTTAAATTCTCTTGGACACTCATTCGCGCAAAGATGCCTCGCCCCTCTGGCACCATGACAATGCCTTTGGCCACCAAATCCCAGGGTGACAAAGGCAGCAAGGATTGCCCCTCCAATTCAATCTCTCCGCGCTCGATGGGCAACAGTCGCGTGAGCGCCTTCAAGGTGGTGGTCTTGCCCGCCCCATTGGAGCCAATCAAACTCACGCACTCACCCGTATGCACTTCAAACCCAATGGACTTGACGGCTCGAATGCCCGCATAGCTCACGCACACATCGTTGACCCACAGCAAAGGCGTGCGTGGCCCGATCAGACCCGGTTTATCCATGGCTCGCGGCTCCTAAACCCAAATACGCTTCAATGACCCTGGGGTTGGATTGAACCTCTTGTGGCAGGCCTTCACAAATCAAGCGGCCCTCATCCAAGACGCTCACCCGGTCACACAAACCCATCACCAGTTTCACATCGTGCTCAATGAGCAAAACGCTCACACCACTCAAACGAATTTTTTGAATCAAGGCCCTGAGCGCCAATTTTTCTGTGGCGTTCATGCCAGCGGCGGGCTCATCAAGCGCCAAGACCTTGGGCGCTGTGGCCAATGCGCGTGCGATCTCCAAGCGCCTTTGGTCGCCATAACTCAAGGTCTTTGCTCTTTGGTGGCCCAAATGTTCAATGCCCACGTACGCCAAAAGTTCTTGCGCACGGGTTTTGATGGCTTGTTCCTCTTTTTTGAACGCCTGCGTTTGGAACAAGGCCCCCCAAACACCCACATGGGTTTTGATGTGCTCAGCCACCATGACGTTTTCAAGCACCGTCATTTCTTTGAACAAGCGAAGGTTTTGAAAGGTTCTTGCAATCCCTGCCTTGGCCACCAAGTCCACGGCACTGGGCTCGTACCTCACCGCATTGATGGAGAACTCGCCCTCATCGGCTTTGTACAAACCCGTGATGACGTTAAAGAAGGTGGTCTTGCCCGCACCGTTGGGGCCGATGAGTCCATAGACCTCGCCTTGTCTGAGCGTCAAATTGACGCCCTGCAAAGCCTGCAAGCCCCCAAAGTGTTTGCTGGCTCCGAGGACTTCCAAGACGACGCGCGCCTCACTCATTGCTCGTCCTCCTTGGTTTGCCGCTCTGGCGCGGGCCACAGGCCTTGAGGTCTCACAAGCATGACCGCCACCATGGTCAACGCAATCAACAGTTGGCGCAAAATGGCCGCATCGATGCGCCCACCCGTGAGGTCTTGCAAAGGGGTGGCCACATAACGCAACAGTTCGGGCAAGGTGGCCAGCAACAAAGCGCCCAGCACCACACCGGGCAAATGCCCCAGCCCCCCCAAAACCACCATGGCCACAATCATCACCGACTCGCCCAGACCAAAGGACTCAGGCGAAATGAACGTTTGAAAGGCGGCAAACAAAACCCCAGAGACCCCACCAAATGTCGCCCCCAAGGCAAAGGCGAGCAACTTCAAGTTGCGCGTGTTGAGCCCCATGGATTGAGCCGCAATTTCATCTTCACGAATGGCCACCCATGCGCGACCCACTCTTGAATGCTGCAGTCTTGAGCAAAGCACGACACCCAAGACCACCAAGAGCAGCATGAGGTAATAGTATTGCGTCACGCCAGCAAGCTCAAACTCACCGAGCATCAACTTCTTAGACAAAGGATGACCCGCAATTTGAATGGGATCGATCGAACCCAAACCGCGCGGGCCATTGGTGATGTTGATGGGCTGATCCAAGTTGTTTAAAAAGACTCGGATGATCTCCCCAAACCCCAAGGTCACAATGGCCAAATAATCCCCTCTGAGCTTCAAGGTGGGCGCACCCAGCAAGACCCCCATGCCCGCGGCCAGCACGGCGGCCATGGGCATGATCAACCACCAAGGCAAGTGGATGCCTGAACTTAAATAGGGCACTAAAAATGCACACGTGCCCAAAAGCTCCAAGAGTTGAGGAGAGGCCAAAAGCGCATACAAATACGCGCCCACCGCAAAAAAGGCCACATAGCCCAAATCCAGCAGACCCGCAAAACCCACGACGATGTTGAGCCCCAAAGCGAGCAAGGTGTAGATGAGTGCCATGTCTAAAATTCTGACCCAAGCGTTGCCAAAGGGTTGCAGCATCAAGGGCAGCACCAAGAGGCCCAGCGCAAAGAGCATGGCGTGTCCTTTGCGCATCTGCGCAAAGGAGAAAACTGGACGGCGTTGACGCTCCTTCATGTCGCTCAGGCTCTTTCTGCAAGTTTCTCACCCAAAAGACCCGAAGGCCTTAAGGTGAGCATCAAAATGAGCACCAAGAACGCAAAAATGTCGGAGTACTGACTGCCCAAGACGCCCCCAGTGAGCTCGCCCAAATAGCCCGAACCAATCGACTCGATGAGCCCCAGACACAAGCCGCCCACCACAGCGCCCGGCAAATTGCCAATGCCCCCCAAGACCGCGGCGGTGAACGCCTTCAAGCCTGGCAAAAATCCCATGGCGTGGTGAACGGTGCCAAAGTTGGCCGCCCACATCACACCAGCCACCCCCGCCAAGACCGCACCGATGACAAAGGTCAGAGAAATCACCTGATCGGGTTTGACCCCCATCAAGGAGGCCATTTGTGCGCTCTCTGAAGTCGCCCGCATGGCGCGCCCAAGACGGGTCGTGTTGACCAAAACCATCAGCGCCAAAAGCAGCACCGCTGTCACCCCCAAAATCATCATCTGGGTGGGTGAGATCACGGCCCCCAACACGTCGATCGGGGTGGTGCCAAAGGGGCTCACGTAGGACTTGTAATTGGGCTTCCAGATGATCATGGCCAGCGTTTGCAACAAGATCGACAGGCCAATGGCCGTGATCAAAGGGGCCAACTTGGGGGCTCGGCGCAAAGGACGGTAAGCGACTTTTTCAATGAAATAATTCAAGCCCCCGCAGACCCCACACGCCGCGAGCAAGGAGAGGACAAAGCCCACACTCTCAGGCCACTCGGGACATGCTTGTGCCCACCATGTCATCACACTCCAGCTCGTCAACGCCCCCACCATCAACACTTCACCGTGTGCGAAATTGATCAAATTGATGATGCCGTACACCATGGTGTAGCCAAGCGCGACCAAGGCATACATGCTGCCCAAAACCAAGCCATTGATGATTTGTTGAATGAGAACGTCCATGTTGAAGTGAGCTCTATTTTTTCTCAGTTGGGGGCTGGGCTTGTGGTTGCTGGGCTTGTTGGTTCAAGTCTTGCAAATGCTTGAGTTTTTCTGCAATTTTGATCTCTAGCCCTCTGGCCACGGGCGCATAAAACGTTTGCGCTTTCAAGTCGTCTGGAAAGTAATGCTCCCCGGCCGCAAACGCCTCAGGCTCATCGTGCGCATACCGATAGGCACGACCGTAATCGAGTTGTTTCATCATTTGCGTGGGCGCATTTCTCAGCCGCAATGGCACGTCGCGCGTTTGATCGGCTTTGACAAATTGTTGGGCCGCTTTAAAGGCCTTGTAGACCGCGTTGGATTTGGGTGCAACGCTCAGGTAAACCACGCACTGCGCCAAGGCCAACTCACCCTCAGGTGAGCCCAGTCTCTCCAGGGTCTGCATGGCCTCCAACGCCATGCTGAGGGCCCTTGGATCGGCCAGGCCAATGTCCTCACTGGCCATTCTGATCATTCTTCTGGCGATGTAACTGGGGTCCACGCCGCCGTCCAGCATGCGCGCCATCCAGTAAAGCGCCGCATCGGGGTCGGAGCCTCTGACCGATTTGTGAAGCGCGCTGATCGTGTCGTAGAACTGTTCACCCCCTTTGTCGTGTCGCCTCAACTGCTCACCCAAGACCTGCTCCAACCACAGCAGATCTTTGGGCGCGGGGGTTGCTTGAGCATCCGCCAGCGTGTCCTTAGGGTCAAACAAACTGAGCATTTCTAAGGTATTGAGCAAACGCCTTGCATCCCCATCGGCAAAACTCACCAAGCGCGCCCTGGCCTGCGCGTTCAAAGCGGGCACCGGCACCAAGGCGCTCGCCTTGTCAATCAAGGCCTCTAAACTTTGCACGCCCAAGGGGCGCAACACGTAGACTTGCGCCCGAGACAAGAGCGCCGAGTTGACCTCAAAGGAGGGGTTCTCGGTGGTGGCACCGATGAACGTCAAAAGTCCTGACTCGACGTGCGGCAAGAAAGCATCTTGCTGCGATTTGTTAAAGCGATGCACTTCGTCCACAAACACCAAGGTTCGCTTATTGGGGTGTGACTGCTGAAAGGCGTTGGCGCGATCAACCGCCTCGCGTATTTCTTTCACACCGCCCAGCACCGCACTGATCATGATGAATTGGGCGTCAAAGGCCCCGGCCATCAGCCTTGCAAGCGTGGTCTTGCCCACACCCGGTGGCCCCCAAAAAATACAGCTGTGGGGCACACCCGAGTCGAACGCCAATCTGAGGGCCATCCCTGGAGAGAGCAAATGCTCTTGCCCTGCGACTTCATCGAGGGATTTTGGGCGCAATCGCTCAGCCAAGGGCTCATGCTTGGGTGCGAGGGGCTCAAACAAAGCGTCTTTCACTGCCTGATCACCTCGACACCGGCTGGCGGCTTGAACGCAAAATGATCGGGCAACAACGCTTTGGGATTGACTTGAAAATCCGTGAACGTCAACGCCGAGTCTTGATAAAAAGCATCCCTCATCTCAAGGCGCAAAAGGCTCACGCCTTGCTCGGTTTGTTTGAGCCCAAAGCGCACAAAGAGCAAGGGCCCATCGGGTTTTTTAGGCGTGCCTTTGACCCACTCCAAGCCCTCTGAAGGGGGCAAACTCTCAAGGTAAAAGTCTTTTTGAATCATGCCCACATCGCTTGCAAGCGCCATCATGGCCGCGGGCGTGTTGCCCAAGGCTTGAGACTGGGGTTTGCTGCTGACTTGCGCAATGTCTTTGTCGTACACCCACAGTGTTTGACCATCGGCCAAGATCAGTTGTGCGTAGGGAGACGTGTAATCAAAGCGAAATTGATGCGGACGAATGAACGCAAAGGTCCCCTTGGAGACTTTTCTTTTGCTCACCTGCCCCTCTTTGGTGGCAGACGTCACGGTTTGCGTGAAAGAGGCTTGCGCGCTTTGCGTGGTTTTCAAGAACACATTGAGTGTTTGAAGGGCATCGGCTTGTGCGCCGATGCAAAAGAGCACAAAGAGCGCAAAGAACGCCGCCATCGTTGCACGAGAGCGCTGCTTTTTGACACAGGCAGGCAAGGCGCTCATGGTGGGCGTACAGTTGGATAAAGCCTTGATGGAGCTCACGCGTTGTTGCCCGCGGGCACCAAAATTTCGCGGTGCCCACTGCTGCTCATTGAACTCACCAAGCCCGCACGCTCCATGTCCTCGACCAAACGGGCCGCTCGGTTGTAGCCAATTTTCAAATGCCGTTGAACCAAAGAGATGCTGGCTTTTCTGTTTTTCAACACTATCTCCACCGCTTGATCGTACAGGGGATCTTTTTCTCCACCACTTTCGCCAAAGAGATCAATCTCTCCCGTCTCCGCATCCACGACACCCCCCTCCAAAATCCCTTCCACATAATCGGGTGCGCCTTGCGTCTTCAAGTAACTGACCACACGGTGGACCTCTTCATCGCTGACAAAAGCGCCATGCACGCGGATGGGGAAACCTGTGCCGCTTGGCATGTAGAGCATGTCACCCATCCCGAGCAAGGCCTCGGCCCCCATTTGATCCAAAATCGTTCTTGAATCAATTTTGCTGCTGACTTGAAAGGCGATGCGTGTCGGTATATTGGCTTTGATCAAGCCGGTGATCACATCCACACTGGGGCGTTGAGTGGCCAAGATCAAATGAATGCCTGCAGCTCTTGCCTTTTGTGCCAGTCGAGCAATCAGCTCCTCAATTTTTTTGCCCACCACCATCATCAAGTCTGCCAACTCATCGATCACCACCACCACGTGGGGCAGTCGCGTGAGGGGTTCTGGAGAATCGGGCGTCAAACTGAAGGGGTTGTAGATGAAGTTGCCCTCGTGTGCGGCCTCATCGATTTTGATGTTGTAGCCGCCCAAATTTCTCACACCCAATTTGCTCATCAATTTGTAGCGACGCTCCATCTCTATGACACACCAATTGAGCGCATGTGCAGCTTGGCGCATGTCGGTCACCACGGGGGCCAACAAATGGGGGATGCCCTCATAAACACTCATCTCAAGCATCTTGGGATCGATCATCAACAAGCGAACATCTCTTGCTTCGGCCTTGTACAAAAGAGACAAGATCATGGCATTGATGCCCACCGATTTACCTGAACCGGTGGTCCCCGCAACCAAGACATGGGGCATTTTGCCCAAATCGGCCACCACGGGGTTGCCCACAATGTCTTTGCCCAGACCGATGGTGAGCATGGACTTGGCTTCGTTGTAAATGTCTGAACCCAAAATCTCGCTGAGCTTGATGGATTGCCTTCTTGCGTTGGGCAACTCCAGGGCCATGAAATTTTTCCCAGGTATGGTCTCCACCACCCGAATAGACACCAAGCTCAATGAGCGGGCCAAATCTTTGGCCAAATTGACAATCTGTGAACCTTTGACGCCCGTGGCGGGTTCAATTTCGTAGCGGGTGATGACTGGGCCAGGCGCGGCAGCAACCACGCGCACCTCAACGCCAAAGTCCTTTAATTTCTTCTCAATGAGCCGACTCGTCATCTCTAGGGTCTCAGGCGAGACGGTGTCTTGCCGAGCGGCCGAGCTGTCTAACAAATCGACTTGCGGCAAATTGGAGTCCGGTAAATCGGTAAAGAGAGGCTTTTGGCGCTCTCTGGCAATGCGCGTGCTTTTGGGCACCTCCAAGACCTCGGGCTCATACACCAACTTGGTCACATGCGGGTGCTCAATTGCCTCGATGCGCTCAACCACCGAGACCTCTTCGCGCTCTTTGGCGGCGGCTTGCCCCATCGCCAAGTCTTGAGCGATTTCTCTCTTTTCCTTGAAGGCGATGAACCATTCGTCCAGTTGTGCACCCAAGTTCTCGGCCAACTCCACCCAGGAGAACTTGAACACCCAAGCGCCCCCAACGATCATGAAGATGATGAAAATCAACCCTGAGCCATTGAACCCGAGCCACTTTACGCCAAAGGAGCCTGTCAAATAACCCAAGACCCCCCCGGCAAAGTGACCCGGCAAGTGGTGATCAAAACGGTACAACCGCGTCCACTCCAAACCCGTGCTGGAGACCATCAACAGCACCAAACCGCTCCAAAAGGACCACGGCGTATCAAGCCAATGGTGGGCCGTGCGACTTGCCTGAGCCTCCTTGGACGCGTTCACGCGCTCTGTGTGCAGCCTGCCCAAAAGAGCCGCCACCCAAGACGACACCCCTGCCAAATAGCACCACACGATGGAATAACCAAAAAGAAAGAAACTCATGTCACTGAGCCAAGCCCCTATTTTGCCGCCCCAGTTGAGGGTTTTGTTCAAAGCGCCAGAGGTGGTCCATGCGGGGTCCTGGGTCTGATGCGTGAGCATGGAGACGAGCCAAAACACCAGAAAGACGAACCCCACGGTCAGCGCAATTTCTTGTGTGAACCGTCTAAAGCCCGTCATTTGATCGGGCTCGGGGGGTTCATTTCGCAAAGTATTCAAGGAGTAGGTCATATTGGGAGAAGAGCTTACCCCAAAAAGGGTCGTTCAACTGAGAGTTTTTTTCGTTTTCTAGCCCCCAATTGTATTGAGTAAACAGGCACAATGGCCTTTGCCAGGCCCCAAGAAATTGAAGAGCACGCCATCGATTGCTCCGGCGTGAACTTACAATAGCGCATTGTGATAAAAATCAAAGGGCCTGCACCATGGGCCATCACCTTGACCCCTTATTTCTAGCGAGAAACCCAAGCCATCATGTCCAATCCCACTAAACACGCCAAGGTGCTGATCCTGGGCTCAGGCCCTGCGGGTTACACCGCCGCCATTTATGCAGCACGCGCCAACTTACAACCTCTTTTGATCACCGGCATCGCTCAAGGCGGTCAACTCATGACGACCACCGAGGTTGACAATTGGCCTGCTGACGTCCATGGTGTGCAAGGCCCAGAGTTGATGCAGCGTTTTTTGGAGCACGCCGAGCGCTTTAAGACTGAAATCGTGTTTGATCACATCAATCAAGTGGACTTAACCCACCGCCCCTTCACCCTTCAAGGGGACTCGGGCCAATACACCTGCGACGCCTTGATCATTGCAACGGGCGCCTCGGCCAAGTACTTGGGACTGCCAAGCGAGCAGTCCTTTATGGGTCGCGGCGTCTCAGGTTGCGCCACTTGCGACGGTTTCTTCTACAGAGAGCAAGCCGTTTGCGTGGTGGGGGGAGGCAACACCGCGGTTGAAGAGGCCCTGTATCTCTCCAACATTGCAAGTCGTGTGCACTTGATTCACCGCAGGGACAAATTCCGAGCCGAACCCATCATGATCGACAAATTGATGGAAAAAGTCCAAAGCGGCAAAATCGTCTTGGAGTTGCACCGTGAACTGCAAGAGGTGCTGGGCGACCCATCGGGGGTCACAGGCGTGAGGCTCAAATCCACGTTGAGCACCCCAGAGGCCACCAAAGATGTGGATGTACAGGGCTGCTTCATTGCCATTGGACATCAACCCAACACGGAGATTTTTGCCAACCAACTCCAGATGAAGGATGGCTACATCATCACCCAAGGCGGCCTTCAAGGCTTTGCCACCATGACCAGCATTCAAGGGGTGTTTGCGGCAGGAGACGTGCAAGACCATGTCTACCGACAAGCGATCACCAGTGCAGGCACAGGGTGCATGGCTGCATTGGACGCACAACGTTTCCTAGAGCAAAATTAATTCTTTTTAATTAATTCCGGAGGGTGCTTGACCCCTCTGCTTGGGGTCAAAGTGCTTTCGCACTTTGCCAGATGGGTTTTCTCAAGCTATAATCGTGGGCTTGGCATCTTTCAATCCCACCGTGGTGAGAAAGATCCAAACATGGGGATACCGCCCCCCTACTGGCGAGGTGAGGTTCTTGCGTCGGCAACAACCGTTTTAGGAGTGACCAAAATGGCACGTGTATGTGAAGTAACGGGCAAAGGCCCAATGGTTGGGAACAATGTCTCCCACGCCAACAACAAAACCAAGCGTAGATTTTTACCCAATTTACAATACCGTCGTTTCTGGGTTGAGAGTGAGAACCGTTGGGTTCGTCTGCGCGTTTCAAGTGCAGCGCTTCGCTTAATCGACAAAAAAGGCATTGATACCGTGCTCGCAGATTTGCGCGCTCGTGGTCAAGCTTGATCAACCCCATTGAAAGGACGACATCATGGCTTCTAAAGGCGGACGCGAGAAAATCAAACTCGAATCAACTGCAGGCACTGGACATTTTTACACCACCAGTAAAAACAAAAAGACCATGCCTGAAAAAATGGCGATCATGAAATTTGATCCCAAAGCACGCAAACACGTGGAATACAAAGAGACCAAGCTCAAGTGATCTCAGACCCTGCACAATGCAGGGTTTTTTTGTTGCGCACAGGCACAAAGAAAGCCGACCTCATTGAACAATGGGTCGGCTTTTTTAATGGGGAAGATCGATCAAATTGTTGAACTTTTCAACAATGACGGCAACCCATGAGTGGACCTAAACGCTTGCTGAGCGCAAAACGGTGGAGAACTCTCTCAATGCCAAAATGCCACTTTGCTCGGCCTTGTTGCACCAGGCTTGCAACTCTTGGGTGAGTTGCTCCGTTGAAAGGGTGGTGGACAACCACAGCCCACGCAACTCTTCTCGCATGCGAATCATGGTGTCAATCTTGGGCATGGCCTCTCGAGCCGCTTGCAAGGCTTGAAAGGCGGATTGTGGAATTTTTTCAGCATCGCGGTGCACCCACCGCTTGGCGGTCTTTTGAACCGAGTTGTCCAACTGGCGGTTCAAATTTTTGAGCTCTTGCTGATAAACGCTCTTCATCTTCAAAGCGTAGTTGGCCATCACCTCATAACGATTGGCAATCAACGCCTCCAAGGTCTTTTCATCGGCCACAGGCTTGATGGCACCCGTTTCCAATTTGGGCGGAACTTTCTTGATTTTGGCCAAGCCCAACAATGACAAGGTCTTGATGTAGACGTATCCAATGTCAAACTCATAAGGCTTGATCGACAGTTTGGCTGAGGTGGGGTAGGTGTGGTGATTGTTGTGCAACTCCTCGCCTCCAATCAAAATGCCCCAAGGGACAATGTTGGTACTGGCATCAGGCGCTTCAAAATTGCGATAACCCCACACATGTCCAACACCGTTGATGATGCCTGCAGCGGTCACTGGAATCCAAAGCATTTGAACCGCCCAGATCGTGAGTCCGATGACCCCAAAGAGCGTGAAATCAATGATCAACATCAGCGCCAAGCCTTGCCAAGGAAAGCGACTGTACAAGTGCTTTTCAATCCAGTCATTGGGGGTTGCGTGACCATACTTCTGCAAGGTTTCTAAATTATTGGCTTCGGCTCGGTACAACTCCGCACCGCGCCAAAAAACAGTCTTGAGCCCGCGCGTTTGAGGGCTGTGGGGATCTTCTGGTGTTTCACATTTGGCGTGGTGCTTTCTGTGAATGGCGGCCCATGCTTTGGTTTGCATGCCCGTGGTCAACCACAGCCAAGCCCTGAAAAAATGCGCCACAGCGGGATGCAAATCCAAAGCGCGGTGCGCTTGGTGGCGATGCAGATAAATCGTCACGCCCGCAATGGTGATGTGTGTGAGCGCCAAAGTCACGATCAACAGCGACCCAGCACTTAAATTCAACAAGCCCGCATCGGCCCACGTCAGCACCTCATAAATGAGGGGGGAAGTCATCAATGTCATAAAGGTATCAAAGCCCTAAAAAAAGAATGTCACGCATCTCATTTTAGCGCCGATGGCACTTTTTAGGTCAAAAAATGGGCTTTGTCTGGCGACTTGTCTTGCACTTGAAACACCCTTTTGAAGGTCCCATTCATTTGAGCAAACGCCAAATGGGGGGACGCTTTAAGAGGCACGCTCCCAGATCGCGGCAAAGAAGCCATCGCAATGATGCCGGTGGGGCCAAAGCCGCAAGAACGTGCCGTCGGGCGTGCACAACGCTTGGGCGTTTTGGATTTTTAATTGTTCCAACACCTCTTGCGCGCTCACCACCTTAAAGCCTGGATGCGCAAGAGAGAACGCTTGCGCAATTTTTTCATTCTCCTCTTCGAGCAAGCTGCACGTGGCATAGACCAAACGGCCACCGACTTTGATCAACTTGGCCGCACTCGTCAAAATGTCCTTTTGCTTGACGAGCAACTGCTCAATGCCTTGCAGCGACTGCCTCCATTTGAGGTCAGGATTTCTTCTGAGCGTGCCCAGACCCGAACAAGGTGAATCGACCAAGACACGGTCAATTTTGCCGCTCAGTCGCTTCACGCGCTCGTCGCGCTCGTGCGCAATCACAGCTGGGTGCACGTTGGAGAGCTGACTTCTTGCAAGTCTAGGCTTCAATGCGTCGAGTCGATGGGCCGACGTATCAAACGCATACAAGCGACCCGTGTTTCTCATGCCCGCACCAATGGCCAAGGTCTTGCCACCCGCACCGGCACAAAAGTCCACCACCATCTCACCCCTTTTGGCATCCAGCAACAGCGCCAACAATTGCGAGCCCTCGTCTTGGACTTCAATGGCGCCGTTTTTAAAGCACGCCAAATCACTCAATGAGGGCTTGCCAGCAATCCTCAAACCCCAGGGACTGAAGGGGGTGGGGACCGCCTTGATGCCATCGGCTTTCAATTGCGCCTGGACATCTTCGCGCTTGGCAACAAAGCTGTTGACCCTTAAATCAAGGGGTGCAGAGGCGTTCATCGCGTCCACCAAGTCCCAAAACTCGCTCCCCAATTGGGCCTTCAAAGGCTCCACCAACCATTCAGGCAAATTGTGGCGATGGCGATCCAACAAGTCCGCCGTATCGATCTTTAAACAATCTTCAATCCAACGAATTTCAGGCTCCGTCAAGGCCGCCTTTAAAAACTCAATGGGTCCTTCGTCTTTGGGTGAATGACGATTTTTTTGTGCGGCCTCGTTGGCCTTGTAGCGCTGAGCGTCCTTGCTGGGGCTCTTTTTGGGCACCTCAGAAGGCCTCAAACTCATCTTGGGGGCACCCGTTGGCGATTGGTCCAAGAGGTACTGCGCAAAGCCCAAAATCGCCAAGCGTCTCTCCTTGGGTCCGGAGCCCGAGGGCGCAAAATGATCGTAGCGAAGTTTAAAACGGAGCACGTTGTAGACCGTCTCGGCCAACAAAGACCTCTCTCTTTGCCCAAGGGCATATGTTTTGCGATGATCGCGAAAGAATTTTGACACCACAGCATCCGCTGGGTGATCAAATTGGACAACGGCGCGAACTAAGTCGCTACAAGCTTGGAGGAGTAATTTTGGATGCATAAGGGTGTATTCTCTCACTCATGAGCGACACAATTCCAAAACCCACTATTTTTATCGAGCCCGGCAATTATCGGCACTACAAAGGTGGACAGTACAAGGTGCTGTGCATGGCCTTGCACAGCGAGACATTGGAGACCTTGGTCGTTTATGAAGCGCTCAAAAAGGAAGGCGGCACTTGGGTTCGACCTGCACAGATGTTTTTAGAAAGCGTTGAAATTGATGGACAATCTGTGCCAAGATTTGAAAAAATCATGGCACCTTGATTGTTGCTCAGAAAAACAACATCCTCTCACGACCCCGTGGTTTGTTGTCTAGACAAGTTAAGCGCTCAAGCCCTTTTCCCGCGTCCACCCCATTGCACTTGATTACCCATGAAAAACATTGTCATCTTGATCTCCGGCGGGGGCTCCAACATGAAAAGCATCGCCAAACGCGCTCAAAAGGCTCAATGGCTTGAACGCCATCACACCCAGATCGCGCTCGTGCTCTCCAACGACCCCAATGCGGGCGGCCTTGCATGGGCTCAAAGCCAAGGTTTAAAAACCCAAGTCCTTGACCACAAAGGGTTTCTTCAAGAGCCCGAACCTAGGCGAGCCTTCGAAGAGGCGTTGATCCAAACACTGGCGCCCCATGCGCCTGATTTGATCGTTTTGGCCGGCTTCATGCGCATTTTGAGTCCACACTTTGTTGGCCATTACGCGGGAAAAATGATGAACATCCACCCCTCCTTGCTTCCGGCTTTTACGGGACTGCACACGCACAAACGCGCGATTGAAGCGGGTGTTAAATTCGCTGGCGCCAGTGTCCACTGGGTGAGCGAGGTGCTGGACGCGGGACGGATCATTGATCAAGCGGTGGTACCCGTTTTGCCCTCAGACACCGAGCACAGTTTGGCCTCTAGAGTTCTCACCCAAGAACACGTGCTCTACCCCCGGGTCATTGAAAACTGGATCAAGCAGACCGCTCAATCGGCACAAAAGGGCTGATCGAAAAGCCTAGAATTTTTGGGCAAATGTGCCGTCAAAAACTCCATTTGATCGGCCAAAATTCGGCGATTTCTCAAAATAAAGTCCTCCCACAAAGAAGGCACATAAGGGGCGTACAACAGCGGCATCTTGGCTTGCTCAGGCGTGCGACTGCTTTTCCTCAAGTTGCATGAGCGGCACGCAGTCACCACATTCATCCAGGTGTCGATGCCTTGCTGCGCAAAGGGAATGATGTGCTCTCTTGTCAACTCAAGCACAGAGAACAAGCCCCCACAGTAAGCGCACATGTTTCTGTCTCTGGCAAAGAGCTTGCCGTTGTTCAGTCCTGGGCGAAGCGCAAAGGGACTGATGCTGGGGACCCCTCGCGTGCCAATGATGCTGTTGACCTTGATGATGGATTGAAGTCCCGTGAGCGCGTTGTGCCCGCCACGAAAGACGGCAATTTGCGCGCCCGCCTCCCAGCGAACGTCGTTGGCAGCATAATGGGTCACGGCTTGCTCGAGCGTGATCCAAGACTGGGGCAAACCTTGTGCGGATAACTTCAAAACTTTCAAAGAAAGCCTCCCTTTGAGTCCAACTCAAATGTCAATCCATCAAGAACGTGCGCCCTTGCAAGCACTTTTTTAAGTCTGCGGGACAAAATTTTGCACTTAAAAAAGAGCGCCAAAGTAACGCACCCTCACTTTGCATAGACAATATACCTTCTTTTCGTGACAAACATGTATCTTTGGACAACCCGACCTCAATCATGAAAATTTTCAGAGGATTTCAGCACCCCGAATTGGCCAAACCTTGTGCGTTGACCATCGGCAATTTTGATGGCGTCCACCGGGGACACCAAGCCATGCTGGCACTGCTCAATTCAGAAGCACGCCACAGAGGCGTGCCCAGTTGCGTCATGACCTTTGAGCCCCACCCCAGAGAGTTCTTTGCCAAACTCACCCACAACCCCAACTTGGCTCCCCCTCGGGTTGCCAACTTGAGGGACAAACTGGACGAACTCAGGCGCTGTGGGGTCGATCAGTGTGTGGTTCTCAGGTTTGATGAGCAACTGGCCAATCAGTCTCCTCAAGCCTTTGTGCAAGAGGTGTTGGTGCAGGGCTTGGGGGCCAAATACATTTTGGTGGGAGATGACTTTCGCTTTGGCAAACAAAGAGCAGGAGACCACCACATGCTCACCCAAATGGGGCAGCAGTTGGGCCTGGATGTGGGCAAAATGAACAGCTACGAGATCTCCTTGCCTAGAAGCATTGAGCAGCCCACCCAAGCACAGGCAGAAGGCTTGCACCCCTTTGAGGACAACACGTCCTACACGCCCCTGCGCGTTTCTAGCTCTGCCGTTCGTTTGGCACTCAGCAAAGGGCAAATGCAAGAGGCGGCTCAGTTGCTGGGTCGACCCTACGCCATTTCTGGCCATGTGGTCTATGGTCGCCAATTGGGACGAAGCCTGGACGCGAGAACGCTCAACATCCGCTTTAAAGCCCAAAGTGCGGCCACACAAGGTATTTTTGTGGTCTTGGTGCATGGCCTCTCACCCAAGGCTTTGCACGGCGTTGCCAATTTTGGCGTTCGTCCAACGCTGGACCCCAACGATGTCAATGGCGGACAGATCTTATTGGAAACACATTGCTTGGATTGGCCCTCGGGGCTCTCAATAGAGGGCGGCTACGGTAAAATCATTAAAATTGAATTGCTGCACAAACTTCATGATGAACTGAAATACGACAGCTTGGCGGCCTTGCAAAAGGGCATTCAAGACGACTGCTTTCGTGCACGTGAGTGGTTTAAACACCTCCCAAGCACCTGAATTGTGTGACAGGCCCCAATTGAGCGCACTTTGGCATTTGACTTTTTTGACTCCATACTTTTTTCTACACCTCTTTCATGACTCAAACCACCGATTACAGAAAAACGCTCAATTTGCCGGACACGCCTTTTCCCATGAGAGGGGACTTGCCCAAGCGCGAACCCGCATGGGTAAAAAATTGGGCCACTGAGGGCACCTACCAAAAGCTGCGCTTGGCCAGACACGGTGCGCCTTTGTTCGTTTTGCACGATGGTCCACCCTATGCGAACGGCAAACTGCACATCGGGCATGCATTGAACAAAGTCCTGAAAGACATGATCATCAAATCCAAGCAGCTCGCTGGTTTTGATGCACAGTACATCCCGGGATGGGACTGCCATGGCTTGCCGATTGAAAACGCCATTGAAAAACTTCACGGTCGCCAACTCAGTCGCGACGACATGCAAAGCAAAAGCCGTGCTTATGCGAACGAGCAAATTGACCAGCAACGCGAGGACTTTCAGCGCCTAGGGGTGCTTGGTGACTGGCTTCGCCCCTATCGAACCATGGACCCGTCCAATGAAGCAGGTCAGTTAAGGGCCTTTAAACGCGTCATTGAGCGCGGCTTTGTCTACCGGGGCTTGAAACCCGTTTACTGGTGCTTTGACTGCGCGTCCTCTTTGGCCGAATTTGAGATCGAATACGCTGACAAGAAAAGCGACACCTTGGATGTGGCCTTTTTGTGCGCGCAACCGGAGCAGCTCGCCAAAGCGTTTGGCCTGCAGCATTTAAGCAAACCCGCTTATGCCGTCATTTGGACCACCACGGCATGGACGATTCCTGCCAACCAGGCCTTGAATTTAAATGCCGAGCTTGAGTATGCGTTGGTCGACACCGACAAAGGCCTCATGATGGTGGCGAGCGACTTGGTTGAAAAGTCGCTCGAGCGCTGGGCCTTGACGGGTCAAGTCTTGGCCACCACACAAGGTCAAGCCTTGGCGGGTCTAGAGTTTGATCATCCTTTGTCTCACGTGCACGAAGGCTTCAAGAGACGCTCGCCGATCTATTTGGCCGACTACGCCACAGCCAACGAGGGCACAGGCATTGTTCACTCGGCCCCGGCCTATGGTGTGGATGACTTCAACAGCTGCAAAGCCCACGGCATGGCTTATGACGACATCTTGAACCCCGTTCAAGCCAATGGCGTCTATGCCCAAGATTTTGCGCTCTTTGGTGGACAACACATTTGGAAAGCCATCCCGTCCATTTTGAGCACCTTAAAAGAGGCAGGCCGTCTTCTTGCCACTCAGCCCATCACCCACAGTTACCCTCACTGCTGGCGTCACAAGACGCCCGTGATTTACCGTGCAGCGTCGCAGTGGTTCATCCGAATGGATGAGGGCGAGGGCATTTTCACAAAAGAGAAGTCTCCACAAACACTCCGAGCCTTGGCGCTACAAGCCATTGAGCACACCCACTTTTATCCCGCCAACGGGAAAACTCGTTTGAGGGACATGATTGCCAACAGG
>CAIOTD010000046.1 GCA_903861115.1 uncultured Burkholderiales bacterium
ATTGTGGACTTTCTTTGAGCCAGTCCAACTCATCGTCGCCCGATGGTGTGGGGATTTGAATCACACCGAGACCAAAAGAATGTTGCATCTCAAAGTTCAAGGGGTAACGAGCTTTGATCTCATCCCAAAACCGCCAAACACCAAAGCCACCTTCTTTGACGGCGGTGTCGTGAAACAAGACGAGTGCGCCGGGGGCGAGTTTGGGCAACCACGTCTCAAAGTCGTGTCGAACGGCCTCATAGGTGTGAAGACCGTCAATGTGCAAGAGGTCCACACTGCGGTCCTCGATGTCTTGGAGTGCTTCGTCAAACGTTTTTTGAAGCAGCGTAGAAAACGAAGCGTAATGGGCTTGGTTGTAGGTCGAGACTTTCTCGAAAATACTGCTCTCATAGTGACCCGCGTGTTCATCTCCTCCCCAGGTGTCCACCGCAAAGCAACGTGTTGTCGCTTGGCACGCTTCAATGGCTTGGCAAAAGGAGAAATAAGAACTTCCCCCATGGGTACCCAATTCGACCAAGACTTGGGGTCTTTTGCTCAAAATCAGCCACCCTGCAAATGGCAGGTGTCCCGTCCATGCAGAATTGTCCAAGTACTTGGGCTGAAATTGGCCAATTTGTGCAAATAAGCTGTTGATTTTGTGCATGGCCAGAGCGTATTTTTAATTGAAGGAGGTCAATGCTTGAACCGTGTTCGATGCTTGGGGGTCCTAAGACCGCAAAGCTGATCTAACGTCAGCGACTTGACGCGGGTATTTGAAGAATGGAATAGAACAAGTTATAAGTATTCTTTTGCGTTTTTTAAGAAACGCATGGTTTTTTTAATATTCCAATTCATTAACCTTTGTGTGAATTATAGGGTTGTTGAAAAATAAGCTAAAGCTTGTCTATCGACAAGCAATGGCGTGACGCCTGTTGGTGTGTGCACTGGCCCCCTGTGAACGCCAGGGTCAGGCCGAGGCCATGAATGGCGTCTGAGCTCCTCGAGCAAGCGATCAAACCGAACGAATGCAGTTCATCGCTGGCCATGTCGTTCGGTCCAGCGTTTCGCGCAGACCTCATCAAAGAAAAGCTTTTTTTACAAGCCTTCTTTGGTGCCCTCAGAAATCTCTTTGAGCATTTGAAGATTCAAAAGCAAAAGATCATTGCCATCTCTTTGCACCACGGCTTTGCTTTGAAGCAGTTGAAAAACGCGGGTCACTGTTTCTCGGGACGCGTTGATCATGATGGCCAACTCTTGATGGGTGGGCATCAGTGGAATTTTGGCCGTCATCTGGGCGCTGGAGGTGCTCACTTGCATGGTCCACAGTTGTGCGCACACTTTTTGCAAGGGGTTGGCCAGGCCCAAAATTCTTCTTTGTGTCGAGGCTTGGCGAAGTTTGTCGGCCAACTTCAAGGTCAAGGCCTCGGCCATGGCGGGCATGGCCGTTAAGAGGGGGCGAATGGTCTGCCTGGGAAGGGCGACCACAGTGGACTTGACCAAGGCAATGACCGTCTCCGGGTGGGCCTTGCCGTCCATGACCCCCAGTTCGCCAAAAAAGTCGCCCGGTTCGGCAAAAAAACAACCCACCTCTTTGCCGTCTACGGTAAAGTCAATCCCCTGCAAACGACCGTCATACAAGAACATCAAGTGCGTGGGGGCCGATCCCTTGTTGAAGACCACTTCACGCTTGTTGAACGCACGAATCTCTCCTTGTTTGGAGAGCTCATCCAAAGTCAATTTGGGCAACCCCTTTAGAAGGGGGAGTTGTTGCAAGATGTCGACAGAGACGGTCATGCTTTATTGAGTGGCCCGTTTACAAAAATGAGACATATTCTCTCATATTAAGATGAATTCGTAAGTAATTCATCAACTTATCGAAAATTGGTGAGTTAAAGCTTGAGCTTGATGGGGTCGATTAAACCCCACGATTCATGAAGAATGTGTGACCGTGGACACATCTTTGAAGTGTTGAATTTGATTTAATAGAGTGATGTTACTACAAGCACGTACAAGACGGTTGGCCAAAAAAGCGATGCAAACAAGCGCCAGTGCGCTGGTGTGCGTGTTCGCTTGGGCCTTCAATTGTGCGGCGCAACCTGCGCAGACTTCCCCGATCACTCCGTCCCCCCAGGCCCCAAGTGTTGGCAGTGTCACGTTTGTCATTGGACGCGCCAATGTGCAGCGTGGGGGTGAGCTTTTGCCCTTGAGCACTGGCACAGAGCTCAAAGTGGGGGATCAATTGCTCACACCCGCGAGCGGACATGTGCATGTGCGCTTTGTCGATGGGGCCTTGGTGAGCTTGAGGCCCGCGTCAAGTTTAAAAATTTATGAGTACCGCTTTGATGCTCAAAACCCAGCCGCTTCCTCTGTGAAGTTTGAGCTCGAGCAAGGCGTGGTGCGTGCCATTTCAGGTCAGGCGGCAGAATCGGCCAAGGACAAATTTCGACTCAATACACCGCTGGCGGCCATTGGCGTGAAGGGCACCGACTTTGTGGTCGAGGCCAACAAGTCAAGAGTGAACGCCATCGTCAATCAAGGCGCCATTGTCTTGTCTCCCTTTGATGCGCAGTGTCGCATGGATGCTTTGGGTCCCTGTTCGACCAGGTTTTCCAAAGAGCTCAATGCGGCCAGCAAGGGCATGGCCATCACTTACAGCATGAGCATGCCTTCTCCCCAATTGTTGCCCACGGGTCAATTGAAGGGCAGTGAGTTGCTCAATTTGGTCTCTCCCTTGGGCTCAAGTGCGGGCGCCGTGGTCACCCAAGAGAACGCCAACACCCATGTTCAACAAAACCGAGTGGATGCCAAGGCCTATGCGGGCCTTGGAGAAATTTTGCTCAATGCCTCAGCGCAAGACTCCTTGGCTTGGGGCCGTTGGGGCTCGCAAAATGTACAAGACAATTTGACGGTGCCCTTCATCAACGCCTTGCAAGGCAAGTCGGTGACGGTGGGCGATGGTTACTATTTTCTCTTTAGAAACGAGTCCAATGTGCCCAATTTGTTGGCCATTCAACAAGGATCTGCGAACTTCAGTCTCTTGAACAGCAACGCCTATTTCTTGGATGCGGGCAACAATGTCTCTGCGGCCAATGTCAATTCGGGGCAGTTGGGCATCAACTTCTCCAACCAAACGTTCAGCACCAACTTGAGTTTGAGCGCCGTTTCTGCCTCTTCTGGCGCCAGCACGACAGCCGCGCCCTCTCAGGCCCTGCAGTCTTCAGGCAAGATCAATTTGAATTCAGGCATTTTCCTCTCAACGCCTGCGTCGGGTGCATTGACTGCCAGCACGCCCACGGTGGCTGGAGCGGTTTCTTTGGACACCAAACAAGCCGGATATATCTTCACCTTGCCCGTTGCCGCAGGCCAATTCAGGGGTGCCACCCTTTGGGGGCGTTGAACCATGGACCCAACAAAGTCTCCATCTGAATTGAACTCACCCGTGCGCCAAAAGGAGCGTGGCCTGGCTGCGTTGATGCCTTGGGCCACAGAGCACCCTTGGGCCTACAAGTTCTTGGGCGTTGCGTTGGCGACGCTTGCCGCCCTGGGTCTGGGTGTTTGGACCCCTCAAACCTTCCAAGGCTTTGATGAAAAGAGCGACGCCTTGACTTGGAATTTATCCCGCACAGCGCAAGCCGAGCGCCGTGTGGTGATTGTCGACATTGATGAAAAAAGTGTGCAAGCTTTGGGTGCTTGGCCCTGGTCCAGATCCACCATGGCCCAATTGGTCAATTCATTGAACGACTATGGCGTGGGTTTGAAGCTCTTTGATGTGGTCATGCCCGACGCCAAGGACGGCGACGATCAATTGTTGAGGTCGCTCAAATCAGGTTCCCCTTCGATTGGTGGACAAATTTTCTCCATCGATCCCGCCATTCAAGTGCGTGGTGGTGTGTTGGCGGGTGCGGATGCCTCCGGCCCTGCGGGTCAGTCCACGGCGGCGTCCCCTTGCGCCGCTTCTACTCAAAATGCTTTTGGCTTTATTGGCAATGCCCCAGGTCTTTCGCAAGCCTTTCACAGCGTTGGACATTTAACGCCCGTGATTGACCCTGATGGTGCGGTCAGGAAGGTGCCTGCGTGGGTCTGCTTTGAGGGCCAGAGTTATCCCGCCCTCTCGGTCGCTGCCTTGATGCAACTGGGCCAAGGCGGACAAACTGCGCAAGAGATTGCCAAAAACCCCTCCTCGGGACCCTTTTGGGTCAAGGGTCGCGCTGTGGGCGAGGCGCCTTGGACTTTGAAGTTCAAGGCCTTGCCTGAATTTGCACTGCCTTTGAACGAGCAAGGTCAAATTCGAGTGTCCTATCGCTTGGCACGCTCTGACTTTGTGTCCTTGTCTGCGGTGGATGTGATCGAGCACAAGGTGCCCAAGGAATTGCTGGGGGGTGTCTGGGCTTTGGTGGGCTCCACTGCGTTTGGTGCAGGAGATGCGATCCCAACGCCACATGGCGGCGCAGAAGGGGGTCTGGAGGTGCATGCACAACTGATTTCGGCCGCTTTGGACGAGGCCACGCCGTTTACGCCTTTGGGCGCGTCGGGGGTCCAAGCTTTGGTCCTGCTTGCTGGCTTGTTGCTCATGGTGGCCTTGGCCGGCATGTCCTCACCCCTTAAAACCCAAGAGCGCAATTGGCACCAACGCGAGTGGATGGTGGTGGCCCTGCCTTTCACGGGTCTCGCGCTTTGTGTGGGCCTGTATGCGTTGCATGCGGTGGCTCTTTTGGAGTTCAATTACTGGCTCCAATGGTCTTGGAGTGCAACGGTCCTTGGCTTGTCTGCATTGGTTTTGAGTGCAGAGCATTTGGCGCAACTGCGTTGGCAGAGAACGCGTTTGTATGACAACATGTCTCGCTTCATGAGCGAGACGGTTGCCCAAGAAGTGGCGCTTGGCGCCCAGAGCGAAGAGGTGCTTGCCAGACAATCCAACGTGATTGTGATGTCAGCTAATTTGAGAAACTTTGATCGCTTTTGTGCATCCCAGTCGCCCGAACTGTCAGCCAAGTTGCTGCACCAATACTTGTTCATGATGAACAAAGAGATTCGTGCCGTGGGTGGAGAGCTCGAGCACATCCAAGGCGCAGAGTTGATGGCCGTTTGGCGTGAGTTGCCCACCAATGAGGTCTTGGCGCGCATTGTCCAGTTGCCACAAACCTTGTGGACCCAGTCACAGAACTGGCTTTATGCTTGGGCGCACACCGAGACTGAAGCCTTAAGACTGGAGCAATCCACCAAGGGCCCACAAGATGCAGCCTTGGAGGGCTTGGTCCCCACGTCCTTCATTGCCGACACGATTCGCTTGGGACGAGAGTTGGAGCTCGAAATGGGCTTGGAGCAAGGCGCCGCTTTGGTGGGCTCCATGGGCCCCAGTCAGCGGCGCATCAATGCCGTTTTGGGCGAGCCCGTTCAGGTGGCCCACGCGCTCAGAGCCATGTGTTCGGATTTGGCTTACCCCGCTTTGATCGGGCCTGCACTGGTTGATTTGCTCAACGAGCGCGTGCAATTTCAAGCCAGTCAAGAAGGCAAGAAGCTGCTCAAATTGGGCGACTTTTTGTTGGCTGGTTTGACCGAGTCTCGTGTTGTCTATGCGTGTGGGGTGGATGTCGAGAGCATACGCTTGCATTTGGTGGATAATGCCAAGCAGCGCGTGGCTTGATTGCGTTGGCGCTTGCTTTGAGCTGCTGGGCCAGAGCCACTGAACTGCACCGTGTCAAAGTCTGAGGGGGTTCGTCTTGAGCGCCAATGTGATTTGCGGTGCACGCCCCATTGAACTTCCAATCTGTCCCCATCACCCTTGATTGCCTCTCTCTTTAGAACCTTCACTGTACGCTTGCGCGCAAGCCACTTGCTGTTGGCTCTGGTGGCGGCCATGGGTGTGCACAGTGCGCTGTGCCAAGTCCTCTTTGGCGCCAACGCTCAGGGGCCAGACAAGTTTGCCCCGTCTTTCAAAGAGAGCTCTTCCTCACAAAGCGCGAGTGTTCCTTCGGCCTTTCTTTGTGAGGGACCTCAACTCTTGGGCCCCAAGCTCCATGAGGAGCGCTTCAAGGCGAGCTCCTCCAGCGATCAAGAGGCCATGATCAAGGCCTTGCGGTCATCGGAGTCAACGTGCCTAAAGAGTGCACCCTATTACGCCATGCTGGGACAGATGCATCTGCTGGCCCATCAGCCCAAAGAGGCTTTGGAGTCTTTGGAGCGTTCCCTTTTGATTGAGCCCAACCAGCCGGGTGTTCAATTTGATTTTGCCTTGAGCTTGGCCGAATCCGGCGACGAGGAGTCGGCAAGGGCCTTGATCGATCAAATCATGCTTCGACCCGATGTGCCCGCGAGTTTGAGGCAAAGCATCTCAAAGCTGAAAGATCTGCCCAAAACGGTGGCTTTGGGCCCTGAGATCGCAAACAGCGACAAGGGCTTGAGTGGTTCGGGGCAAGCCCAAGGGCTTGGCCCTTCAGCGCCGACTTGGGGGCTTTCGGGCAATATGGGCTTGATGCTTGGGACCGACACCAACTTGAACAGCGCCTCCTTTGTGAACACGGTCAATTTAACGCTGCCCAACGGGGTGGTCGCTTTGAACCTGGATCCAAGCAGCTTGCCGCAAAAGGGCCCCGTGCACTTCGCCACCGCCCAGGTCGTTGCCCAGCGCCCTTGGGGAGACAAGACCTTGCTGCTCAGCGCGTCGTGGATGGGGCGCGAGACACCCACGACGCCTGGCTTGGGATTCAACAACGAAGAGTTTGTGGCCCATTTGAGGCCGCTTGGCGACCTGGGATGGCACCAAAGGATGGCGGTGAACCACTTTGAACTGGGGGGTTCCAACTTTTACAACGGGTTTGCTTGGTCGAATTGGTGGCAACGCAACGAAAGCGAAAAGCTCAAGCCCCTTTTGGGTGAACAAGTCGCCTGCTTTTCTAAAGCAGGGGCGGATCTGGAGCGCAGAACCTATGCGCAAGACGCCTCGCAAAATGGGGTGTATTTGGGCGCGATGCTTGGTGGCGCGTGTTCAGTGCGTCAAAACCAAGTCCATGTGACCGTGCAAGACGGTCAAGACTGGGCCAGTGATGCCGTTCGCGCCGGGGGCAACCAAAGACGCTTGGAGATGAAGGTGCAGTGGTTTCATTTCCGCGAAAAAGCCCGTTTTGGACTCGAAATTGGACAACAATGGTTAAGAGATTCAACGACTTACAGCGAACTCTTAGGGGGAATTGATAGAAATACGCAACGAAATAGCGTTAGAATGTCATATCAGTACCAATTGTTTGATAAATTGAGTATGATGGAGGGATCTTTGGCGTGGGTGACCACACTAGAGAGACAGAGCTACAGATCGACCATAAGCCTCTTTAACTTGAGGGGTGAGTCCCTTCAAACGGGACTTAAATGGGAGTTTTGATGCTTTTTTGCAACGGATGGGTATCTGCGTTCTCGTGTGATGCCCGTCACATCGTTGAAGTCTAGGTGTCATTTAAACTGGCACCTAAGTTCAGTGTAATGGGCGGTGAATTTTTAGAAATTCAATCGCCCAATAGATTGAACTGAAGGTGAAAAATGTGAAACCAATCGGTTGCTGAAAAGTAACTGAAACAGTTAAAGCGAAAAAAAGGTTCTACGAAGTGAATTTGATCAAACTGGCTCAAACATCGACTTTCAGGGTTACTTCTCGTTCAAAAATGAACGAAGAGCCCACACCCTCATTGTCTGTGAAGAGTTCAACGCACCTTTTCACTGCACAAAACCTCACCCACGCAAACACCACCGCTCATCTGAGTGCCTTCGCAAGAGGACATTCAGGCGAGTG
>CAIOTD010000047.1 GCA_903861115.1 uncultured Burkholderiales bacterium
ACCCTGCTGGCCTCAGAGGGCAGCTACTTTCAATGCGTGAGTTTGGACGATTTGAAGGTGCCAGAGAAGTCCTTGTGCGAATCCAAGTTCTGTGAGTGGCTGACCCAAGAGATTGGAGTGGCGGCCATTCCCGTGTCGGCCTTTTCTCGCGATGGCTTTGATCAGGGCATCATCCGCTTTTGTTTTGCCAAAAAGGATGAGACTTTGAAGTTGGCGCTCGAGCGACTGGCCAAGCTATAAGGGCCGCACTGGCGCTTGAGAGCGGGCCTCAGCGCCACTCTTTTACTGCTGCAACAAGGCCCATGCTTTCTCAAGGCGCTTGACGCTCACGGGTTGGGGCGTTCTGAGCTCTTGCGCAAAGGCACTCACTCGAAGCTCCTCGAGCAACCAACGAAACTCTCGTGTTCGGTCGTCCTCAAGGCCTTTGCGCGCCTCCATCCAACGCCAATATTTGGACTCCATGGGCTTGATCTCAGCGAGTTTAAGTTGATCGCGCGCCGGATCCGATTTGAATTTGTCCATCCTCAATTGAATGGCCTTCAGATAACGCGGCAAATGCTGCCACTGCGCATAGGGGATTTGCGTGACAAACCGCGGTGTGATCAACTTGTTCAATTGAGCCTCAATGTCTTGCGCCGTCTCCAAAGGCAGTCGCAAGTCTTTCAATTTCTTGCGACACACTTGGTGTTCGTTTAAAACCGTCTGAATGCTCTTGCTCACCTCTTGAGCAATCAAGTTAAAACGCCCTCTTCCCTCTTGAAGTCGCAGCTCAAAGCTGCTTTTATCGCGTGGCCAGGGCTCGGCCAAAAAAGCGCGTTGAACGGACACGCTCAAAATCTCTTTGAACAAAGCGTCGCTCGTCGCCTTGGGGCTGACCAAGCTGAACAAGATGTTCATGCTGGCCAAGGCGGGTAAGTTTTTTTGCAAGAACTTGATGGCTTCTTTGAGTTGAAGCACAAACAAGCGCTCAAGCCCTTTGGCAAGCTTCATCTGGGCCACATCGGGCTCATCAAAAACCTCTATTTTGACGCCCTCGCCTTGGTCAACCAAGGCGGGAAATCCCACCAAGGATTGAGGACCACGGCGAATTTCCATGAGTTCAGGCAGGGGCTCAAAATCCCAGTGGGTGTAAACACGCTCGAGATCGTGTTCGATCTGTGGGGCGGGGTTCTCGCTTTGAAATGCTTGGGGCGAGGAACTCCCTTGATGCGACGCTTCGCCTGAGTGCGGCTCAAACGCGATCGCGCCGCTTGGCCTTGCGTTGTCGGGCGAGTCCTTCAGTGCCGCGGGCTTGATTTGCGTTTTAAGGGTCGCCAGTGCCTGAAAAGCCCCTCGGGCTTGGGTGCTGAGTTGCGCCTTGAGTGTGCCCAAGTTTCGACCTTGCGCGAGCATGCGGTGATGCTCATCCACCACTTGAAAGTGACACAACAAATGGGCACTCAAGGTGTCGGTTTTAAAATCCGTTGCCTTCAAATCCAGCTGCGTTTTGTCTCTCACCAATTGAACGATGGCCGTCATGAGCGGGCCGTTGGCAAATTTCTCAGGCGTGCAGAGGTGTTCGTAAAACAGTTGCGCACTTTCCGGCAGTGGCACCAAACGAGAGCGAGGTCTTTGGGGCAAACTTTTCAAGAGCGCTTGGATCTTTTCTTTGAGCATGCCGCTCACCAACCATTCGGCGCGGTCCTCTTGAACCTGGTTCAGCACAAAAAGAGGGATCGTCACACTCATGCCGTCCCGTGGGGCGCCGGGCTCATGCAAGTACTCCACCTTGCAGTCCACGCCACCCATGCGAATGGTTGGGGGAAAGGATTGGTAGGTCACCCCTTTGGCCTCGTGGCGCATCAGGGTTTGTTTGTTCATGAGCAAAGGCGCATGGGTGGGCGCCAGGCTTTCTTGCGCTTTGTACCATTTCTCTAGGGTCTGACCACTGTAGACGTCATCAGGCAAAAGCTCATCGTAGAACGCATAGATCAGCTCATCGTCCACCAAGACGTCTTGTCGTCTGGACTTGTGTTCAATGTCCTCAATCTCATCGATCAATTTTTTATTGGCCGACAAGAAACGCAATTTGGTCTCCCAATCCAAGTGCACCAAGGCCTCTCGAATGAAGATCTGCCTGGCCGCTCTCATGTCCAGGCGTGCATAGGGCACGCGTCGCCCACTGTAGACCACCAAGCCATAAAGGGTTGCGCGTTCGTAGGCGGCAACTTCTGCGTATTTCTTCTCCCAGTGGGGGTCCAAGAGTTGCTTCTTGAGCAAATGACCGCCCACTTCCTCCAACCAATGGGGCTCAATGTTGGCGATGGCTCGACCAAAGACGCGGGTGGTCTCGACGATTTCAGCCGCAACAATCCAACGCCCTGGTTTTTTGCGCAGATGCGCGCCTGGGTGTTTGTAGAACTTGATGCCGCGCGCACCCAAGTAATGCTCTTCCTCTTCAGGTTTAAAACCAATGTTGCCCAAGAGCCCTGAGAGCAAGCTCAAGTGCAGTTGCTCATAACTGGCCGGTTTGGGGTTGAGTTTCCATCTTTGTTCGTGCACCACGCTCAGCAGTTGTGTGTACACATCTCTCCACTCTCTGAGCCGCCTGGGGCTCAGGAAGTTTTGTCTCAAAAGTTGATCAAACTGGCGCTGGCTCAAGCGGGGTTGAACAACTTCAGCGGGTTTGGCGCCTTGGGCCCTTAAAGGCACAGCTCGCTGTTTGTCCTTGGGAGACGACGTCAAGGCACCCAGTTGTGACTGAACTTGGGCGCTGAGTTGAACACTCAACTGCGCGTAGTCTTTGGATTTCATGGCCGCTTGTGGGCTGGCAGGGGCCGGAGAATTTTGCTTTTGCGAGGAACGGGGCTCTAGGCGATTGGGCCTGTTACCTTGTGAGCTCGAGGGGCTTGAAGCCGCCGAGCTGAGCTTCGTGTGCTTTGTGCCTTGCTTGACGTCTTTTGGGCTCAGATCTTGTGCACGTGTTTTATCCGCTGATGGTGTGTGATCTTTGTCGCCCCTTGCCGCTTTCAACCAATGCCACAAAGTCACGTAACCGGTGAATTCGCTTTTGTCGTCTTTGAATTTGGCGTGGGCCTGGTCGGCTTGTGACTGTTGGGACAAGGGTCGATCTCGCACATCTTGGACACTCAAAGCCGCCGCGATGATCAGCACCTCATCCAAAGCACTGCGACCTCTCGCCTCTAAAATCATGCGCCCCACGCGAGGATCCAAAGGCAACTTGGACAACTCCTCGCCCAAGGCGGTCAATTGATTGCCCTCGTCCATGGCGCCCAACTCATTGAGCAGCTGGTAGCCATCGGTGATGGCTTTGGGTTTAGGCGGCTCCAAAAAGGCAAATCGCTCCACGTCGCCAAGCCTCAATGACTTCATGCGAAGGATCACGCCGGCCAAGGAGCTTCGAAGAATTTCTGGATCGGTAAAACGACTTCGGCCCATGAAGTCTTCAGCGGCGTAGAGCCTGATGCAAATGCCATTGGCCACACGGCCACAACGCCCAGCTCTTTGATTGGCGGCGGCTTGAGAGATAGGCTCGATCAACAGTTGCTCAACTTTAGAGCGGTAACTGTAGCGCTTGACCCGCGCGAGACCCGAGTCGATCACAAAACGAATCCCAGGGACCGTGAGGGAGGTCTCCGCCACATTGGTTGCCAAGACAACGCGGCGTTGGGTGTGCGCACTGAAAATTCGGTCCTGTTCCGCTTGGGTCAGTCGCGCAAACAAAGGCAAGACCTCGGCACTGGCCGTTCCCACCTGGGACTTCAAGTGGTCTCTCAAGTGATCCGCTGCTTCTCTGATTTCACGCTCACCGGGCAAGAACACGAGCACGTCACCCCCTTCCAGCGGGTTGCGCCACAGCTCATCGAGTGCGTCCGCGATGGCTTCATTGATCCCGTAGTCCCGAGACTCCTCAAAGGGCTGGTAGCGCACTTCAACAGGAAAGGTGCGACCAGACACTTCAATGACAGGCGCAGGGCCTTTGGCGGACGCAAAATGTTTGGCGAAACGGTCTGAGTCGATGGTCGCTGAGGTGACGATGATTTTCAGATCCGGCCGTCTGGGTAGGATCTCTTTTAAATAGCCCAACAAAAAGTCAATGTTCAAACTTCTCTCATGCGCCTCATCGATGATGATGGTGTCGTACGCATTTAAAAGAGGGTCCCCTTGAGTCTCGGCAAGCAAAATGCCATCGGTCATGAGCTTGATGGAAGACGCTGGACCGAGTTGATCGTTGAAGCGCACCTTGTAACCCACCACATCCCCCATGGGTGTTCCAAGCTCCTCGGCAATGCGTTTGGCAACCGATGTGGCCGCAATGCGGCGAGGCTGTGTGTGTCCAATCCATCTGGGCTTGCTGCCCTTTGGCGCATTCATTTTTCCTCGCCCAAGCGCCAAGGCCATTTTGGGCAACTGGGTGGTTTTGCCCGAGCCCGTTTCGCCCGAGACGATCACCACTTGGTGCTCTTCAATGGCCTTCATGATCTCTTCTCGTCGCATGGAGACGGGCAAAGAAGGCGGGAATTCGATTTTGAAATGAGAGTGCGTCAAAAAAAAGGCCAAAATTGGTTCACAATCGAGCATTATCTCAGCTGCAAGCCCCAAAATTGATGTCTTGGTTGTGCTAAAAGCCTCACAGTCCTCGGATTGTGAATCTTTTGAGTCCTTGCCACGCCGCCCTGTTTTGCAGTCCCCCTTGTTTTATCAGATCTCCATGCCCTATGTCTTTGGTTTTTAATTTCACCTTTGTACCCTGGTTCAGGTCGGTGGCGCCCTACATTCACATGCACAGGGGGAAGACCTTTGTCGTGGCGATCTCTGGTGAAGCCATTCATGCGGGCAAGTTGCAATCTTTGGCCCAAGATTTGGCCCTCATTCAGAGCATGGGCGTGAAAATAGTCTTGGTCCATGGCTTTAGGCCTCAAGTCAATGAGCAACTTTTGGCCAAGGGTCATCAACCCCAGTACGCCAATGGCACTCGCATCACGGACGATGTGGCGCTTGACTGCGCGCAAGAGGCGGCAGGCCAGTTGCGCTATGAAATTGAAGCGGCATTCAGTCAAGGGCTCCCGAACACGCCCATGGCGGGCGCGACGGTCAGGGTGATTTCAGGCAACTTCATCACGGCCAGACCCATCGGCATTGTGGACGGGGTTGATTACAAATCGTCTGGCTTGGTGAGAAAGGTGGACGTTCAAGGGATCAAGCAGACCCTGAATGCGGGCTCGATGGTGCTGCTCTCGCCCTTTGGCTTTTCACCGACGGGTGAAGCGTTCAATTTGGCGATGGAAGAGGTTGCAACCTCTGTTGCGACGGCCTTGCAGGCCGACAAGTTGATCTTTGTGTGCGAAGTGCCAGGCATTGCATTGAGTCCCATGGAGCCCGTCTCCGAGGACAACCCCATTGACACCGAGTTGCCCCTGGACAGCGCAGAGAAACTCTTGGCACAACTCCCCCCAGCGAACCGTCCGGAGGATTTGGCGTTTTATTTACAGCACTGTGTGAAGGCCTGCAAAGCGGGGGTTGAGAGGAGTCATATCCTGCCCTTTGCCGTGGACGGTGCCTTGCTGCTTGAAGTCTATATGCACGACGGCATTGGCACGATGATTGTGGACGAAAAACTAGAAAGCTTGCGAGAGGCGTCCCATGAAGATGTGGGCGGCATTTTGCAACTCATTGAGCCCTTTGAAAAGGATGGCACCTTGGTCAAGCGATCAAGGACAGAAATTGAGCGTGACATTGGCCAGTACACGGTCATTGAGCACGACGGGGTGATTTTTGCGTGTGCGGCCATGTATGTGTTTGACAATGAAAAAACGGCTGAGCTGGCTGCTTTGACGGTTTCACCTCAATCACAAAACCAGGGTGACGGGGAGAAGGTGCTCAAGCGCATTGAGCAGCGCGCCAAGGCCTTGGGCTTGCAAAGCATTTTTGTTCTGACCACACGCACCATGCATTGGTTCATCAAACGGGGCTTTATCCCCGTTGAGCCAGACTGGTTACCGGCGAGCAGAAGGAAAGCCTACAACCCCGAACGCGGTTCACGCGTGTTGGTCAAAAAATTGAGTTGAGGCCAAACGCATCAGGCATTTCAAGCAGGTCTTGGACCTTTCTGCGCGCACCCAATGGGCATTGCTTGCGCGACACCTCCATGGCGTCGTCCGTGATGTGTTCAAGATGGACACCAGCGCTCTAAGAACCGCTCCATCAAGTCGCGTTCGTTAACACTCGCATCATCACGCCTTTCTTCAATCCCTTTGCATCTCACTCCCCCTACATAACGCTCGACCTCAAGGGGCTGTGATCATCATCGACAACGATCACTTTAAATTTAAAATATTTGACAATGTCAGAAATATATGCATAATTTCTGACATGAAAACGACTCAGGCGATCAAAAATGCGATAACAAACATGCCCAATGGCGCGGTGTTTTCAAGTATCGATTTTTTGTCTTGGGGCCATCGAACGGCCATTGATCAAGCCTTGTCTCGCATGCGGGCACAGGGTGCCATTGTTCGGGTGGCAAGAGGCCTTTATGCGGTGAAGGGGCAAGTTGTGGATGCGCGAATGGTGGCCTCTTCGCTTGCAAATAAAACCGGCGAACAGGTGGGATTCATTGCTTCCGATAAAGTTGAGTCGATGCTCACGCTCGCGACCTCAGGCGCGTCACGTACATTGAAGACTCAGGGCCAAACGGTCAAGTTTCGAAAAATGAGTCTAAGAAAAATTCAACTTTCATCAAGCCCTCTAGGAAATGCACTGCTTGAACTTTGGATGATCGGAGAAAAAAATCTCACCAAAGTAGATATCCGTCAAGCCCTGGCAGACGTTCAGGAAAAAGACATTGAGCCGTTTGCAATGCTTTTACCTTCTTGGCTGCGCATGGCCGTTCAAGAGACCTTGGCGCCCAGGAAATCCATCAAGATTGGGTTGTCCGGCGCTTATGACTGGTCAAACGCCAACATGAAAGATGATGTCTTGATCTCAAAGGTACTTGAAAAGCACAAGTTTGAGGACCTGGCTCGATTGTGCATGTACTACGGCATGATCAAAGTCAAAAGAGTGTTCAAGGATCGAGCGTTCGATCCCTTGACAATGATCAGTGTCAAAAGAATGCTCACCAACATCGGCAAAGGCCTGAATCATTTGCGGGAGCACACGCATGCCTGATCTCAAAATGAAATTCATGCCCAAGTTGACGCAAGACATTTTCCAGCGCTTGCAATCCGACAAAAGATTGGCGCCCTTTACCTTGGTTGGTGGCACAGCTTTGGCATTGCAAAAGGGTCACCAAGTCAGCGAAGACTTGGAGTTCAATCTTTTTGGCAAAAAGTTACCCCTAGGCGCAATCGATGGGGTTTTAGAGGATTGGGTTGCGAGGGGTGCAAGGATTGAAAGTCTCATCACGCATGAACAAAAGACTCGTTTCAAAATCAATACCTCTGAGAACTTGGATCATTATTTACAAGACTATTCGATTGATGGCGCCAAAGTCACCTTCCAATCTCGCGTTGTGGGTGAAAGACCGCAAAAACAAATTGATTACCTTCTCTCAGCCCAAAAACATGAGGTTTACCCAGAAGGCTTTAAAGTGCTGGGTTTAGAAGGACTTTTTGTCATGAAAAGCATTGTGGTCTATGACCGAGTCAAATCAAGAGACCTCTACGATTTGATGACACTTCTTAAAGATCAGAACTACACCCTTGATGATATTTTCTCAGCCATCAAGACCTACCAACCTCTCAGGAACAATGACCCCGAGCACTTCAAACGCGTCGTGAC
>CAIOTD010000048.1 GCA_903861115.1 uncultured Burkholderiales bacterium
ACAAACGCTTCGAAAGGAGCTGCTGATGTGGCGAGGCTTGGTCAAAAGCGCTGGCTTGAGCATGAATTGAAACTGAGTGGCCCCGAAAAATGTCGCATTGATCCATCGTGAACACCATGAACCGCAACCTTCCCTTTATGACCGTGGCTTTCTACAAGTTCGTGGATTTGCCCGACCATGCCGATCGGCGTGAGAAACTGCTCGCATTGTGTGAGTATCACAACATCAAGGGCTTGATCATCTTGGCCAAGGAGGGCATCAACAGCACCATTGCTGGGGCTCAAGAGTCAATCTTGGCGATCTTGTCCTATTTGAAATCAATGCCAGAACTCTCGGATTTGCAATACAAGGTGTCGTGGTCTGAGAAGCAGCCTTTTTACAGAATGAAGGTGCGCCTTAAAAAGGAAATTGTGACCATCGGACTGCCAGGCGTGAGCCCCATTCATGGGGCAGGCACTTATGTGCCCCCTGAGAAGTGGAATGCGCTCATCAGTGACCCTGAGGTGATATTGATCGATACACGCAACGATTACGAGGTTGAGTTGGGCACCTTTCAAGGTGCGATTGACCCCAAGGTGAAGAAGTTTTCTGATCTGCCGAAGTGGCTGGATGAACAAAACGCTCTCAATCCGGTGGGCGGTAAAAAACCCAAAGTGGCCATGTTTTGCACGGGTGGCATACGCTGCGAAAAATCCACGGCTTTGATGAAGGCCAAAGGGTTCGAGGAGGTTTACCACCTGGAGGGTGGCATCCTTAAATACCTGGAAAAGATTCCTCAACCAGAAAGCCTTTGGCAGGGAGAATGTTTTGTCTTTGATGAGCGTGTCTCGGTAGGTCATGGCCTGTCTGCTGGCGAGCACGAGTTGTGCCGATGCTGTCGAGATCCCTTGCCCGTGGGTGCCAAAGCTTCACCCCAGTTTGAGTTCGGGGTCAGTTGCCCCAGATGCTTTGATCGCACCAGCGAAGATCAAAAGGCCCGAGCACGCGAGAGACACAAGCAAACCCAATTGGCCCGCGCCAGAGGAGAGGTGCATTTTGGGATGAAGAAATTCCAAAAGCAAGTCTAGAGGTCCTCGACTACATTGGAGGGGACAAAAAAGTTCCCAGCCATGAGGACTCATTCTTGGATGATCTTGCAGCCTGATTTTCTGGCGCCACTCATTTGCTCGCATCGCTCCATGGCTTTTCTTTCAGCGACGGCCGACATCTTGACATAAATGGAGCAGGTGAAGACCATTTTGCTTTCGTCTTTCATGTCTTCAAAGTTTGCAGCGCATCGACCAATTTCGCCCAAATTGGGTTTTTCATTTTTATAGGCCGATTGGAGCGAAGAGGGCAAATCCCTGTACTTGACCTTCGGGAAATCGTAGCTGTCGGCCCAAACGCTGACGCACAAAAGACCCGTCAAAGCGCTGAGGCCCAGAGAGCGTGAGCGTCTTGCTTGGGAGCTTTTGATGGATTTCAACATGGCAAATTTTCCTTCCTGATCAAGCGTTTAGGGCTGTTTGAGCGCCCATTGAGTGCCGCCCCATTGGAGATTGTATGCCTTTGTCTAGGGCTTTGTCGACCCAATGGTTCTTAAAAATTCACTCAAGTGGGATTTCCAAGCCACGGCTTTCAAAGACGTGTAATGGCCTGCAGAGTGAGGGCCCCTTTTGATCAACACGTGTTGACCTTGGGGCACTTGGCGGATGCCTTTTTCTAAAATCCCAAGCTGAGGGGGGTTCAGTTCATCGTCCTCGAAGTTGATCGCCAACAAGGGGGCTTTGATCTCAGAGAGTCGGGCGCTCGGATCGTAGTCCGAGGAGGCCTCAAGTTGGTACAAGCGATCGTTCGCATCAGTTTTTCTCGCACGCTCAACCATGGACTCGTACAAGGCATCTGCCGCCTCACGCGTGGGGGCCAGTGCTTGAAGTCGCTCGACACTTTGGACCATCAAGCCCCCAAAGGGGGCGGTGTAGACAAAGCGAGAGGGGTTGGTGGTGTAGTTGCCTGCCTGCCACTCGGGGTCATTTTTAATGGCCTCAATGGAGATGCGCCTTTGTATCCAATTGCGTCCACTCATGGGGCCGGGCTGAGTTGCCACAGGGCACAACGCATCTGAGAAGTCCGGGTACATGTAGCCAAACATCCAAGTGAGCATGCCGCCCATGGACAAGCCCAGAATCAGTTTGAGATGATCAACCCCCAAGCCCTGTGTGATCAGTGCATGGTGGGCATTGACGATATCGATGTAGCGAAAGTTGGGGAAATTTCTCTTGAGCCCATGGCTTGGCTTGCTGGAGTTGCCAAAGCCAATGGCATCTGGAATGATTAAAAAATGCTTTGAGCTGTCCAGGGCCTGTTCGGGTGTGAAAAGCTCTCCTCCTAAATCCTTTTCAAGCCACTCCTTGGCCGACCCTGTCGTGTTGTGCAGCAACAAGACCGCATTGCACACCTCGCCCTTTTCATTTCGGCGAATTTGACCCAAGGTGTAATAGTGAATTTTTAAGGCATCGATACTCTGTCCATTTTGAAGTTGGAAATGGGAGAGCGCAAAGGTGTGTTCAACCAAATGGTGGAGCGTTGATGGTGACATGTCGGTGGTTCAGCTAAGTGAGGGAGATGAGAGCGATGACGGCGATGATGGAGGAAATGCCAAAGTGAGGGGTGCGTTGCCTACTGCAACTTGATCCCAGCTTCTTTGATGACTTTGTCCCAGCGCACTCTGTCTTCGGCAATGATTTGAGTAAATTGCTCCGGCGTGTTGCCCACGAGTTTGGCCCCGGCCTGGTAAAACTTGGATTGAAGCTCCGGATCTTTGAGCGCTTTGGCCGTTTCTTGCGAGAGCTTATCAATGATGGTTTTTGGGGTCTTGGCGGGTGCCACCAATCCAAACCAGGAAGAGGCCTCAAAATTGCTGATGCCGCCTTCTATGAGTGTTGGCACCTCGGGCAGTTGTGCCATGCGCTCCCTTGTGGCCACACCCAATGCGCGAAGGCTGCCCGATTTGATGTGCGCCATGATGGTTGGTGGGTTGTCAAACATGGTGGCCGTTTGGGCCGACAGGGCCGCTTGAACCGCCTCTGCTGCGCTTTTATAAGGCACGTGCTGCAGCTTGAGGGCCGTTGCATGCATGAAGAGTTCCATCCCCAAATGACCCGTGGTGCCGTTTCCAGGCGAGCCATAAAAGAGGCCGCCGGGCGTGCTTTTGGCCAAGGCTAAAAATTCACTCAAATTGCGTGCGGGCAAGTCTTTGCGCACGACCAAAATCATCGGCATGTCAGCCACCAAACCAATGGGCGCAAATGCCGTGACGGCGTCAAAACTCATGCTCGGATAGAGAAATTGATTGATGGTGAGAATGCCCGCCGAGGACATCATCAAGGTGTAGCCATCGGGCTCGGCGCGAGCCACGGCGTCGGCGCCAATGTTGCCGCCTGCCCCCATTTTGTTTTCAACCAAGACGCTTTGGCCCATGGAGCGCGACAATTTGTCTGCCAGTGTTCTGGCCAGTGTATCTGCCAAGCCCCCTGCTGCAAAGGGCGCCACTATTTTGATGGGCTTTGCAGGGTAGGTCTGAGCCCGAGACGCAGGCAACAAAAGAAAAATTGCACCAAAGAAAAAAAGGACACGCTGCAGGAGAGGGGTCATAGGGGACTCAAATGTTGGGACCTTGTGAGGGTCGAATGGGGCTGACCTTAAAGCCCAGATCTTCTTGCCTCTGATCTGCCTTTTTGCTTCATGGCCAGTCCTCTTGACGAGCCCCAATTGTGCTGAGGGGTGGACCTTTTAGGAGCTATCGTTTTCCCTTTGCTTGAACGCGGTGGACTGGGCCTGTCGCGCACGCTTGCTTAATCAAATTTGGCCCCCGATTTTTTGACCACGTCTTTCCACTTTTGCAGCTCTTGCTTCATGAAGTCCCCCAGCTCCTCTGCTGTGCCACCGGCGAGCTCGTCGCCGATGGTGCCAAAGCGCTCCTTGAAGGCACTCGAGACGATGACTTGATTGATGGTGGTGTTGAGTTTGTCGACCATTGTTTTGGGCATGCCCGCAGGGCCAAAAACACCAATCCAAGTGGGGGCCTCGTAGCCGGGAACACCCGCCTCAGCAATGGTCGGTACATTGGGAAAGGCGGGCGAGCGGTGTGCACCACTCACACCCAAGGCCTTGACTTTGCCGGCTTTGGCTTGTGTTGAGATGGAGTTCAAGCTCTCAAACATCATATCGACTTGGCCTGACATCAGGTCATTGATGGCCAACGCACCCCCCTTGTAGGGGATGTGTGTGATTTGTGTACCGGTCATCAGCTTGAACAGCTCACCCCCCACATGACCCGGGGAGCCATTGGAGGAGGAGGCGTTGCTGAGTTTGTTGGGGTATTTTTTTGCGTAAGCAATGAGCTCGGCCACCGAGTTCACCGGCAGAAGGGGGGACACAGCCAATAGAAGGTGTCCACGCGTGATCAATGCAATGGGCTGAAAATCGCGCTCAATGTCGTAGGGCATCTTGCTCATCATGTTGGGGCCAATGACCATCGCACCCACGGGGCCAACCCCCAGCGTGTAACCATCTGGGGCAGCCTTGGCCAACAAGTCCAGCCCGATGGTAAAGCCACCTCCTGGTTTGTTGTCAATGAAGACGCTCTGGTTCAAAGAAAGGCTTAATTCATGCACCAACATTCTTGCCGTCGCGTCGCTTGCGCTGCCTGCTGCTTGAGGCACGATCACCCGAATGGGTTTGATGGGGTATGGGGGCAAGGCCTGTGCAAAAGACGGCGCTGAGCACACGGTTGCAAAGAGCACGGACAAGCTCAGTAAAAGGGATTTCTTGAAAGATAGGCTCTTGAATTGAGTCGTGGTCATGGTTGTCGTCTCCAATAAAAAAAGACGCCATGCAATTTAAAAAATTGTTCAGCGTCTTTTGCTCCATCTTGTGGACTGTGCGAGCAGTCCCTTGGCTCGATGTGACCGTCTTGGGTGGTGTGAATTACTTGATTTCTTTCATGTCACCAATGAATTTTCCGCCGCGATCAATTTCAATTTCTGAGTACTCCAAATTGCCAGTCACGCGCCCAGTGGAGCTGATGTGAAAGTGCTCTTTGCAGTGAATCTCATCGTTCAAGATGCCCGATACACTGATTCTGTTGGCAAACACCTTGCCAATGACTTCGCCCGTTTTCCCAATCTCTAGGCTGCCAGCTCTTAACTCACCATCCACGGATCCATTCACTGTTGCGTGGCCTGGAAGCGTGATCGAGCCCTTGATCACCACACCTTCTCCGATGTGGATGTTGGTGGTTTTTTCTCCCATCCTAGAATCCCCCATGGGATTGATTGGATTTGTGCTGACTTTGTCTTGAACGATTGGATAAGTTGCCATTGGGGTTCCCTTAAGTGTTGAATGAGTTTGTTCATCTGAGATGAAACAAAGCGTTCACTGCTTTATTAGATAAGAGCAAAGCTCAGGGTCAAATTTTAGGGTATTCGGTCCATAAATCAACCCGCATGGCCTATTTATTTGGTAAAAAATATTGAAAAAAAGGCTTTAAATTCAACTATTTCGCTGACTTTCCTCATTTTTGCGAGGGCTTTGCGCTCAGGTGGGCTTCCAAGTGCACGCTCAAGGCGGCTGAGGACGCTGCGCATCTGGCTCAGGTCGATGAAATTTTGCAGCCCACAAGTCATGCGCAAGGACAGGCGTTTCAAAATTTTATTTTGGTGCTGAGTCTGAATGTTCTGAGTTCACTGGGGTGCAAATGCAAGTCATCCACCCCAGACATCGGCTCACCGTTTAAGCGCGAGTTGTAATAGTAGGCAATGTCATTGTTGTGCCTGTTCAGTAAATTCAGCACATCCAGTGTGACAAGGGTGGATGGATTGATTTTTTTTGAAACCCTTAAATTGGCGGTGACGCTTGGGGCTGATTGAACGGAATTGTTTTCAATGAGGGCAGCTGGGCCAATGTAGCGCACACCCACGGAGCCCGACCAAGGCCCAAAGTCGCGTGCTGTCACTGAGAGGTTGGCCACTTTGTCCACGGCATTGGGAATAAAGTTGCCCGCCGGGTCGTTGTCCGAGTACCTGGCCTTGGTCCAAGCGAACGTGGCATCCAAGAGCCAGTGGTCACCAGGCGTGAAGTGATGCGCCATCTCTACGCCCCGTCTCTCACTGGGCCTGCCTGCCTGTGTGGTCCCGCTCTCACCGCTATAGAAAAGCTCGGAATCAAATCGCAGTCGCCAAATCGCAAGGGTCGACTGCAAGTTTTTGAGGGCTTGTGTTTTAAGCCCTATTTCTTGACCCATTGAAGCGATGAGACCCGGCACCGAGTCAACGGCTTGTTTGCTCACAGGATCCACTTTTGCGACCACGCCTCGCGCGTCGTTGCTGTGAAAGCCTTGTCCGTGGTTAAAGAAGATCTCTGTCCTTTGCCAAGGACCCAAGATCAAGGAAAATTTGGGTGAGAGCTTGGCGTTTTGTTTTGCGCCTGAGTTCTGCGGCAAGAGCAAGCTGTTGACTTGGAAATTGAAATGATCAAAGCGCAGGCCAGCAATCGTTTTGAGCCACTCTTGCCAATACATTTCATTTTCAGCGTAGACCCCAATTTGTAATTGTTTGACATCGTCGTTGCGAACATTTTGCATGACGCTGCGCTGGGCTGTGTTGTTGAGCCCCAGGTGAATGGTGTCTTGTCTGAGTTGAAGCCCTAACGTGTTCACAAAAAGGTGGCTGGCCTGTTCATCAGAGAGCCAACTGCGACTGAGCGCGGCACCCAACACGTTTCTTTTTTCAAACTGTTCGATTTGATCCCCATAAGGGCGAAGGATGGGGTCGGTGAGGTAGGTGAAATTGGAGAAGATATTGAGGTCTGAATAAATGCCATACCAATTCATCTTGTCGATGTGCTCTTTGTTCAAGGCCTGCCACTCGCCCGACAAACTGTAGCGATTCGTTTTTGCGCCGTCGCTTGGATCCACGGCATCAAAGAGCCCAAATTCTTGGCCCAAATACTGACCCTGCGCCAAGAGTCTTGAGGGCACTTGATCGGTGGCGTTCCAGTGGGCTTGGTAGGCGGAGAAAAAACTCGACCATCCATTGCTTGCCGTGCCCTGTGCCAAAGACAGGAGTGCATTGGTTTTTCTCAGGCCCTCTGGCGTTCGCCACGGGCCGTTGTTGTTCATGCGTTCAAGGGCCGAGATGAGGCGCGTGTCCTCGTTGAGCGTGATCGTGTTCGCTGCAACAACACGTTGGTAGCCATTGCGTCCTAGACTCCATTCAGCAAAGGGCTCTTTGAGTTGAGTGCGGTAGGCGATCTGAGCTGAGCCCGCGGATGAGAAGTCGCCCGATTCAGCGTAATAGGGGCCCTTGTTGTACTGAACTTTGTTCACCAATTCGGGGATCAAAAAATTCAAATCGGTGTAGCCCTGACCATGTGCATGGCTTGGCATATTGATGGGCATGCCGTTCAAGGACGTGGCGAAGTCGGTGCCGTGGTCCAAGTTCATGCCTCTTAAAAAATATTGGTTGGCTTTGCCGTCTCCGGAGTGCTGGGTCACCACCATACCAGGGATGTACTCGAGAATTTCACCGGGTCTTAGCAGCGCTCGGCTGACCAAAACCTCCGAGCCGATCACGCCCTTGGAGGCGGACTCTGTGCTGCCAACGGCGTTGTCATAGTGGCCATAAATTTCAATGTCTTGAATTTGCGCTTGTGACACCTTCAAGCCCGTGAGGTTTTGTGCATGCACCCCAGTCACTAAGCCGGCCACCAGCCAGGGCAAACAGTGCTTTGAGGCACGAAAGGTTCTAAACAACATGGACATGGGATGAGCGCGTATGAATAAATTGAAATTTGTCATACATTGTAGGGGATTCAATTCGCGCGAGATTAGCTTTTTTTAAATCTTTTGTGTTAATTTAGTGCGCGCAGCGTCTGAAGATTTTGTGTTTGCAGCGCTTTCAGTGCCACCTTGGTGCCCGACAAGTTAAAGCGCAAGCAATTGCGTTTTAACATTTGCGAGGGGCGTGTTTTGTAAAAGCTTTTGAGCTTTGCTTAGAAACAAACTGGGGTCGATATTGCACAAGAATTGCAAAGAGCCGTGTGAATCGCTGGCGGGCAAGGCCTCTTGCTGCTGCTGAAGATGACGAGCGAGGTGGCTCACCACCGCTTGACCCGTGTCAATCAAGGCCACCGAGGGTCCTAAATGACTTTGAATCAAATCCTTGATGAAGGGGTAATGTGTACAACCGAGCACCAAGGTGTCGCAGTTGCTCTCGCGCGTGGGGCGTAAATTCGACACGAGCCATGTCTTGATCCGTTGATCGTTTCGAGTGGGCTCCTCGATCAGTTCGACCAAGCCTGTTCCGGGAATTTTCAGAAACTCAAAGTCTGTCGGCATCGACGCGAGAAGGGCGTTGAATTTCTTGCTCTCAAGGGTGGCCTTGGTGGCCAAAATCCCTATGCTTTTTGTATGTGTTTGCAAGGTGGCGGGCTTGACGCCGGGTTCAACCCCGATGATCCTGAGCGCTGGGTAGTGAGTGCGTATGTCTTGAATGGCTTCTGCCGTTGCAGTGTTGCAGGCCACGACAATCACTTCACAGCCATGAACGCGGCTCAGGTGTTCGACGATCAACAGCCCACGCGCTTTGATCCAAGCCCCCTCTTTTTCACCATAAGGGTTGTTGGCCGTGTCGGCCAAATAGACATAGTCATGCCCGGGTAGTTGTGCCAAGGCCAACTCAAGGATGGAGAGTCCGCCCAGTCCAGAATCAAAAAAACCAATGGTGCTCAAAGTGTGAACTCCCTCATGCTCAAGCAGCAAAGCGCCATTTGTCGGGCGTTCAGGGTCTGGGTCCATTCGTTGTTGCGCATGCGACTCATTCTAAAGCACCCGGATAATTTTTAAACACTTGGTGTCCTCTTCCTCACGCCTACATTAAAATGTTTGCACAACAGTGGGTGTCAAATATCATGAAAAAAGATCTGAAAGTCATTATCGTTGGCGCAGGCATTGGCGGCTTGACGGCCGCAGCACAGTTTCTACAGCGAGGTTTTTCTGTTCGCGTTTACGAACAAGCCAGTGTCTTGGCAGAGGTTGGGGCAGGTATCCAAAGCAGCTCCAATGCGGTCAAGGTGCTCTATGATCTGGGTCTTAAAAAAGAGCTGGACGCCTTTGCTGTTCGACCACAGGCCTTTGAATACAGGCGCTACGACACCGCTGAGTTGATGCATCGCATTCCTTTGGGCCAAGCGCACGAAGATGCCTTTGGGGCACCTTATTTCCATTTGCACCGGGCGGACTTGCATGAGTTGTTGGCCAGAACCGTTCATCGCTTGGACCCCGATTGCATCACTTTGAATGCCAAAGCAGAAAAGTATGAAGAGTCTGATCAAGGGGTCAGCCTCTCCTTGATCGATGGTCGAGTCCTTCACGGTGATGTGCTCATTGGAGCCGATGGCATCAAATCGGCCATTCGTGCACAAATTCTCGGTCAAACAGCGGTCAGCTACACGGGAGACATCGCATGGAGAGGGGTCATCCCCGTTGAAAAACTTCCCAAAGGCATCATGGAGACCGTCTCCACCGTTTGGTGTGGTCCTAAAAAACACGCCGTCATGTATTACTTGAGGGCAGGTGCCTTGATGAACTTTGTGGGCTTGGTCGAGCACGATCAACCTGAGGAGGAATCGTGGACACAAAAGAGACCATGGGAAGAGTTAAAGCGCGACTATGAAGGCTGGCACCCCATGATTCAAACCGTGATCGATGCCATCGACAAAGATGCGTGCTACCGGTACGCTTTGAACAACCGCCCCCCAGTCTCCAACTGGTCGACACAGCGAGCCACGCTTTTAGGCGATGCCGCTCACCCAACGTTGCCCTACATGGCCTCAGGTGCCGCCATGGCCATCGAGGATGCGGCTGTGATTGTGCGTTGTCTTGAGCAAAGTTCAAGCGTCCCCGATGCCTTGCAACTCTTTCAACGCAATCGAATTGATCGGACCTCTAAAATTGTCGTGGGCTCGACGGAGAGCAGAGGACTCTACAGAATTGAAGACGTCCAAGCCATGAAGCAAGCCTTTGCTGATCAAGACTTGACCAAGTCAAGGGCCCAGTGGCTTTACTCCTATGACCCCTTGAATGTGGCTTTGGTTTGAACGCGTGTGACATTGGAGTGATACACCCTGGCGTCGCTTGGGATTTCTTTACATTTAAAAAGTTCTCCGCTCACCACTCCTTGATGGACTTTTGGCCAAGTTAAGGTAATATTGGCCTCATCACCATCATGGTTTTTTTGGGCATCGGCTTGTTCAAACTACTTCGCACCCTCAACGTGTCAAAGCTTGTGCTTTTGGCCGCTTTGACTGTCATGCTCACTTCTTGCGCCTCAATCGCTCCAGTCGCCCCATGGGAGAAAGGATTTTTGGCCAAGCCTGAGATGACCTTTGAGGTCGATGTGCTGGATCAAAACTTCACGGAGCACACTTACTTTAGCAAAGAGGGCTCTTTCGGGGGCTCCGGCGTAGGAGGGGGTGGATGTGGTTGCAACTGAAATGAATGCTCTGAGGGCTCAAAGCCCAGAAAGTGCAATGCGCACCCCCTTGGGACGCAGTCTCATGTCGGCGGCCATGGCGCTTCAACTGTTGGCCGCCCCCGATGTGGCCTTGGCCGACAGCGCGCCCGAGAGAGGATTGGTGGCTTTTAAATATTTGGATTATTTGGACAGCCAACCCGGGTTTGATCGCATCCGGGTCAAAGCGCCGTCTCTTTTGGTGATGAAACCCTTGTCAAGCGAGTGGTCGATGTCGTCGACCTATACCACCGACACCATCTCCGGCGCTTCGCCCGCCTACCATACACAGGCTTTGAGAAATATGCACGATCAGCGCCACGCCTTGGAGTTGAGCGCGACGCACTACGACGCCTTGGGGACGCAAACCCTTGGAGGCAGTTTTTCTAAGGAAGTGGACTACCTGTCCAAAGGCTTGTTTTACGCCTTCACCAAATCCAGTGAAGATAAAAACACCACTTGGAACGCAGGCATATCCACCAACAGCGATCAAATCAATCCCACCAATCACATTGTGGCCAACGAGACCAAACAGTCCCTTGACTTCATCTTGGGTGTGACACAAGTCATGGGCGTGTACGACATCACTCAACTGCAATTGGGGCACTTTATGGGGCAAGGGTATTTCTCGGACCCCTACAAGGTCTTTGATTTGCGCCCGCGAAACAGAACCCACAACACCTTGATGGGCAAGTGGAATCACCATTTTGAGGCCAGTCAAACCACCCTCAAAACGAGCTATCGCTACTACGATGACAGTTGGGGGATTCAGTCCCACATGTTCAATGTCGAGTTCGTCAAGCCCTTTGCCAATCACTGGACCGTCATGCCCTACGCGCGTTTGTACACACAATCGGCTGCGAGTTTCTTTGTCAACGCCGACAGCTCTGGTTTGCCTTTTCCGCCCAATCCCTCGCTCGATGCCTCCTATTACACGGAAGACCAACGCATGTCGGCCTTTGGAGCGCACACCTATGGCGTGAAAGTCTCTAAAGCCCTCGATCAAGACACCACCGTGGATCTTAAAGTTGAGCAGTACCAGCAAAGAGCGGGCTTGCGGCTGTTTGGCGCAGGCAGTCCGGGTTTAGATCCTTTCACCGCCAAGAGCATTCAGTTTGGCCTGAGCCATTATTTTGATTAATTCTCAATTTGAAGCGACGACATGACCACATACACAGGTAATGCAACCGATGACGGCTGGACCGTTGTTCAAGCCGGTACATTCACTTTGAACGGAGCGGGTGGCATCGATACACTTTATTTGGGGACCTCCATCCGCTCAGATTACAGTGTCACCAACGCATCTGATGGCTCTATCCATGTGGACTCCATTTCAGCTGCAAGCGCCCCGTTGCATGCGACACTTCAAAATATGGAAGTGTTGGTCTACAGCAGCAACCATGACTATGTGGGGCTGGGCGGTTTGGATGTGGCTTTTTTTGATGGCTCTTTATCTGCCGCGTACAAAAAAGCCTCTACCAATTACACAATCAGTAGCAACAACATTGGTTTCCAAGCGCTGGCAAAAGATGGCACGGGCCTGTACACCTTCAATAACATTGAGCGAATCCAGTTCACCGATAAAAGCATTGCCTTGGACTTTGCCAACAATGGAAACGCATCCCTGGTCGCCAAAACCTTGGTCGCCGTTTTTGGTGCCCCATCGGTCAGCAACACGTCTTATGTTGGGATTGGTTTGAAGTTCTTGGATCAAGACACCCATACCACTTCGAGCGCCAAGTTTTCTGACATCATCGCCTTGGCGCTGTCTGTGGCTTTGCCAAGCGCATCCAATGCGCAGGTGGTGGACCTGCTCTACACCAATGTGGTGGGCGCTCATCCGACAAGCTCTCAAGCGCAACCCTTTGTTGCCATGCTCGAGACAGGCGCGCAAACAGTCTCTTCTTTGGGTGTCATGGCGGCTGATTTGGTCAACATCACTGCAATGGGCTTGCCTCAGGCTGGATTGCCCTACACTGGCTACACCCTCTAGCCTTCAGTACCAACAGGGCTCTTAATCAACAATGAAAAACATCATCTCTGGCTTGCGACTCTTCCTTGTTTTGTCCCTGCTGCCCATGTCGGGCGCACACGCAGTGGAGTTGGGTGAGGGTGTTTCTGATTTTGAAATTCCTGGTTTCGCACAGGCACAAAAACTCTCCGATTTAAAAGGCAAATGGATCTACCTGGACTTTTGGGCTTCTTGGTGCGTACCTTGTCGTCAATCCTTTCCATTCATGAACGAGATGCAAGCCAAGTTGCAGGGCAAAAATATCCAAGTCATTGCCGTGAACGTTGATGTGAAAAAATCTGATGCAGAGCGTTTCTTGGCACAAAACCCAGCCAAATTTGCCATGGCCTTTGATGCCAAGGGGGAGTTGCCTAGGCGCATGAATTTAAAAAGCATGCCCACGTCTTACCTCATCAACCCGCAAGGCAAGGTGGCATTCATTCACGCTGGATTTCGAGCTGAGGACAAAAAGCTGCTTGAAGACAAGCTCATGGCCGAGGTCAAAGACTAAGGGGTATTTTGAAGGCGTTGACCGAGCTTGGGTGGATGGCCCTGCCTTTTCAGGAATGTTCCACTTACTCTGGCTCAATGCCTGCTTGGCGAATGACCTTGCCCCAGCGTGCGGATTCACTCGCTTGAAATTGAGCCAAGCCCTCTGGGCTTGAAAGCGCGGCCTCTCCACTTGTGAAGCTCAGGTAGTTTTGAACTGCGCTGGAGGTGGATGCTTTGACAAGCATCTCATTGAGTTTGTTCACGATGACACTGGGTGTACCTGCAGGCAAATAGACGGCGTTCCAATACGACATGTCGTAGCCCTTGATGCCAGCTTCTTCCATGGTTGGGATCGTGGGCAAGGAGGCCAGGCGCTTTTGTCCACTCACGGCCAAAGCACGCAACTTGTTCGATTGAATCTGCGGAACACCTGTTGCCGCATCGGTGAACATGAAATCAATTTGCCCACCCATCAAGTCAGTGATGGACATGGGATTGCTTTTGTAGGGAATGCTCTTGATGTCGAGTTTGGCCAGTTGTTTGAACATCTCACTGGCAACTCTGCTGGATGAACTGCCGCTTCCAAAGTTCAATTCACCAGGTCGCCTCTTGGCCTCTTGAGCAAGGTCCTCGAGCGTTTTGTATTTGGAGTTCACATTGACCACCAAAGACATGTGACCCATCGAGACCAGGGCCACAGGCGTGAAGTCTTTCACCGGGTCGTAGGGTAAATTTTTAAAGAGATGCTCGTTGGCAGCATGCGTGGTGTTGGTCGTGTAAAGCACGGTATAGCCATCAGGAGCCGCTTTGGCCACACTTTGCACAGCAATGAAGCCATTGCCACCGGGTTTGGGCTCAACGATCACGGGTATTGTATAAAGTTGAGTGATGGTTTGTGCATAGGTCCTTGCGGCCTGGTCACTGCCGGATCCCGAAGCAAAAGGCACCACGAATTTGATGGGCTTGGAGGGGTAGTCCTGTGCATGCAAGAGCGCACAAAACATCAGCGTCGCCACGAGTTGAGTCAATGATATGAATTTGCGCTTGACTTCAAAGGCATTCATCACCTAGCTCCTTGACGAAAGAGGTTTGTATTTGCTCAGGCTGCCTCCACGCATGACTTTGCCGGGTAAGCTGTGGCCCACAATGGCCTCTGCCATGTGCGCACACTCGATCAATGCATCCAAGTCAACCCCCGTTGAGATGCCCATTTCTTCAGCTAAAAAGACCAAGTCTTCGGTGCAAATGTTACCCGCAGCACCCTTGTGACCCGCAAAGGGACAGCCCCCTAAACCCGCGCAAGAGCTGTCAAAATGTTCAATGCCTTTGGACAAGCCCACCACCGCGTTGGCCAGGCCCGTGCCCCGCGTGTCGTGCAGATGCAGCCCTAAACTCAGCTCTGGCCATTTGTCTTGCACACTCGAGATGACGCGGTCCATTGATTTGGGGTTGGCCCAGCCCACGGTGTCGGCCAGTCTGAGGTAGGGCAGTCGCATGCCGTACTCTTGGAGCAAGTTCACCAAGCGTTCAATTTTTTCAATAACCACGCGCTCTTTGATTTCACCTTCTATGTTGCAACCAAATGCGGTCATCACAATGGCGGAGTCGATCGAGAGATTTTTTTCCATGCAAAACTCAATGATCTGTCGCTGCTCCATCAAGGTCTCTTGGGTGTTTTTACCTGTGTTTTTGATGGAGAAGCTCTCGGAGGCACTGATTTGTAATCGACCATACACGTCAAGCGGTGTTTGCATGGCGCGCTCCAAACCTTTGAGATTCAACCAAACCGAGGTGTATTTAACGCCCTCTTTGCGTTGGATCAAACGCGCCACGTCCTCTGCATCTGCCATGCCGGGCACCCGTTTGGGGTTGACAAAGGAGACCGCTTGAACTTCTCTCAAGCCTGTGTTGGCCAAGGCTTCAATGAATTTGACCTTGTCTTGGGTAGAGATGGGGCCAGGCTCAATTTGAAACCCCTCTCTAGGTCCTTCTTCATGGATGTGAATGGCTTGAGGATAATGGTTCATGGTCTTGGCTGTGTGAATTAGAGTGTTTCAGGATGTGAAAGGTTGAAGTCGGTGTTGTGCTCACCCAGTTTTGGCGCGCCGCGCAGGATCGGGGGGCGCTCGCCATCAAAGGACAAAGGCAGACCTGTCAGTTTGAAGTCTTCTCCAGGCACCGATTGCCTCAATCCCAGGGCTTGGACTTGGGGGTTTTCAAGTGCTTGGGGGACCGTAAAAATAGGTGAACAAGGCACGCCTGCTTGCTCAAACACCTCGACCCAATGGTCCCGGGTCTGAGCAAGCAGCAAGGGGCAAAGCTCTTCAAGCAAGGCTGACTTGTTGAGTAAACGTTGTCTGTTGGTGTTGAACCTGGGGTCATGGATCCATTGCGCTTGTCCAAGCACGGTGCTCAGCTTTGCAAAAAGTCTGTCGTTGCCGCAACAAATGAGCAGAGGTCCATCCAAGGCTTCAAAAGCCTCATAGGGCACGAAATTGGGATGCCCAGAGGCGTGCCGAACGGGCAACTGTTGCTGGTTCAAATAAGCCTCGCTCTTTTGGCCATTCCATACCAGTGCCGTCTCTAAAAGAGACGCACTGACCACACCGCCTTGTTGAGTGTGTCGACGTTTTTCAAGCATCGATAAAACACCAATCACCGCCCACATGCCTGTCCCTTGGTCGCAAACAGATGCGCCAATGCGAATCGGGGGATCTTCTGGCCCTCCGTTGGTGCTCGACAAGCCACTGAAGGCTTGTATCAAAGGCTCGTAGCCTGGGCGCATTTGCATGGGACCCGCATGGCCAAATGCAGAGATCTCGCAGTAGATCAAGCGGGTGTAACGCGCACAAAGCGTTTTGCCGTCAATGCCCATGCTTTGGGTCACGCCAGGTCTGAGGTTGTGGATCAAAATATCCGTGTCGGTTAAAAGCGCATGCAGCGCATCAAGTCCTGCAGCGCTTTTAAGGTCCAATGCGATTGACTTCTTGCCTCGGTTAAAGAGGTGAAAATTCAGGGCGTCTCCATTGTGAAAGGCTGGCCCCATGTGCCTTGCATCATCGCCGCCGTCGCATTTCTCAATCTTTAAAACTTCAGCCCCCAGATCGCTCAAAATTGCACCCGCAAAGGGACCCGAGAGGACTTGACCCAGCTCAAGGACTCTTAATCCCTTCAGGGGCAAATGGGGATCATTGGCAATGGCGGTGTTCATGAGGACAGATCAATTCAAGGCGACTTTCATTTCGGATGCAAGACAGGGGTGCTCTCGTTGCATCCAGCCCTTTTGGCAAGCAAGAGTGAGCTTTAATTGTATAGCGCAAAGTGTGGGTTAAAAGTAGTGTTAACCTACAGAGAGCGCTTGGGGTGTTTGAGGTACAGTCAAGGCCATCGATGTGGCGCAAACTGCCTTAAAACTTGCGTGCCGACCGGATCTTGTCACATCAGGATCAATCGCCAGATCTCTGGTCGGGACTTTCAATGGATGAGTTACCAATGGATTCAAAACACAATTTTGTCGAAGTTGCCAAAGAAATGGCCCCGCATGGGGTGTTTCGAGTTGGCCTGAACATGGCCAATTTTTTATTGGTGCGCGCCAACCAACAAGGGCAAGAGCCGTCTGGCATTGCACCAAGCATGGCCAAAGAAATTGCCAATCGCTTGGGCCTGAAGATTCAATTCTTTCCCTATGCGACGCCAGGAGAGATGGCGGACGATGCGAGCAAAGACATCTGGGACATGGCGCTTTTGGCTGTTGAGCCAGCAAGAGCCACGGTCATTGACTTTACAGATGCTTATTTGGAAATTGAGTCCAGCTATTTGGTGCCACCGGGATCGTCTATTCAAAGCGTTGAAGAGGTGGACCGGCCTGGTGTCAAAATCGCTGTGATGGAGAAAAGCGCTTATGACCTGTATTTAAGCCGAAGCATCCAACACGCTACGCTTGTTCACGCAAAAAGCATGGATGAGTCTTTCGATATCTTTGTCAACCAAAAGCTAGACGCCCTCGCTGGCTTGAAGCCCAGGTTGATTCAAGAGGAACAAAAATTAAAGGGCTCAAGAATGCTCGCCGGGCGCTTTACTGCAGTTCAGCAAGCCATTGGTGTTCCTAGAGGCAAGCCTTTGTCCTCCAGTTTTATTCGGGACTTCGTTCAAGAGGCTATTTCGACAGGTCTAGTTCAAAAAATCATTGATGACCATCACATCAAGGGCGTGAGTGTTGCAGCCTTGAAGGATTGATGGATCAAATTCTTTGTCTTTTATTGAGTCAAGTATGAAAAAAGTAGTTCTTATCACCGGTGGGGCAAGAGGCATTGGCGCGGCCACAGCACGCTTGTTGGCGCAATCTGGGTTTGAAGTTTGTATCAACTACGTGGGCAACCATGTGGCCGCCAACGCGTTGGTCAAAAGTATCGTTGAGGCAGGCGGAGTCGCTCAGTGTGTACAAGGGGATGTGTCCAAGCAAGAAGATGTTAAAAAGATTTTTGCGTTCGTAAAAATGCAGTTTGGACAACTCGATGCCTTGGTGAACAATGCCGGCATATTGGCCACCTACTCTAGATTCGAAAACATGGACAGTGAGCGGTTTTTAAGACTTTTCAGCGTGAATGTTTTTGGCGCCATGATGTGTGCAAAAGAGGCGATTGCTCTGATGACCACCCGGGAGGGCTCAAAGGGGGGAAGTATTGTCAACGTCTCCACCGCCTTTGTTAAAACTGGGGCCCCCAACATGGCCATTGACTATGCTTCAACCAAAGGTGCCATAGAAGTCTTTACGACTGGCTTGGCCAAGGAGTTGGCACCCAGTGGCATCAGAGTCAACGCAGTTCGGCCTGGAATGATTGATACAGAGATCCATGCCGATGGGGGTGATCCGGACCGTGCGAGCAAAGCTGGAGACTTTGTACCCATGAAGCGAGTGGGACAAGCCAGTGAGGTGGCCCATGCCATCAAATGGCTCTTGTCAGAGGAGGCCTCTTATTCAACGGGTGCCATCATCGATGTTTCAGGGGGCGTTTGAGAATTTCTCTCTCTAAAATTCAAAAATAAGGTCCTCTTTTTAAAAAGGGGTGTCAAAATACGGGAAAGCGATGACTTTCAACGTGTTGACTTAAACCATTTGGGCTTTGGCCCCCACTTTCATGACCATCAGCTTCAAAGAATGGAACATTGAGCCCATTCTTTCTCATGTTGGAATACACCGCAGGCATTTGAGTCAAGCGCCCCTTTTGCTGGAAGAGGCGAGCATGGATCTGGATGAGGCCAATCGTTTCATGCGGATGTTTTATTTGTTTCAAGGCACGCAGCAAGAGGCGTTCTCACTTGAATTGCAAAAAAAAGCCCTTTCGATTCGTCAGATCTTTAAAATAAATCTCAACAACGAGCAAGAGGGTTTGCGAGTTCTTGCAGTGATGGCGCCTGGCGACATGATGCAAAACCTACCCCTTGATTATTTGCTGGAACGTCAAGGCATTGAGTTAACGCTCATGTTCTTGCTGCCCAATGAAGCGTTGCCAGATCAATACCCTGAACACGATGTCACTGTCTTCGCGCTGGGCCAGTCCAGTGCCAATGCGCCGATCATTGAGAAACTCATCGCGCTGATGCCCCATTGGCCGAAACCGTATGTCAATCATCCCAAGTACATTGAGTGCTGTGCACGCGACAAGACCTTCGAGTTGCTTGGCGGTATCAAGGGGCTTTTGATGGCCCAGCAATCTAGACAAAAAAAGTCAAAAATGGTGGGGGTGGCTTTCCCGTGCACCATTCGACCCGTTGATTCACACGCAGGCGAGAAGTTTGAAAAATTGTGGGACCAAAAAAGCTTAGACGATTACTTAAGTCGCAGCGATGATGAAGAGTTCTATGTGAGTACTTACTTGGACTATCAAAGTCCTGACGGAATGTTTAGAAAATTTAGAGTCGCCTTGATTCAAGGTGTTCCCTATGTGTCCCATTTGGCGATTTCATCCAATTGGGTGGTCAGTTACTTGTCCGCTGAGATGTACAAAAGTCAAGACAAGAGAAGGGAAGAAGCACAGTTCATGCGAGACTTCCGTATCCAAATCGCTCAAACCTTCAAGGATCAATTTGAAGCAGTTTATCGAAAAATTCCATTCGATTACCTTGTGCTCGATTGTGCCGTTTCTAAGTCGGGTCAATTGATCGTCTTTGAAGTTGATAATTCAGCATGGGTGCACAACACGGATGCCCAGGAGTTATTTCCTTACAAGAATGAACACATGGTGAAACTGATGGCTGACTTTTCGAAAATGTTACATTCAAAAACAGTGAGCACGGATTGACCCCAAACGAACTCAATTTTTCAGGTGGCCCCGGTGCATTGCCTGCGAGTGTTTTAAAGCAAACACAACGGGCCGTTGAGTGCTTGGACGAGACGGGTGTATCCCTGCTGGGCATGAGCCATCGATCGGATTGGTATCAAGATTTGAATGCGCAAGCACAAAGCAATTTGCGATTTTTACTGGATATACCCAACGAGTATGAGGTCCTTTTCCTTCAGGGCGGAGGCAGTTTACAGTTTGCCATGGTCGCGATGAATTTTCTTCAGGGCTCGCAAAGCAAGGGGCAATACATTGTTGGTGGTTACTGGAGTGCCAAAGCACCACTCGCCGCTAAAGGCTTGGGTGAGGTTGACGTCATTTGGGACGGACGTTCGGGCGGGTACAAGTCTTTGCCAAATGCAGAGGAGATCATCAAAAAAATTGACGCCAAAGCATCCTATCTTCACTTTGTATCCAACGAGACCGTCGAAGGCCTTGCCTTTGATCAAGACAGCCTGCCTGAGGTCAAGACGCTGATTTGCGACATGTCCTCAGATCTTTTGTCCAAGCCCATTGATGTGAGCCGCTATGGATTGATTTATGCACACGCTCAAAAGAACCTGGGGCCTGCAGGTGTGACCGTTGTGATCATCAAAAAAGAACTCTTAGAGCAGGGTAACAAGGAAATCCCTTCGATTTTAAGTTACGCTGCGCACGCCAAAGAGTCTTCAATCTTGAACACACCACCTGTTTTTTCAATCTACGTATTGAAGTTGGTCACCGATTGGTTGATCAACGAAATGGGTGATTTGAAGCAGATGTTGGCCATCAATCAAGCCAAAGCGAGTTGTCTTTATGACGCTTTGGATGGTGCGTCAAATTTTTATAGCGTTCATGCCCACAAACCCTATCGTTCGTTGATGAATATTGCGTTTACTTTGAAGTCGAAATCTCTTGATCAGTCGTTTCTCAATTTGGCCAAGGAGAGCGGATTTGTGGGTCTGGAAGGCCACCGATCTATTGGTGGACTGAGGGCTTCTTTGTACAACGCTGTGTCAATGAAAGCGTGTGAGCGTTTGGCCGCGTTCATGTCGGAGTTCGAAGCCAAACACGGCTCTTGATAAAAGCGGGTCCAAGCAATTTCAGTTTGCGAAAATGCTTGGACACAAGGCTATTTAAAGCTTATTTTTTAGCTTGTTTCAAAACTTGATTTCTTAAAACACCCAAGCCTTCAAACTCAACTTCTATGACATCCTTGTCTTTCATCCATTTATCGCATTCAAGACTGCAGCAACCAGCAATTGTTCCAGAGCCGAAAAATTCACCCACATGCAATGTTTCAGAGTCTGAAATATAAGCAATGATTTCCTCAAAGCTATGAATCATGGTGGACGTTGAGCTCTTGCCCCATACCTCTCCATTGACGCGAACTTCGACACCCAGGGCTCGGGTATCCTTGATTTCATCCGTCGTCACAATCCATGGCCCAATCGCATTTCCAGTGTCGAAACTTTTGCCTTTTGTGGGACCCATTCGCCCCTCCATTTCACGCATTTGTTTATCTCTGGCTGAGAAATCATTGAAGATGGCGTATCCAAAAATATGTGAATGCGCATCTTCTTTTTTAATGTTCTTGCCGCCTTTGCCAATAAAGAAGCCAAACTCGCCCTCGTAATCAAACCACTCTGAGTAAGCGGGCCATTCAATTTGCGCATCTTGACCCACAACATTGAAACGGTTGCTGATGTAGAAAATGGGTTGAGCAAAGTTCACATCTGGGATGACGACTTCAACCTCACTTCTTTTGGGGACAGGCAGACCCTTTAATTTTGCATTCAGAATGGCCATGCCCGCTGGCGCATTTCGCATGTGGCCTTCGGCATTGTTAAAGTCCCTAATTTGTCTTGGCACGGGAACTGGGGAGAGCAGTTTGATGTCTGTCAACTTAAAGCGGTTGGTGTTTGAGCTGGCGCTAGAGCGCTCCAGGTCTTTTGCCAGCTCAAGGCCTGAGGCACCTGAGTCCATCAGTGCCAACATGTCGGCCAGGATTTCGGATTTTTTGGCATGCTTGTCTTGGTAGCAAGCTTGTAAATCTAAAACGGTTTGTGAGGAGGTGTCAACGGCTCCGATAACTGTTTCGTTTCTAGGGTTAATGAATGTAGCGAGTTTCATGCTGGGTCCTTGTTAAATGTTCATTGCGCCTGTAAGCCAGCAAGGGCCACAAGTCGTTTGTAATGTTCATACGTGAGATTGATCTTGTCTTTGAACTGCTCAGGCGTGCCACCCATCACCTCATAGCCTGCACTTTCTAACTTCGAGCGCACTTCCGGGGCTTGGCTGGCTTGCTGAATCAAAGCATTGATTTGTTTTGTTTGCGCGCTTGAGAGTCCTTTGGGCCCAAAATAGCCAATCCATGTGTCTGGCATGGTTGCTCCGCCAAAGCCAGCCTCCTCAAGCGTTGGCACGTTGGGCGCGGCTTTCGCTCTTGTGGACTCGATCACAGCCAAAGGACGAAGTTTGCCAGCTTGGATTTGTTGCATGATGGGGCCCAACACCAAAATGCCCATTTGAACCTGTCCCCCTAAGAGGTCAGTGAGAGCGGGCCCACCTCCCTTGTAGGAGATATGGATAAGGGGAGTGCCAGTGATTTTTTCCAGCATGAGTCCCGTCAGGTGTTGAGACGTATTGGTCCCTGCTGTGACGTAGCCAACTTTTCCAGGATTGTTTTTCGCGTAATTGATCAATTCGGCCATGGAGTAGACGGGCAGAGATGGGTTGACAACAATCACAATCGGTGCTCTTGCGGCTTCTAAAATAGGTGTGAAGTCTTTTTGATTGTCAAAGGGTACATTTTTCAAAACAAAGGGCTGTAGGATCTGTGAAGAAAAAGCCGTCAAAAGCGTATAACCATCCGCAGGCGATTTGGCAACAACATCTGCACCGATGACACCCGATGCACCTGCCTTGTTGTCGATGACCACAGGTTGAGAAATGAGTTCAGACAACTTGATTGACATGGGACGATTAAAGACATCAAGTCCTCCGCCAGGTGCATATGGCACAACCAGTCTGATGGCTTTACTCGGGTAGTTTTGTGAATGTGCAAATGAGCAAATGAATGCGCTCAGTAGACACGATAAAAATAGCCATGCTTTTGTTTTTATCATCAATTTTCTGTTCATGTGTTTTGTGCCGTTGGGAAAATTATTCTGGTTTGATGCCAGAGCTGCTCACGATTTTCTTGAATGCATCTGTATCAATTTTGATCGAGTTGTTGAATTCATCTGCGCTCATCGATCCCGTCACCTCAAAACCAGAAGTTTCGAGTCGTTGCTTAACTTCTGGGGCGTTGACCGCTTGTCGCAACGCTAAATTGAGTTTGTCCACAATGGCCTTTGGTAAATTGTTGGGGCCTAGAACACCAAGCCATAAATCGGGGACTGCATACCCATTGACCGTTTCCCCTATGGTGGGTAAGTCTGGCAGGCCCTTGGATCTTTTGCTTTCAATCACGCCCAACGCTTTAAGTCGACCTTGTTTGGCATAGGGCAAAATGGTGGGCGCAGTTAAGATGACCACAGGAATTTGACCGCCCAATGCATCGTTGATTGTTGGGTTTCCCCCTTTGTATGGCAGATGCTCTAGGTTGATTTTTGCAGTGCTTGCCAAAAGTACACCTGCCAGATGGTGGGTTGATCCAACGCCGGTCGTGCCATAAAAAAGTTTATCCGGATTTTTGTGCGCATACTCAATAAACTCTTTGACATTGTTCACCGGCAAAGAGGGATGTACTGCCAAAATATTGGGTGTGGTGGCTATTTGTGCAATGGGTGTGAAGTCTTTGTAAACGTCATAGGGGACATTCTTGGAAAAAAGAGGGACCAAGTAATGCACGACCGATGTCAATAAAATCGAGTAACCATCGGCCGGTGACCTTGCAATGGTGTCCGTGCCTAGTGTTGCATTTGCACCAGGTTTATTGTCAACAATAACGGGTTGAGCTAAAAGTTCGCTGAGTTTTTGTGCAACGGGACGCCCAAGCACGTCTACAGCACCTCCAGGTGCATAGGGGACAACAAGCCGAATGGGTTTGTTGGGGAAGGTCTGGGCATTGACCAAAAAGCAAGCCATCCATGACATGCAAAGGAATGTATTTCTAATCACGGCCATTGTTTCTCCAGAAATATGTTGGTCTGAGTGAGTATTCAAGTATTCAAAAAATTTCATTGAGTTCAATTTCAATGAGGCATTATCAAATTGAATTTTTAAGTCATTGATCGAAGGATCAAATTAAATCCAAGGGTTAGTACTGCCTTTTTTTCGTTTTTTCTTATTTTTGTCGATCTTGTAAACTCTAATTGATTTCTTTGGCTTAATCAATAGAATCTACTCGTATAAAAAAGAGCGATTAAGGGCAATTGAGATGAGTGATTTGAATCAAAAAAGTTCAACAAAAGATACGCGGCCTTACAGTGGTTACCACAACCGGCCAGTTCAGCACAGCGACGACTTCATCACGCAAGTGGGTCCAGGAACGCCGGGTGGTGAATATCTAAGAAAATACTGGCATCCTTTTTTGATTGCTTCGGAGCTCAAAGATTTGCCCGTGCCAGTGCGATTGCTGGGTGAAGATTTGATCGCTTTTAGAGACCACTCAGGCCGACTCGGTTTATTGCACCGCCATTGTATTCATCGGGGCACATCTCTTGAGTATGGCATCATTGCAGATAAAGGTATTCGCTGTTGCTACCATGGTTGGCATTTTGATGTGGATGGGCGTGTGCTGGATACACCAGCAGAACCACAGGCAAGCAAAATCAAAGTCAACTTTGTTCAAGGTGCATATTTGGTCAAGGAGTGGATGGGATTGCTGTTTGCTTACATGGGGCCAGTCGATGAAGTTCCCGAGTTGCCGATCTACGACTGTGTTGATAATCCCGAAGACAATCAAGCTGTTCCGTTTCGCATGCAAGTGCCTTGCAATTGGGTTCAAATCGTAGAAAACGGTGCCGACCCCATCCACAATGCCTACTTGCATGCGATTGTGGCAGGTCAACAATTTTCTGAAGCCTTTAAGGTATTGCCGCAACTTGATTTTCCAGAGACACCGCTTGGCTTTTTGTCGATGGCCACACGCAAAGTGGGGGACTATATTTTCATCCGTGCAAGCGACATTATTTTGCCCAATTTCGGTCAATTCCCGAATGGAGCGAATCGAGTTGAAAAACAAAGTGTTGGGCTCAGGCCATTTTTAACTCGCTGGTCCGTTCCTGTTGATGATCACCATTCCTTTTACATGGGTTTTGCCCATTTGAACAGTTATAACGCAAGCGTGCGCAAGATGAGCAAAGAGGACTTTGGTGTCGATCGAATCCCCTTTATCGGTCAAACAGGGGATCGGCCTCTCGCGGAAAGACAAAGAGAGCCAGGGGACTACGATGCGGTCGTGACCCAAGGTGCTGTAGCCAACCGCAAGGCAGAACATCTTGGAACGACCGATAAAGGCGTTGTTCTATTCAGGCGAATGTTGGCCAAGGCGATACGTGACACACAAGATGGCGTTCGTCCGCAAAAACCCAAGCTTTATAACAACGCCAAGGTCAAGACATATTGCCATGAAATCGTTGTAAAGGCGCCTGAAGGCGTGGATTTTACCGATCCTCAAAAGCTGGCTGATTTTGGTCGCAGTGCGGCGATGTATTTTGTTGAATTTGAAGATTTTTCGCCCAAAGAGCGAGAAGCCATGGTGACTCAGCGAGTGCAAGAACTTCTTAACGCATTGTGCACCGCTGCTGGATAAATAATCAAAGAAGAATTGAATATGAGCAATGTCTATAAAGAGCAAATTGTTTTTGCTGGAGCCGTGGGTTTTCTAAACGGCCTGTTACCCGTCAATTTAAGCGACTCAAAAGTCTTTTTGCCAGAGTCGGTGGAAGAGCAGGCCAGAAAGATCATGAGAAATTTTGATGAGCTTTTGGCTCAACATGATTTGAGCAGAGACCATTTGATTGCTGTACAAATATTTTTGAAGGATTTTCACCGGTTTCACGCTCGTCTTGAAGTGATCTCGGAGGAGTTGTTTGGTGCTTCATCAAACGTTTCAAAAAGCGTGGTTGGCGTTCAAGCTTTAACAAGAGATGCGTTGATCAGCATGAATTTTGTTATTCGCACAACAAAATAATTTTTTGTCTTATTGGATGTATTTTAAAAATGAAAAAATTTGTATTGATAGTCGAATTTTTGGTTAAAAAAGAGTGTCTGGATGAATTCAATCGCTTGATTGAAATCAATGCCCACGCATCTGTTACCAATGAACCAGGATGTTTTCAGTTTGATGTTTGTGCGTCGACAGAGGATCCAACAAAAGTCTTGTTGTATGAGGTCTACGCAAGTGATGAGGCTTTCCAAGAGCACATGAAGCAATCGCACACGCAAACTTTCCTGGCCGCTGCAAAGCCCCTGATTCACTCCCAAACTGCAACTAGGTGGTCACGTGAAGTCGCTCCTAAAGTTAAGTTTTCCTAAGCTAAATGTATGCAAGATCTCAACGGGAAAGTTGCTTGGGTGCAAGGCGGTGCAGGCGCCGTCGGGTTGGCTGTTGCTCACAGTTTGATTAAAGCTGGGGCAACGGTGGTGCTCAGTGCTCGCGATGAGGGGAAATTAAAGACGGCGCTGTCAACTTTTGAGTCGGGTGACAAGATTCATGGCTCTCTTTTAGACATCACTGATCGAAGCGCTGTTTTTGAAAGCGCTGCGGAAGTCGTGAGACGTCATGGAAAAATTGATTTTTTAATCAATTCGGCTGGCGTCAATCCTTCTAAGCGTCATTGGCACGAGTTGTCTGAAAAAGATTGGATTGATACGGTGAATGTCAACTTGTCGGGTATGTTCTTTACCTGTCAGGCCGTCATGCAAGACATGCGCTATCGCAAAAGTGGTTGCATTGTTAATATTGCCTCTTGGGCGGGTAAGTTTGCCGCTTTTTTTGCTGGGCCTGCATACGCTTCAACAAAACGAGCAGTATTGGCGCTGACAGAAACCATCAATATGGAGGAGTGTGTCAATGGCATTCGCGCCACCTCCATTTCACCCGCAGGAATCGATACACCATTGCTCGACAAGCGGCCTGTGCCTCCATCAGCCGAAATTCGTGCAACATTGCTCAGGCCTTCAGACGTCGCTGACATGGTTAGATACGTTGTATCATTGCCAAATCATGTGTGTATCAATGAAATATTGATGAGCCCTACACTGAACTTGCCCTATTTGGGTGAGCTTCAAACCGCAAAAAGACCTTCGAATCGTCAGCACAGCAGTTGAATTTTAAATAGAACAATTTATTTTTTTTGCTTCAGTCATCAAAGCATGTGCTTGATTTTATTCGCCTATAAAACCCATGCCGAATGGCCATTGATTTTGGCTTCAAATCGCGACGAAGCCTATTTGCGGCCTACACGGCATGCTCAATTTTGGGACCATGTGCCTGAAGTTTTGGCGGGTCAAGATTTGGACAAGGGTGGAACTTGGTTGGGCATGAGCAAAGGAGGGCGCATTGCGGCGGTCACCAATTTCAGGCATGGACAGTCTTTGCAAAATTATCCTAAATCCAGGGGGCATTTGGTGGACGGTTTCTTACAAAGTCAGAAGCCTGCCGTGGCATATTTGCATGATTTGGCCATGGAAAAAGAACTTTTTGCTGGATTTGGGTGTCTTCTTGGTGATCTGAACGGATTGTACTTTTACTCCAACCGCGCAGGAGACATCCAAACGGTGGAGCCAGGTGTGCATGGACTGAGCAACGCTTTTTTGAACACGCCTTGGCCCAAGGTTGTGCAGGGCAAAGAGGAGCTTTCAAGCTTGGTTGAAGCGCCACTGGACTTCAATGCCGAAGCTCTTTTCGAAATGCTTGCTGATCAAAAGCCCTTTGATCACGAACACTTGCCCAATACCGGCATCGACTTCAACCGAGAGAGGGCTTTAAGTGCCAAATTTATAGCTGTCGATGAACGCTACGGCACTAGAAGCAGCACGGTGATCATGGTGCATCAAAGTGGACGCGTGCATTACGCCGAGCGAAGTTTTGGGCCTTGGGGTGTGCTGATCAATGAGTCAAAATTTTGCTTTGAATTGAAACACGCCATTTAAAAATAAATGTACATTTCGTCACCTGCTGATTCTATTGATTGAAAAGAAGCTCTCCTTTTCAACATTACAATAGCTCAAGCATCTTGGGCCTGCAATAGACAAGGTTCCTCATCTTAATCAAAATTTTGGAGAAAAAAATGACCAAAGCCTATTGGGTTGCAACCTACCGTGAAATTAAAAATCAAGACAATTTGACCGAATACGCCAAATTGGCTGGGCCTGCCATTGCCGCCTGCGGGGGGCGTTTTCTGGCAAGGGGGCTGCCTTCAATTGCCAAAGAGGCAGGCTTACTTCAGCGTGTGGTGCTCATTGAGTTTGATAGTTTAGAGATGGCAAAAGGCGCGTATGAAAGCGAAGGTTATAAAAAAGCTTTGCAAGCCCTTGGAGATGATTCTGTTGTTCGTGATATCCGAATCATTGAGGCGGCTTGAGCGAAAAAAAACACACTCGATGTGTGTTTTTGATTGATAAAAAGGGGCGTTTAACGCCCCTTTACTTTTATCTTGTCATGACAAAATCATAGTCCAAGGTGTAGAACTCTTTGTCCATTTTTTTGCCGTCGGGTGCAACGCCATTGTCATGGTGAACAAAATCTGCAATCAGCGAGGGGCGCACACCAAAGACTGCATCACCATCTAAATTCTTGCTGTTTTTGTCAAAAATGTGCGTGATCAACTGGCGGTGGCCAGGGGCTTGTATCCTGAAGTGCAAGTGAGCAGGTCTCCAACTTCTTCCTGTCGTTGCGCTCAACATGCGAATGGCTGTGCCGTCTTGTGGGATGGGGTAGTCAACAGGCAAGACGGACCAAAAGTTGTACTCTCCATTGGCGCCTGTCGTCAATTGAGCACGACCCC
>CAIOTD010000049.1 GCA_903861115.1 uncultured Burkholderiales bacterium
CACAAAAAAGGAAGCCGAGAGCGCCAAGGCCGAAGAGTTGAAGTACAAAACGGTGTTGAGCGCCAGCCAAACACACGCCGACTCTGTCGCCGAGATGGCTCGCCAGTTGATGTTTGCGCAGTATGGGCCAGAGATCTACACGCGGGGCTTGAACGTCTACACCACGCTCAGGGCCGAGGAGCAAGAGGTGGCCTATCAGTCCCTTCGCAGAGGCATCATGGACTTTGAGTCTCGCCAAATTTACCGCGGCCCAGAGCGCTTCATTGACTTGCCGCCCCTCACCAAAACCGCCGAACTAGAAGACGCGGTGGGTGACACCTTGCTCGAGCAAGGCGACAAAGGGGACTTGCTCGCCGCTGTGGTGATTGAGGCCAACGCCAAGAAAGTGCGTGTCATGCGACAAAACAGCGAGGTGATCGAGATCACCGCCGACGGCCTCAAACCCGTTCAGTCGGGCCTGAGCGACAAAGCCGCCCCCAACATCAAACTCAGAGCGGGTGCGGTGGTGCGCATCGTCAAAAATGAAAAAAGCCAATGGATGATCACCCAATTGCCCGAGGTCGAAGGGGCCTTCATTGCCTTGGACCCCCGAGACGGTGCGATCCATGCCTTGGTGGGTGGCTTTGATTTTGAGAAGAACAAATTCAACCACGTGACCCAAGCCTGGAGGCAGCCCGGTTCTAGTTTTAAACCCTTCATTTACTCGGCCGCATTGGAGAAAGGCTTCACACCTGCGACCATCATCAACGATGCGCCGCTCTTCTTTGATGCCAGCGTCACGGGCTCGCAGGCCTGGGAGCCCAAAAACTACGACGGCAAATTTGAAGGCGCCATGCCGCTCAAAACGGGTCTGGCCAAATCCAAGAACATGATCTCCATTCGCATCCTGCAAGCCATTGGTGCGCCCTACGCGCAGCAATGGGCGACGCGCTTTGGCTTTGATGCTGAAAAACACCCCCCCTACCTCACCATGGCGCTTGGCGCCGGCTCGGTCACCCCTTTGCAGTTGTCGGTGGGCTACAGTGCCTTTGCCAATGGCGGCTTTCGTGTGAACCCCCACTTGATCACCAAGGTGACCGATCAAATGGGCAAAGTGCTCTCGCAGTACACGCCCATTGAACTCGATGAAACCGCCAAAGCGGTGGAGCCCAGGAACGCCTTCATGATGAGCCACTTGTTGCAAGAGGTGGCGAGATCGGGCACCGCCTCACGCGCCTACCAGGTGCTGAAAAGACCCGACATTTACGGCAAAACGGGCACCACCAACGACTCCATGGATGCTTGGTTCGCGGGCTACCAACCCACCTTGGCGGCGGTGACTTGGATTGGCTACGACACGCCCAAAAAACTCGGCGACAAAGAAACAGGCGGCGGATTGGCCTTGCCCGTTTGGATCAGCTTCATGCAAAAGGCACTGCAAAACGTGCCCATCACAGAGATTGCCGCGCCAGAAGGGGTGGTGAGAGACGGCGCCGACTGGTTCTACCAAGAGTTCACGCGCTCCAGCGGCATTGCAAGCTTAGGGCTTGGCGGCAGCTCAGAGTTGCCAAGCCCTAGCAGTGGCGCGTCAGGGCCGTCCTACCCGAGCAGCTCAAGTGGCGAGAGCCAAAGCAGCGAGGAGAGAAGACGGATCATCGATATTTTCAAAAATTGAGCGGTCTGCGTGTGAGCGCGTCAAAGCCTTGCACCGTGAGGCCAAAAGCGTCAAGCTGCAAAGGCGCTCAAATTCACCACCGAGGCGGTTTGCGCGCACAAGTCTGCCTGGAGTTGTTGCCAAAACTCGCCCTGACCCTTGGTGTCCATCCAAGATGCATTTTGAAACTTGAAGTGGTATCCGCCTGAACGGGTGGCCAGCCACACCTCGTGCAGGGGCTTTTGCAAGTTGACAACGATCTGGCTCTTGTTGGCCAAGGTCAAGGTGATCATCGAGCCCACCCGTTGGTTGTCAATGTCAAGCGACGTGTGATCGTTCAAATGGTCGCAGGCGAGCTCCAGTTGTGTGAGCAAGTGCTCTGCGTGGTCTAAAAATTCTTGATCGGTCATGGCCTTCTTTTTCCTTGAAATCCCCTTGAGCAGGGACACCTCTTAAGCGTTGAGTTTATCCTGAAAGAGCGCGCTCGCGCGTTCAAGGGACCCCAAAGCCCTCTGTGGGCTCCCCAGACATTCATGGCGCCTTGCGCTTGAAACCCGCTTTCATCGGTACAATTTGATCTCTGCAAGACTTCAAGCGAGTGCACACGCGATGCGCAACACGCCAAAGCCTTGGCGAGCCTTTTCTTTTTTTCAAAACCACCGCCCAACATGATGAACACCCGACCCCAAGCTGCTGGTGAACGCAAGAAAGCCCATGCACCCGCGTCAAGCAAGGCCCTCAGAGCTGTTTGCGCTGTGGGCTTGGCCGCATGCTTGCTGTCGGCCTGCGGACAAAAGGGCCCCTTGTACATGCCAAGCGACCGTGCGCTGTCACAGGTCGCCAAGCCCGAACGGCTGAGCCATTTGCCTGAACGGCATGCGC
>CAIOTD010000050.1 GCA_903861115.1 uncultured Burkholderiales bacterium
AGCACTCAGCGACCCATGATGAAGGGGTTCTCCGGCACATCCCTCTTTTTGAAGTTCAAGAAGTGGGTCTTGAGATAGCCTCTCAGATCGTCTGCATGGTGCAGGAAGATTTCTTCATCGTCCAACATAAAGGTGAAGGTTTGATCAAATAAAAAACGGTGTCTTTCAACCTGGATTTGAAAAAAGCTCTCAATGAATGCCTTGCAGCTTTTGGCATTGCATTTGTCTTTCTTCAAGGCCTCAAAGAAGTCCGTGTAGTTGTGCGCCTGTTTCACGAATTCAAACTCTTTCTCGATTTGAATGATCAAGTCAGCTATGCAGACCACGTGTCCGAGCAAACGAAGTGAGGCATTGAATTTTTCAGCGGGCGCTCTCCAGTTGGAGAGCAGCAGTTTTTTGGCGTAGGCTTTGGCCGGTGTGTTGTGGCCATAGATGCTTTGGAAATAGCCCTTTTCAAGCCGCTCTTTGATGGCTGTGGAGTCCTTGTACAGGCCCCTTTTGTGCAGCTCCATTTGGTAGCCCTGGGCCAATTGGTGGTCAAACTTGGCCAAGCGTTCAAACTCATGGGCGATTTGAGGAAAGTGTTCGCTAGCGAGCTGCCAATCGAGCTCAAGGGTGTTGTCTGCTGGTGAGCTCTCGGCCACCTCAATGGGGGACTGCGACAAAGAAGAGGCGCGTTTTTTTTCGTCCTGCAAGAGGGCCAAGTCGTAGTCCATCTTCAAGGCCTTGTTGGACAACACGGCATAGGCTTTCTCAATCTCCTGCAAGCGAGCGTTGAAGGTGTCTTCACTTTCAAAGCTGCTTTTGAGCTTGATCAAGTCCGATTTGGATTTGTTGTAGCCCGCCGAAATCAGGGCTTGTTCGAGCTCAGCGATGTTGAGAATTTTGTAATGATTCTTCATAGGGACGATGGAACGCTCGTGTGTAGCTGGGGTCGTGTTTGGACTGAAGGGGAGCGTCTCTGCCTTCATGGCCAGCGCGATCACATTAGACTGCATGGCTTTCAAGCCAGAGCCTGGCACGTTCAAATTCTCGGCCCGTCGATTGTTGCAAGACCTCTTGTGCAATGGCATAGGCCGTGTGGTGTTGGCCAATCTCCCACAGGTCCTCGGCCAACTTCACGCGGTCGTCTTCCAGCAAGGGGCCCCTGTCGTGTTGATCCACATTGGCCTGGATGCGTTGCTCGATCAGATCTTGTGCACTGAGGTGAGATGGCGCGGGCGCTTCATCTTTTTGACGGGCTTGAGCAAAATCTTCTGATCGTTCACGCGGGGTCTTCGCGGCGTGATCAAAGCGCTCGTCAAAGACAGGCGAAGCCTTGACGGCGATTTCCTCATCTCGCCAACTGGGGGGCTCAAACGACTCTTTGGCGTCGGAAGAGGCATCACTTGGGTGTTTCCTTTGAAGACGCCAAATCGAGAACAAAACAAAGAAGGCAAAGACCAGTCCGGTGATCACCGGGGCCAAAGGCCACTGGGCGTAGTTTTGCAGGCCGGGCCACTTGCCATAGAGCCAGTCACTGGATTGATGCCACACGTCAGCACTGCCATCCACTACGGCGTGCCACGCTTTTGCAAACCCAGTGCTCGTGTCCTTTTGTGAAAGCGCTTGGAGCTCTTTGATGTTGTCTTGCATCTCTTTGAGCTTTTGAGCCTGCTCTTTGTCTGCGCGTTCTTTCGACAGCGCATCCAGGGACCCCGCGCTTGGTGCATTGGGTTTGCTCAGGGTCAAGTGATCTTTGTTGGCCGTCGCGGACTTTTTGGGGTCGTGCACAAGTCCAGAAGAGGCCTGTTGTTGTCCTTTGGGGTTTTTGGCCTTGCTGCTTTTGATTTTCCCTAGAAGTGCTTGTCTGTAGACATTGAAGTCAAGATTTTGTGCCTTGACCTGGGTCTGGGCATCTTCAGGGCTTGTGCGCAAAGCCACGTCGCGCTTGGGGATTTGAAGTGTGCTGCCAGCACGCAGGCGGTTGACGTTTCCGTTGACAAACGATTTGGGGTTGGATTGCACCAAAGCCAAGAGCATTTGGTCCAAGGAGACGTCAGGCGGCAGATAGGGTTTGATCAACTGAGAGGCGTTGTCGCCACGGTTGACCAACACAATCTTGTCAGCACTTTGTGGGCCTGTGACGCTGCTGACCTGGGTCTCTTTGGCATCCAAGAGGAGGCCGACTTGTTTGTTGACTTGACCGGTGTTCCAGTGCATCTCAAAAAACAACTCGACAAAGTTTTGCTCTACGGCTTCTTGGCCCTGAATGCTGACAAAGACACGCCCGTCTTTGGTTTGAAAAAGCGACAGGTTGGTGTTGTTCAGGCTTTTTTCCCAATTCAAACCCAGGGCTTGGTAGTCCTTTTGTGTAAACAATTGGACCCCAAGGCCCTGGAGCTCTTCGGGAGCGGCCGAGTGAATCTCAATGCTTGCACGCAAGGGCTCACCTTGCTTGGACTTGATTTGAGTGTGTCCCAAATTCAAGGCCATGGACACCGTGCACCAAGAACACAGCGTACCCAAGACAAAGAGGACGCCCATGCGCCTGAGCGGGGTCCTCGTGCTCAGACTGCGCGCTGAGTCGGGGATCCCCCTTTTTTGGATCAAAGGCTTGAGATTGAAAGAGATAAGAGGGCTCTTTGCGCTCTTGGAGTTGAAACCCATTGTCGAGAACTTTCGAATTGATGAACCTTTTGAATGCACTTAAACCGTCATTCAAGAGGTTTCAGTGCATTGTGTGGACCGCAAGACCGTAATACTGTAATGAACGTAACGTGCGTCCTCAGACTGTAAAGCATTCAATTGCGAACTGGCAACGGTTTATCTTTCGTGGGGATATTTGACGCTTAAAGGGTTGTGCATGTGCAACGAAATCATTACAAAGGGCGTGTTTTTGTGGGTTTTGTAAGAGCCCAAAGACTTTGCAAGCCAAGGGCAAAGCCGCTCAAAGGCTTCTCGTTGAAGCGACGCACTAAAAAGGTCCTTATTTTTTGCAGGGTCGACAGGTTTGCCCAAGCTTACCCGTAAATTACTAGAAGTGATCAAATTGATTTGCAAAGCAGGACTTTGAAGGGAAAGAGGGACCGGGCTTTGGTATAGTGTAGCGACTTAAAAAATATACAAATCCTAGAAGGGTCGAGCAATTCATGGACTACACCAACATGTCAGCCTATTACGATGTCATCATGACCTCAGGCTACTATGACTACCCCGGCATTGTGGACAGTTTGCTTTCTCACCCTCCCATCCAAAATGTGATTGAGATCGGGTGCGGCACGGGGCTCATTCTTGAAGAGATCGCCAAGCGAGAGCCTTCCATGCGCTTGAAGGGCATCGATTTGACCCAAGCCATGCTCGACATTGCCGATGAAAGACTGCACGGCTACCCCAACATCGAGTTGTCTCAGCAAAATGTGGTTGACTTTGACTTGAAGGAGCAATTTGATGTTGCTTTTTCTTATGGCGGCGTTTGGTACTTTGTGATCGATGGCGATAAAGAGCCCTTCATGGTGAGCCACATTGCGGATCACGACTTGAATGTACAAGGCCTCCAACACCTCTCGCTTCACTTGAAGTCGGGCAGCCAACTGCTCCTTGGGATTCAAGGGCCGCATTTCAATTACGAGAAAACCATCTCCAACGGCATGACCTATGCGCAAGAGATCATTCCCACCGACATTGGTTTCATCAAGCATTATTTTTTGCTCGACAAAGCCCAAGAGGTCATGGCCCAAACGGTCAACTACCGCACCTACACCTTTGACCAAGCCAAAGAATTGCTCGGTGTGCACGGCATTGAATATGTCTCCAAAGACCCAGGTGGTAAGTTTCTAAGATTCAAGAAAAGTTAAGATTCAAAGACTGGGGGCCTTGGGCCCCCCTTTGCATTCAAATCCCATTGTTTTGCCAAAGAGAAATCAACGCTCTGCGGCTCCATCCCCCCTTAAGCCCCACTTATTTTCTCTAGACCATGACACTCCCTCGCATTCTTTTCATCGGTGTTGGCAACATGGGCAACCCCATGGCGGCCAATCTCATCAAGGCCGGTTACGCATTGACCGTGCACGATTTGGACGCCTCAAAGGCGGACAATTTGATCGCGTTGGGTGCCACTTGGGCCGTAGACCTCGACGCTTCCGCCAAGGTTTGTGATGTGCTCATGACCTCTTTGCCTGGTCCTGTGCAAGTGCGCGGCTTGATGTTGGGGTCCGACAAGCAAAAAGGTCTCTTGGACTTGCTGCCCGCTGGTGCTTACGTGATCGACACCTCCACCAGTGCCCCTGACTTGGTGGTTCAACTGCACAGCCACTGCGCTGATCGCGGGGTGCATTTCCTAGAGGCACCGGTGACCAACGCGGTCGACTTTGCGGCACTTGGCAAGCTCTCCCTCTTCGTGGGAGGCGACCCGTCGGCCTTTGCGCATTGCAAGCCCATCTTTGATGTGGTGGGTGAAAAGATCTTTCATGTGGGCCAGCCCGGCAACGGCGCCACGGTGAAACTTTTGACCAACTTGCTTTGGTTTGTGAGTGCGGCCACCATCGGTGAAGCCCTGATGCTGGGCGGTAAAGCGGGCGTGCCGCTCGAGACTGTTTGGGAGGCGATCAAGTCGAGTGCTGGCAACTCCTGGGTGGCTGAACATGATGTGCCCAGCATCTTTGCCGGACACTACGACCCGAGTTTTTCCTTGGCGCTTTGCGTCAAAGATCTCACCTTGATCAACGACATCGCCAAGTCCCAGGGCTACACCTTGCCCATGGGAGAAATGGCCAAGTCGCTTTTTGTGCAAGCGGCCAAAACCTATGGTGACGCCGCCGCAGAACTGCATGTGGTGAAACTGCTCGAAGAGAGGGTGGGCTTCTTTTTGCGCCCGCCGCACGGGCTAAAGGTGGCTCAACCCAAAGCAGCAAGAACCGACACCTTGGCGCTCTCGAGCGAGTGGGTCAAGGGGGACGCATCTGCCCCCATCCTCAGGCAACCCGGTGTGATGTCTCAGGCCCATGTGCACATGCCCCAAGGTGTGGCGGAGAATTATCGCTACTGGGGCGATGAGCGAACGGTGTTTGTGAAGGACGCCAAAGGCTGCCAAATCACCGATGTGGACGGCAAAGTGTATGTCGATTTCCGACTGGGCTATGGTCCCATCATCTTGGGTTACAGAGATGCGCGTGTGGATCAAGCCGTCGTGCGTCAAATTCAAGAGGTGGGCACGCTCACGGGCTTTGCCACCGAGCTCGATACCCAAGTGGTCCAACAAATCAAAGCCCTGTGCCCTCAGATTGACATGGTGAGATTTGCCAACTCCGGCACAGAAGCCGTCATGGGGGCGGTTAGAACGGCGCGAGGCTTTACCAAAAGAGACCGCATCGCCATCGTTGAAGGGGGCTTTCATGGTCTGTACGATGAGATGATGTGGAAGAGCGACATCGAGAGCTGGGATCCTCTGGGCACCGCGCAACCTCACGTCGTGGCCTTCGGGGGCGGCATTCCTCAGCGCACCAGGGATTTGGTCGACATCATTGGCCTCAATGACTTTGAGGCATTGGAGCACTTGTTCAAATCTCGCGCTGAGAGCTTGGCCTGTGTGGTGCTTGAGCCCATCATTGGCAACGCGGGCAGCATTGCGGCCACGCCCGAATGGCTCCAGCGCTTGCGACAGTTGTGTGATCAAAATGGCTCTTTGCTGATCATCGACGAGGTCAAGTCCGGTTTTCGAGTGGCCAAAGGCGGCGCACAGTCACTGTACGGCATCTACGCCGATCTCTCCACGTATGCCAAAGCCATGGGCAACGGCTATCCAGTGGCCGCCTTTGGCGGTCGCCAAGAGGTGATGCAAGTGGTGGGGTCTCACAAAGGGGGTGTCGTCCACGGCGGCACCTACACCGCCAATTTGGTGGCCCTCAGTGCGGCCCATGCAACGCTTGATATTTTGAGCAACACCGACGCCCTTGAAACGGCCCACAAAGCCGGGGCCGCAATTCAAGCGGTGCTCTCCCGTGTGTTCTCCCGGGCTGGCATTGAGCACGCGTTTGCGGGGCCAGATGCCATGTTTGGGATTCATTTCACGCAAAAGGTGCCGCAAACCTACCGCGACTGGCGCAAAACAAACAGCGAGCTTTACAGAAAATTCGCTTGGCGGTTGATCGATCACGGCTTGATGCTCGAGCCCGACTCCAGAGAGCCGTGGTTCATTTGCGAAGCGCACCAACACCTTGACTTGTCTTGGTTGGAGGACGTGGCCAACCAATCCTTGATGTACGCACTGAACGCATAAGAGAAGGGGCCTTGGGGCCCCTTGCGTCATTTAAAAAAAAGGGTCCTCGGCATCGGTGTGCAAGGACCCCTTTGGGGTGGGTGCTTCAGGCAGAAGTCTGATCAGGGCTCTGATGTGGACTCTGATGAGTGCTCCCACTCAGCCTGTGCAGACACCTGAGCCTGCTTGGCCCTTACTTCCAGTGATTGGGATCAAAGGTGTAGCCCACGCTGAAGATGATTTCGTTGGATCTCAAGTTTTGTGAGGCGCTGCCTTGGAACACGGGCACGTTGCTCATGTTGGTGAAGATTTGTTTGTTGGTCCACTCAAGATAAAAGGGCTTCATGAACACGTACCTCATCCCAAGCTCTACGCCTGTCGAGGTGCCTACGATGCGCCACCACCCATTGTTGAATCCCAAAGGATTGGTCAGGGTTTTTTTGCCCATTTGGTACTCGGTGCCATTGATGACGCTGAAAGGGTGAACGATGGCCAAACCCGTGCCCACTTTACCAATGAAGGTGAGGTTGGAGGTCTCGTCCAATTCGCCCAGCAAGGGTTTTCTGTAGGAGAGGTTGACCATCACGTGGTTCAAGCCATTGTGGAGCATGTAGGAGAAGAAATCGGTGCTGAGGATCTGGCTGCCAACGCCCCCGCTGTTCTTGCCCGTGACCACAGCCACTTGGCCAATGGTGCTGGTGAATTTGGTGTGGTCAAGACTCAGGTCCAAGCCATACGTCTTGCCTTCGTCCAAGTAGCGACCCAGTCTCAAATTGTCTGGGCTGCAACAAACCAGATGAGTGAACTCATCATGGCCTTGGACGCCATTGACTGTGAAGTTGTTGCCCAGTGAGGGTTGACTCACATTGATGTTGGAGTTGGAATAGTGCGTTTTGTTGTAGCCCCAAGAGAAGAACCAGTCGTCGCTCTTGAAAAATCCCTTTTCATTGCCCTCTTTGCTGGCTTGAGCCGCTGGCGATGTGGGCTGAAGGCCGGTTGTGGCCGTTTGAGCAAACGTTGGGCTCACAAAAGCGCCCATTGTCAGGTTCAAAAGGAGAGCTATTTTTGCGTATTTCATGGTGCTTTGGGGGTGTAGGAGTTCTTGCCTCCTATTGTATCGCCACACGGGTGCAAACCCTTCTTGCCCAGCGCTTGGCGTTTAAAGCTTGAAGGTAAAAGGTCCCTAAATGTTGGGTTTTCATTGAAGCCCAAAAATAATGAGGAACCCAAACTCTCAAGCACGGCCAAGCGCTCTCTAAGATCTTGGCCCCAAGTGTTGAAAATAAGTCATCAACTGCTGAGCTTGTTGCTCAGGCAATTGCGCAGCGACAAGGGCTCGAACCACTGCAATGGAGCCCACACCACACGACAGCACGTTGGTGAACTGCGTCTCGTCAATGCCGCCGATGGCCACCAATGCATAAGGACTCATCAATTGCGCATAGGCTCTCAGTCGGCCCAAGCCTTGGGGCAGGGTTTGCATGCGTTTGAGCGTGGTCGGGAACACAGCGCCCAGGGCCATGTAACTCGGCCGCAATGCGTGTGCTTTGAGCATTTCAGTGTAGCCATGGGTTGAGATGCCCAGTCGACAGTGCGCGTTTTCAATTTCTTTGAGGGACGCCTCCTCTAAGTCCTCTTGCCCCAAATGGATACCGAAAGCACCGTGTTCGATGGCTTGCTGCCAATGGTCGTTGATGAAGAGTTGGGTCTCGGTGCCCTTGACCGCTTGAACTGCGGCTTTGATCTCGCGTTGGATGGCCAAAGGGTCCTCAGATTTGAACCGGAGTTGAACGGTTGGAACCCCCACTTGTGCCATGCGATCCACCCACTGCGCATCGGGCAAGACGGCATACAGGCCCAAGTCTTCACACGGTTCAAAATGAAAAGCACTGGGCGTCTCTTTGTGGACAAAGTCCTTGATGCGAGTGGGCCACTTCACCGGATCAAAATGGCCTTCGCGCACACTTTGGTGCATCCAGGCGCGGGCCAAGACCTGGGACTCCTCTTGAGTGAACTCCAGCGTTCTGGCCATCGTGAACAAGGCCTTCAAGAGCTGCGTCATGCTGAGCGAGGAGGGGTCCGCATGGTCGCGCGCAAAGTCTTTGTTGACTTCGGCAAAAAGTGCTTGATCGTGCTCACTTTGTTGGGCTGCCAGTTGGTTGAGCCAGGCATCGCTTGTGGGCTCCAAAGGGGCGATTTGCGAATAGCTTTGTGCGTACTGCTCCAGGCCCACGCGAATGGGCATCATGTGGGCGTGAAGACTCGCCAAAGTCAAGCTCAAAACATCGGGGTGCCAAGTCAAGGTGCTCATGAGTTCCTCTGTTTGAAGGGGTGGGGCTTGCTCGCTCGCAAGCGCTCAATGAAGGGATCAGCGCTTTGAGAGCGCATTTAACTTTGATGCCAAAACGGGGTGCCGATCAATGGGGTGCTGGCCTGTGCTTTGTCTTGGGCTTGCATCGCCCCGCTCTGATAGGCCAGGCGGCCGGCTTTCACAGCGTTGGCAAAGCCGTGCGCCATGCCGAGCGGGTTTTGCGCCAAGGCGACGGCGGTGTTCAAAAGCACGCCATCAAACCCCCACTCCATGACTTGGCAAGCGTGTGAGGGCACGCCTAGACCTGCGTCCACGATCAGCGGCACTTTTAATCGATCTCTGAGGGACTGCAAGGCGTAAGGGTTGATGGGGCCTTTGCCCGTTCCAATGGGGGCAGCCCAAGGCATGACGGCTTGGCAACCGACGTCAAGAAGTTTTTGGCAAAGCACCAAATCCTCCGTGCAATAGGGCAAAACCTTGAAGCCCAAATCTATCAGGGATTTGGCCGCGAGGGGCAGCTCCAAGGTGTCGGGTTGAAGGGTGTAATCGTCCCCGATGAGTTCGAGCTTGATCCAGTCGGTCTCAAACACCTCCCTGGCCATTTGGGCCGTGGCGATGACTTCCTTCACACTGTGACAACCTGCGGTGTTGGGCAAAAGGGGGGTCTGGGTCTGCTTCAACAAGGACCAAAAGGTGTTGCCTTGGGGCTCCATGCTGCTTTGCTGAGGCATTTGACGACGTAGGGAGACGGTGAGAAAGGCCGGTTGGATCTCTTTGACACATTGCAGCATGATCTCTGGCGAAGGGTATCTGGAGGTGCCCAGCATCATTCGAGACGCAAAATGCTCACCATAAAGAATCAAGGGATCGTTCGTGTTCATGACGGCAGGCAAAGAGGTTGAAGGGTGAAGATTGAAAGAAAACAGCAGCCAATGGCGCAGAGGTCCTTGAGGACGATCAAGGACCCCGCCTGGTCTCCATTATCCACCAGTGATGGGGGTGATGAGCTCGATTTGGTCGCCGTTTTGGAGGACGGTGCTGGCGTAGCGTGTCTTGGGGACAAATTCCAAGTTGACCGCTGCGGCAAAAGGCCCCTTGAGCCCAAAGGTCTCAATGGCCAAAGCCAATGTGCAGGCTTCAGGGACGGTGTAGGGGGCTGCGTTGATCAAGATGTCAATGGTCATGGCTCAAAAGTTGTGAATGTTGAGGTCAAAGAAGAGCCAAAAACGCTGAGCATCTGTGTGGACTCTCTTCAAGGTGCATCTGAATCTTGGGGGGTAAGCCAAAGGGGGGGACTTATTGAATCACCCTCAGGCCAAAGGACTGTGCGAGTTGAAGACTTTGTGCATCAACCCACTCCAGCGCACAGTCGAGCATGGCAGGTGCGATCAAAAAACCATGGCGATACAGGCCATTGAGTTTCATGATCGAGGGGCTAGAGAGATCGATGCAAGGCAAATTATCGGTCAAGGTGGGCCTGTTTTGTGTGTTCATTTGAACAATTCGCCCCTCAGCAAAAGCCGGGTGCAAACTGTAGGCGGCCGTTAGCAACTCAAGCGTTGAGCGAACGCTTGCCTCAGAGTTGTCCTCCACCTCAATCTCAGTGGCCCCGATCACGTAGAGGTCGTTCTCTTTGGGGGCGATGTACAAAGGGTATCTGGGGTGAATCAAACGCGTCGGGCGTGAGAGTTCGACGCCTGGCGCGTGCAGTCGAATGACCTCGCCGCGCACCCCTCTGAGGCCTGGCCACTGTGCTTTGGCCCCAAGTCCTCTGCAGTCAAAGAGTTTGATGGGGCCAGCGCTTTGGTCGCTCTCGAGCTCAAAGTCTTCCAGGGCTTTGCGCTGATGCCAATGCAGTTGAAGGCGGCCTTGGGCCTCAAAACGATAAAGATCGCGCTCAAGTGCGATCAAAAGTTGCTGGTTGTCCAGTTGGCCTTCAGAGGGCAGGTACAGGCCCCTTTGAAAGCGATGAGCGAGTGTGGGCTCCAGGGCTTGTATGCCCTCGGCGTTGAGGACCTGGGCTTTCTCAAGGGCGGGCTCCTTGGCGTGTGTTTGATCCATCAATTGGTGAAAGCGCTGTGCTTCATGGGCATCTGCCGCATGCCACACAATCAAGGTGCCCTTTTGCTGCAAAAACACATGGTCTTGCAAGTCCTTGATGATTTCAGGCCAACGATGCAGTCCGTGTCGGCCCATTTGGACGACCCCCATCTCGGTGATGGCCGACTCTGCCATGGGAGCCAACATGGCCGCGGCCACGAGGGCGGCTGAACCCGAGGCGTTTGCGCCTTGGGCGTCATACAGATCCACGCGTCTGCCGCGCTTGAGGAGGGCCAGGGACATGAGGCGTCCCATGAGACCTGCACCCAAGACGATGGCGTTTGAAGGATTGGACATGAGGGACATTGGGCGGCTGTTGGGCTTTGAGAGATAAAAGTGTTTCATGGGTGCGAAAAACACCCAATGATGCGAAACGGGTCTTACAAAAAAACGGTGCAGGGCGCTGCGCTTAAAATAGCGAGTTGCCCAGTGCAGTACCGTTTATTGGCGGTGTTGGAGGGCTTGCCCTTTATATCATCTGATCCTTTACACACCATCAAGACCTCTATGTTATCTGAAACTTTTGCCATGACCCACACCTACCCAAGAGTTTTAAGCATTGCCGGCTCAGACAGTGGGGGCGGCGCGGGTATTCAGGCAGACTTGAAGACGTTTTGTGCGTTGGGTGTGTATGGCATGACGGCCCTCACGGCACTGACGGCGCAAAATACCCAAGGCGTTCAAGCCATCCATGCCATACCCAGTGCTTTTTTGAAAGCACAGCTCGAGTCCATTGGGGATGACATTGGGGTCGATGCGGTCAAAATTGGCATGCTGCATACACCGCAAATGGTGGAGGTGGTGGCCTGGGCGATTGATCACTTTCAGTGGCAAAAAGTCATCCTTGATCCCGTGATGGTGGCCACCAGTGGGGACCGCTTGATCAACGAGGAAACGAGTGACACCCTCATCAAAGATCTTTTCCCAAGGGTCAGTTTGATCACCCCCAATTTGGATGAGGCAGCGGTGTTGTTGGGCATGTCACCTCGAGACGAGGAGGCGTTGATCAAGGCCGCATGGCAACTCCAAGCCATGGGCGCAAAAGGCGTCTTGGTCAAAGGCGGGCATTTAGAGGGTCCAGACGTGATGGATGTGTATCTGAGTGCGGAAAAAGAAGTCCACGTCTTTAAAAGCCCTCGAATTCAAAGCCTCAATGTTCACGGAACGGGTTGCACCCTGTCTTCGGCCATTGCGGCCTATGTCGCCAAGGGCGTCTCCTTGGACCAAGCGATCGAGAAGGGCAAAGCCTTCATTGTCCAAGCCATCGAACACGGCAAAGATGTCAAAACGGGAGGACTTGGCGGCACCTATGCCCATGGGCCTTTGAACCATGGCTTTGCGCCAAGGAAGATGGATAAAAAAGCCATCTGACTTTGGAACTCAAGGGGTGAATGCGCCCCTGCATCCCCCTGCATCCCCCTGGATCAAGACCGCTGGTGACAAAGGAAATGGTCCCGTGATGCGCTCACACTGAAGGCGACTTCACACCCAGTCTTGACTGAAGAAGGGCTGAAGCGCTTGTGTATTCAAATGGAATGCGATCTTTTTGAAACACCCATTTGGCAATGCCAAAAGAGGCCAATGCCGCCTCGTGAAAACCACTCAAGATCAGTTTCTTTTTGCCGTGGTAAGTGATCACGTCCCCAATGGCAAATAAGCCGGGAACGCTCGTGCTGAAATCCTCGGGGTTGATGGTGATTTGTTTTTTATGCATTTGAGGGCCCCACTCAGCAATGGGTCCCAGTTGTGGGCTGAGCCCAAGATTGACCACGATCATGTCCACCTCGCTCAAATGCATATCACCGGTTTCATCCACCCACTTAAGCGCTTTCAAAGGTGAGCTGCGCGGTGTTTGAGGCGACCCCGATGGTTCATTTTGAGCGTCTTCTAGGCTTTGAAAGAGCTGCACAATTTGTCCGTGTTTGAACTGCAAAGTGCTGCGAGCCTCTTCTCCTTGGGCCGCTCTTTGAGATGCACTGGCCCCACTTTCACTCAGGGCGTCATGCCAACGGCTCAGCACCTCGGGCTCAATGTCCAAATGGGCTCTTCGGTGGATCAAGGTGATGTCCAAATGTTTGAAATCCAAGAAGCCCGTCAACGCATTGTGGACCGCTTGATCGTCTCCGCCCACCACCCAGATCTTCGTTCTAAGAGAGCCTTGCTTGTGGTCTTGAACTTGCAGGGCCTTGAATTGAGCCAACGCGGCCCTCAAGTCGCCATGAAAGAGCTGTTGGCCCAAATACTGAGCTTGTTCAGGGGCATTCAAAGGCCTTGGCAGAAAGGCGCCCACACCATTGGCCAAGACGACCGCTTGGGTGTCAAAGCGCAAGCCCCTTTGTGTTTGAACGGTGAAGCCGCGAGCGTCTTTCTTGGCGTCGATGCTTTGTACAAGTTCGCCAAAATGAAAGAGGGGTGCAAAGGGTTTGATTTGAGTCAACAAGCGATCGATCAACTCTCGACCCGTACAGACGGGCAATGCCGGAATGTCGTAGATGGCCTTGTCTGCATACAGCTCAATGCATTGTCCCCCGGCATAGGGCAAGGGATCGATCACGTGTGCCTTGATCCCCAAGAGCCCCAGCTCAAAGACTTGAAAAAGGCCTGCAGGACCCGCCCCCACAATGAGCACATCGGTCTGGAGGGTGCTTGTGTTTTGATGAATGGCAAGGGCGTGGGGATTCAAAACAAACAGTCTTTCATTCAAGCTGGGATGAATCAATGGGCTGGAACGATGGGGCCGCCCCAAGGCATTGCCGTCAACTTTGAACCGTGCTGATTCAACACCGTTCACAACACGCAACGCTTGCCTTCAGAGGCTTTGCTCAGCGTTGCAACTCAGAGAGTTTACCTGTCTTGTCTTTCCAGTCATCGGCATCGGCCAAGGGGGCCTTGCGTTTGGTGATGCTCGGCCAGCCGATTTGAGACAACTCGGCATTCAAAGCCGTCATGTGCTCTTGGCCCTCAGGCACATCTTCTTCTGCATAAATGGCATTGACCGGACACTCAGGAATACAAACGGCGCAATCGATGCACTCATCGGGATCGATGGTCAGGAAATTGGGGCCTTCACGAAAACAGTCGACGGGACAGACATCCACACAGTCGGTGTATTTACAGCGGATACAGGCTTCGGTGACAACGTGGGTCATGACAATACTGGAGTGAAGTGTTGATCGGATCTGAGCGTTCTTATAAAAAACGCCTCAAACACCATTTTAGATGAGAAATCTGGGTTTTCAAAACTTGAGGGTTTATCCCTTGAGCAAAATCGCGCCCGAGGTTTTGTGGCTTGCCGCATCGACCAAAATCATCGAACCCATCAAGCGGCAGCGCTCGTAGCTTTGAATGGGCAAAGCTTCCTTGACATTGAGTTTCACCACGCCAATGGCATTGGCTTCAAGTTGTTGAGCGGCCTCTGGGGCCAGCGTCAAAATGTTCAATCGGTGAACGATCTCCGAGACCTGGGCTTTGACCCACTGATGGCCCTGCAAGGCCAAATAGGTTCGACCTTTGACAAGCGGTTCATCGTCGAGCCAACAAATGGTGGCCTCCAAGGTTTTCGCGCTGTCAATGCGCTCTGGGTGGGCGCCCTCGGCCGTGGTGTCTTCAAGCAGCCAGTCGCCCCGAGAGACGTCGACTTCCTTGTCCAAAATCACCCCCACCGATTGACCCGCCATGCCCAGCAGTTTGTCCTCGGTTTCACGCGTGCAGTTGAGCACCTGGGCCACTTTGGCACTTTGTCCACTGGGGTGGACCTTGACACTTTGCCCCACCTTTAAGTGCCCACTCGCCACTCGGCCCCAAAAAACGCGGCGTCCCTGGTCGGTCCTGGCGCTGTCGTGCTGCTTTTCAACCCATTGAATGCAAACACTCAACGGTCCATCCAAGTCCGGTGGCGTGCTGGGCAAGGCTTCCAAGAGTTGCAAAAGACTGGGGCCCGTGTAGCCACACCAAAGTGATTTCGCATCGACCACGTTCCAGCCCTTCAACGCGGAAATCGGCACGATGGCCTTGTAAGCAATGCGGCCTTCTTGTGCGTATTTCTTCAAAGCCATTTCGATGTGTTGGAACGCCAAAGTAGGATCCTCAACGGCATCAAGCTTGTTCACCACAAACACAATCGAGGGCACTCGAAGAAGTTGAGCCAATAGGGTGTGGCGCCTGGTTTGGGGCAACAGTTCGAGGTCGGCTTGTTGCCACGCGAGTTTGGTCGCGTCGACCAAAACCACTGCGCAATCGGCGCTGGAGGCGGCCGTCACCATGTTGCGGGTGTACTGCTCGTGTCCGGGCGCATCCCCAATGATGAACTTGCGTTGCTCGGTTGAGAAGTATCGGTAAGCGACATCGATCGTGATGCCTTGCTCACGCTCAGCCGACAGCCCGTCTGTTAAAAGGGCCAGATCGGTTTCCCCTTTTCTTTGAACACCGGCCAAATGGTCTTCAAGCACGGCTTGGCTGTCGACAAGAAGGCGCCCGATCAAGGTGCTCTTGCCATCATCGACCGAGCCACAGGTGATGAATTTGAGAGCGGTGTCTCTTAAGTTGTCAATTTGATCTTTGCTGAGGGTGGCTTGCATAGGAGGCGTTCGCTTATCGTTCAAGAGGTTCAAAGGGGTGGCACAAGTGTGGCAGATGGGTGGGTCTTTTTTAAGAGAGAAGGACGGCGGCGGTTTTAGAAGTAACCGTCTTTCTTTCTCTTCTCCATGGACGCCTCAGACGTTTGGTCGTCCATGCGGGTCGCACCTCGCTCACTCACGTGTGCGCTCAGGGTCTCGATCACGATCTCCTCAGGGGTCGCTGCCGTGCTCTCCACGGGACATGTACAGGTGATGTCGCCAACCGTTCTGAAGCGCACATCTCTGGTTTGTATCTCTTCACCTGCTTTGGGTGGGGTCAATTCGGTCACCGGCACCCATAGCCCCCGGCGATCAATCACCTCTCGCTTGTGGGTGTAGTAAATGGAGGGCAACTCGATGCGCTCTCTGGAGATGTATTGCCACACGTCCAACTCGGTCCAGTTTGAGATCGGAAACACGCGGAAATGCTCACCTGGGTGAATTTTTGTGTTGAACAAGGTCCACAACTCAGGCCGTTGGGACTTGGGTTGCCAGGTCCCAAAACTGTCTCTGTGAGAGAAGATGCGTTCCTTGGCACGGGCTTTTTCCTCGTCGCGTCTTGCGCCTCCAATCAAGGCGTCAAACTTGAACTCCTCAATGGCCTCTAAGAGGGTCACCGATTGATGCACATTTCTGGATTCATCGGGGCGAGAGAGCCTGACCGTCCCACGGGCCATGGAGTCCTCGACAGAGCGCACAATCAACTCTGCACCGAGTTGCTTGGCTCTGTAGTCTCTGAAGTCTGTGACTTCGGTGAAATTGTGTCCCGTGTCGATCATCAACAAGGGGTAGGGGATGCGTCCTGTGCCAAAAGCTTTCTCGGCGCAGCGAAGCATCACGAGGGAGTCTTTGCCGCCAGAGAACAACAAAGCAGGGCGCTCAAAAGCCGCTGCGACCTCTCTCAGAATGAAGATGGTTTCTTGTTCCAATCCGTCCAAATGCGATTGGCTCAGGGTGTGAACGCCAGGACTGACTTGAGGTGTGTGGACTTGTGATGTGGATTGCGTCATGGTGTGCGTGTCTTGGGTGCGAAGAAATGTTTTGATACGGTTGAGCAAGTGGGCAAAGGGGCGCTCGTGAGGTTTAGGCTTTGCTCACATGAAGGCCGCACTCTTTTGCGCTTTCATCTTCCCACCACCACCTGCCAGCCCTGAACTCCTCGCCCAGGCTGATGGCACGGGTGCACGGTGCACAACCGATGCTGGGATAAAACTCATCGTGCAAAGGGTTGTAGTCCACTTGGTGGAGTTCTATGTAGTGCCAGACATCGCTCCAGGTCCAATTGACCAGTGGATTGACTTTGGTCCAGCCTTTGGACTTGAGTTCTGAGTCATCGATCAGACCCACATCCGAGCGTGCGCTTGATTGTTCACGTCGCAGCCCTGTGATCCAGGCCCTTTGGCCTGAGAGTGCTTTCGCCAAAGGCTTGAGTTTCCTCAAATCACAACAGGCTTTGCGGTCTTCAATGGACTTGTAGATGGCGCCTTGACCTTTTTCTTTCACAAAATGGATCACATCCTCATGCGCGGGTCGGTAGACCTCAATGGGCAATGTGGAATGAGCCTGTGTCCTTTCTAAAAGCGCCAAGGTTGGGTGGTGCAAGGCACCGGTTTCCAGCACAAAAACGGGAATGGACAACCCCAAGGACTCGATCATGTGCGTGATCACCACATCTTCTGCGCCCAAGCTGGAGGCTTGCTTGATGGGGGTGAGCTCGCTTGCGACTTGCTTGAGGAGATCCAAGCTCTCTTTCAAATGGGCCTGGAAGTGCTCACTTGGATTGGCCCAGCGCTCAAAGGCCATGGGCCTGTCGCTTGCATTTGGAGAGGTCGATGTGAAGGTTTGCATAGTTGGGTGGCTGTGTTGGGGAGCGGCCTAGCGCGAGAAATGAGGTTGCACGTCAAGCGCATCGCCTTGGTAAAAGGCTTTAAAGTGCTTGAGGGTGTCGGTTGCGACTTGCAAGTCTTGATCCGCACGAAGCACCGCGCTGGTAAATCCCGTTCTTTGCATTTGCAAGACTTGGTCAACGAGCACGTCGCCAAGGGCTCGGATGTCGGCTTTGAAGCCCTTGCGTCGTCTGAGCATGACCGCCTGGGTGTAAGCGCGGCCATCGGTGAATTTGGGGAAATGGAGCTCGATGCGCTCAATGCCTTCAAGGCTGATGGCGCTCAAATCCGCATCGTTGCTCAAGTAAAGTGTTTTGACCCCGTCTGAGCCGATGAAGGGGGTGCTAGAGACCGCCGCATCGTGGCCTGGGGCGTGGGTAGGGGTAAGTAATTGCATAGGAGGGCGTGTTCGTTGGCTTAAGTCGTTTATGAGGCAGAGGCTTCAGTGGCGCGAACGTAACGCGCTTGGTTGGCCGCAGTTTTGAAGGCCTCAAAGCCCACGCGTTCAAGGCAAGCGATGAAGCTTTCTTTGGCGTGACGTGCGTGCACATAGTGGTTCAAAACAGATTCGATCACCCCCAAGACTTCGTGCGCAGAAAACGAGGGGCCAACCACTTTGCCAGGTTTGGCCTTGCCACTCAAATCAGAACCATCTGAGCCGCCCAAGGTGACTTGGTACCATTCTTGGCCGTCCTTGTCGACGCCCAGAATGCCAATGTGCCCACTGTGGTGGTGGCCGCAAGAGTTGATGCAGCCAGAGATGTGCAAATCGATCCGTCCCAAGTCTTCGAGCTCATCCAAGTCTTGAAAACGCTCGGTGATGGCGTTGGCCAAGGGAATCGAGCGCGCATTGGCCAAGGCGCAGTAGTCGCCCCCAGGGCAAGCAATCATGTCGCTGAGTAAACCCACATTGCCTTGTGCCAAGCCAAGGGCTTGTGCTTCCATGTACAAAGCGGGCAAGTCCTCTGCATGAACCCAGGGCAAGAGCAAGTTTTGGCTGTGGGTCACGCGCGCTTCTGTGCCTGAGTATTTGTCCATCAAATCCGCCGCGCGCTCGAGTTGCTCGGGCAGGGCATCTCCTGGTGCGAGTCCCAGGCGTTTGAAGGACAAGGTCACGGCCCGCAGTTGTGGGTCTTTATGCGGTGCAACATTGCGCGATAACCATTGCTGGTAGCGTGCTTGCGCAGTGAGATCGCTCGGCACCGTGGGCTTGTTGGTGGCGGGTGTGTTTTGAGGCGGCACGAAGCATGCGCGCACGCGCTCGAGCTCTTCAAGTGTGATGGTGTGGGGCGCCTTGTCGTCTTTTAAGATGAGTGCAAATTCCTCGTTCACCTCCTGGGTGAATTTCTCCGCCTCGGCTTTCAACAAGATCTTGATCCTGGCCTTGTAGATGTTGTCACGTCGACCAAAGCGGTTGTACACACGCACAATGGCTTCGAGATAATTGATGATTTGGTTCCATGGCAAGAAGTCCTTGACCACGGTGCCCGTGATGGGGGTGCGACCCATGCCACCGCCCACCATCACCTTGAAGCCCAGTTCGCCTTGCGCATTGTGTTCTAAAAAGAGACCCACATCGTGCCACGCCGTGGCTGCACGGTCCTCTTTGGCGCCGCTGATGGCGATCTTGAATTTGCGAGGCAAAAAAGCGAACTCGGGGTGCAAGGTGCTCCACTGTCTGAGGATTTCGCCAAAGGCACGCGGGTCTGCCGTCTCATCAACGGCAACACCAGCCAGCTCGTCGCTCGTGATGTTTCTGATGCAGTTGCCACTGGTTTGAATGCCGTGCATGTCAACGCTTGCCAAGAGGTCCATCACATCCGCACTGTCGCTCAGTTTGATCCAGTTGAATTGAACGTTTTGGCGCGTGGTGAAGTGCGCGTAGCCTTTGGTCAGAGGCGGAGAGGTCACGGGTTTGATGCCGGGCTTGGTCGGGTTCAAGGGGTCGATGGCGTTTTGAGTGTCCTGCGCCTTGGTGAACAAGGCCTCATCTGGCAAGTCGTATTCGCGGGCAATTTTTGCAAGCACGCGCACTTGCCTGGAGGAGAGCTCACCATAGGGAACCGCCACACGCAACATGGGCGCGTAGCGTTGGATGTACCAGCCATTTTGAAGGCGCAGGGGTCTGAAGTCCTCGTCGCTCAAGGTGCCATTTAAATGGCGTTCGAGTTGATCGCGGAACTGTTGTGCGCGGGAGATGACAAATTCGCGGTCAAAGGGGGTGTATTGATACATTGAATTAACTTAAAACTAATTTACTTCCAGCCCATGTGAGTAAGACGCTCAACAACAGCCGTATGACTCTTTCTGGTGTTTTGGTGACCAGGTGTGCGCCAAGGAGGATGCCTGGCACAGAACCCAAGATCAATTTGGCCAACAAGGGCCAATCCACAGAACCAATGGAGGCGTGGCCCAAACCCGCCACCAAAGTGAGGGGAACCGCGTAGGCGATGTCCGCCGCAATGATTCTGGGCAAGGGCAGGCGTGGGTACAAGATCATCAAAACGGTCACGCCAATTGCACCCGCACCAACCGATGTCAATGTGACCAAGCTGCCAATGAGCATGCCAAAAACGACAGTCAACAGGGGGTGCTTGGCCAAACTGGGATCGACTTCGTATTGTAAATCATCCGCTTGCTGCGACGCTTGGCCCTGCGTTTCTGTTTTTCGGGGTGTTTCCTCTGAGGCTTGCGCCATGAGGGCGGCTTGTGCGCCGATGCTGATGGAGGCTTTTTTGGGCGATTTCAAGGCTTTGTAAAGGAGGGACAAAGCGGTGAACAACAGCGCAACACCCAGGGTGTGGGTGATGAAGTGCTGCGTCTCTTGGGTGTCTGCGCCCACTTCATTCAAAACGTACAGCGTGATCAAAGAGGCCGGAACACTGCCCATGCACAGTGTCAGCACCACGCGCCAAGGCACCAATTTTTTGCGCCAAAGTGAGTAGGTGCCGCTGGACTTGGTGACAGCGGCAAACAACAAGTCGGTGCCCACCGCCAAATGGGGTTTGATCCCAAGGAAAAAAATCAAAATGGGGGTCATGAGCGAGCCCCCACCGACACCCGTGAGCCCCACCACGGTGCCCACAAAAAAACCTGCTAATACAAAATAAAGATCATTCATCCCCGTATTTTCCGGGTTTCCACTCATAACTCCTAATATCTTTTAGTCCTTTGCTTATAACTTAAAGGAATAAACTCAAGGAGACACCTGGCGTTGACCGTCCTGTTCCTTTAAAAATCTTTGGGTGCCGATGGCTTGAATCAGTCGCTTCGGTAGGGGACTGGGTTCTCCTGTGATCAAAGCGCAAAGATGTCTTGAGAGCATGGCTCCCAGGCTCAAACCCCTAGATCCCAACGCCGTGCAGACCCACAAACCCGGCAATTTGGCGCTCAAAGGGCCCACAAAGGGCAGGCGATCGTGACAGGTCGATCGGACCCCACTCCAGTCAAAGAGAGGGGTCTGACTTGGCATCTCAAGGCCGGGCAACAAGGCCTTGAATTTGTGTGCGTTGCTCACTTGGCTCTCTGTCGTGTTCTCAACCCAGTGACACTCTCGTTCGTAACTGGCACCGATGCAAAAGAGCGCACTGGGAAGCGCTGAGCTTGAAGTCTCCAAGCCCGGTGGCCCACAGTCGCTCGTCGGTGTGGGCAACGGCCCCATCCAACTCGATTGACCATTGACCGCGAAATGGGGCAACCCGGTGTGCTCGGCAGACAAGGCCTTCATGTCGCCCAAGTTCAACTGACCCTTGATGGCTTGCAGGGGCCAAGACTCAAGGGTTTGGTGGATCTCATCGTGAGCGCCGTTTGCCCCTGGGCCCGTGATGTTCAACGCCTCTTGTAAGAGTTGAGGGCTTGCGAGCGACGTGGTCAAGATCACATGGTTTGTGCGGTAGCCATCCAGGCCTTGCTTTGAAGAAGACGTTGTGTGCACTCGCCATTGAGCCCGATTTGAGTCGATGTCGCTGAGAGGTCTGTCGGATGCATCGCATTCAATTCGCGTGACTTCCTCCTGTGCCTTGAGCGTGATCATCGGGTGCTTTAAAAGGGCTTGCAAAAAAGCTTGGACATTGACCCACCCGGCTTTTTCATGAAAAAGCGCCTGGCTTGTATCCGCCGCGCCTGAGGAGAGGCCTAAAAAGGCCACTTCATTGTCCAGGGCTTGCCGACTCCAGTGGGTCAACCACGCGGTTTGAAGGGAGGGGTGAAGGGGGAGGGCCTCATGACGGGACTTGGATTTGCTGGGTTTCTTTTTTTCTAAAACACCACAGACCTTGAAATCTTGACCGGCTTGAAGCCCCAGCTCGCTGTTCAGGGTGTCAAGCAAGACTCGAATGCCTGAGCGGGTCATCTTTGACTGTAAATTGTCATCGCGAGAGTTCATCGGATGAAAGAGACCAAAGGGCAGGCCGTGGGCGCCCCTCTTCAAAGCCCTTGGAGGCGCATTCAGCGAGTCCTTCATCAACTCTGTGCTTGGCAGATCTTGCATCTCCAGCACCAAGACCTTGAGGCCCCTCATGGCCAAGGTGTGGGCCGCTGTGGCACCCGCTAGACCTGCTCCAACGATCACCACATCGGGGTCTTGTGTTGGTGCCGCCGCCAAGGGGGGTGCCTGCTTGGGCAAACCGAGGTCGTGCCGACAAGGCAAGACACGGGGTCGAGCACCGTGAAGGTGTGCTTGCCATGCTGGAGAAAACGTGGCACTCAGCACTTCTTCTTCGGGGGACAAGCCAGGTCTTCTTTCACAAACGAAGCCCGCCGCTTGCAGGTGTTCTCTCACGTCCTTGTTGTCGCACCAGGTGGCCGCTTTTGTGCCAAATTTGGCCCTGGCAGCGACCCCTTTCATGGTCAGCGCATTCCACATCTGCGGGTTGTTGTCTGGGTTGAATCCATCCAAATACAGGCTGTCAAAAAAGGTGCTCAGTTGCACGAGCATCTCTTGAACGTCGCCAATACAGAGGGTCAAATGTACAAACCCTTGTCCCAAGGTCAGCCGGTGAAAGCCCGGGGTGAGTCCCCAGTAGTGGCGCTGAAGTTCTTGGCTGAGCGCTTTGAGCTCGTCGAGCCCTTGGGTGCTTTTGTCAATGTCTTGGACGGCGACGGGGTGCGCCTCAATGGCGCAGTAGTGCAAATGGGTCGGGCGATGGGGATCCTTGAGCCAGGCATGGTAGGTGGCCAAAAAGTTCAAGCCCAGTCCAAAACCAGTTTCTAAGATGCACCACTGTGCGTGGTGTTGCCAAAGAGGATCTGGGCCGATCAAGCCACAGCCCTCTAAAAACACATGCCGCGCATGCGCCAAGCTGGCTTGTCCATGGCTGCCTTTGGATCGGTAGCTGTCCTTGAAGCGGGGGTTGAAGGGCTCGAGTTGTTCGGACCAGATGACTTGCTCAAATCCAGCCTCTGGGTCTGAATGCAACACAGGATGGCCCATTGATTGGGGAGAGCTCACAAGCCGATGCAAACGGAGATGTCACAAGCCACGTCCAAGGACCCCATGGGCAGCAAAGCTTGGCCCCCTTTCAACACAAGTTCCCTGAACGGATCAAGGGGCTTGGTGAAAAACGTCATGGGGGTTGAACGCGGAGGAATCGGTCGTTCAGTTCGAATCAGTTCGAATCAGTTCGAATCAGTTCGAATCAGTTCGAATCAGTTCGAATCAGTTCGGTGCGGGTTCTGTTGGGGGGACGTAGCCCTGTGCTTCATCGGCACCTTCACCAAAGAAGTGCTTCTCCATTTGGCGCGCGAGGTATTGTCGAGCTCTCAAGTCTGCCAAATTGAGCCTGTTTTCATTGACCAACATGGTTTGATGCTTTAACCAGTCGCCCCAAGCTTGTTTGGAGACGCTTTCATAAATCCTTTTGCCCAAATCGCCAGGATAGGGAGGGAAATCCAAGCCATCCAAGGCTTGATTGAGTTTGATGCATTGAACCGTGCGAGCCATAACAAGAGATTCCTTCTGTATAAGAGCGGCTATCTTAAAACAAATTCCCCCTTGATGTTCAAGAAGGGTGAATAAATCCGCGGAAGACACCGTTAAAAAAATCATGGAACCCCATCCGAGCTTCGTGGCGTTCGATCAAAGGTCTTTCAGGAACGAGGAATCCCTCCAAATGGAGTATGCTTAAAGCTCGTGTCTTGAACTTGCTTGTTGTTGAAAAAAAGAACCCCCCATGTCCCTTCGTCTGTATTGTCTTGCTTTGTCGCACTTCTTTGATCAACCCCGGCGGATTCTTTTTGTTTTGGCCTGGGTGCCCACTTTCTTGCTTTCTTTTGGCTTGTATTTGCAGCACATGGTGGGCCTTGAGCCGTGTCCCATGTGCATCGTTCAACGCTATGCAATGTGTTTGATGGTGCTGGTGGCTTTTGGGTTTGCTTGGACACACTCCAAATGGGCACACCGAGCAGGATTTTTGCTCTATGCCAGTTTGAGTTTTTCAGGGGCTTATGTCGCCGCTCGTCAAAGTTGGTTGCAATGGTACCCGCCAGAGGTGGTGAGTTGTGGTCGCGACTTTTACGGCATGATTGAAACATTTCCCTTAAAGCGG
>CAIOTD010000051.1 GCA_903861115.1 uncultured Burkholderiales bacterium
ACCCAAGGCCAAGTTGTACTCGCGACCGCCTCGATCATCGGTGTGACCCTCAAGTGAGACTTTGCGTGACTTGTCGGCGCTCAAAAATTTTGCATGAGACTCAACCGTGGGCTGTGCCTCCGCCTTGATGGCGTAACTGTCGTAGTCAAAATAAACGATTTTCTCAACGCCTGAGGGCCCCATATTGAGAGCGCCAAGTGCTGAAGTCTGAACACTGGTCACCGCCGATTTACCCGACAGCGCGTTGACATCGTCCGCGTTGACCAAACTTGATGACTTGTCTTCCACCGGCACTTGATTGAGCTTCACGCCGGAGGCACAACCCACCAACATCAGCACCACGGCCAAGAACATACCACTTAATACTTTTTTCATCGCTTGCCCTTTAATCAAACATTGTTAAATCATCGCGTTTTTCTGAAGCCCATCAAAAACATCAATTGCCCTTTAGAAAGGGACCCCAATGGGGCTCTCTGATGTCCCCCGCTTGACCTGAGAGACGAGCCGATATTTTATTTTCCCAATTGACTGTCATCAAGGCCTCCTTGCCCTGAATTTGGGTGGCATAAATGATGAGTTTGCCGTTCGGTGCAAAACTGGGCTTCTCATCGGCACTGGTCTCTGTCAGCGCTTGCACCTTCTCAGTGGTCAAATCCATCAAATAAAGCTTGAATTGACCACCTTGTCTAGAGATGTAGGCCAAAAACTTTCCATCCGGACTGAGACTTGGGGAGATGTTGTAGGTGCCGTTGAAGGTGACACGCGCAACCGGTCCACCTTTGGCCGGCATGCGATAAATTTGGGGAGATCCGCCACGGTCACTGACAAAATAAATGGCGCTGCCATCGGGCATGAAGGTGGGTTCCGTGTCAATGCTGCTGGACTGCGTCAGGCGCTGAGGCTCCCCACCAGAAGAAGCGATGAGGTAAATCTGTGAGCCCCCATCGCGACTGAGCGTGACCGCCAAAGATTGCCCATCGGGTGACCAAGAAGGCGCGCTGTTGGAGCCTTTGAAGTTGGCCACAATTCGTCTTTTGCCAGAGGCCACATCGTGGACATAAACCACGGGCTTTCTGGACTCAAAGGAGACGTAAGCGAGTTGTTGCCCATTGGGTGCCCAATTGGGCGAAATGATTGGCTCCGGGGATGTCAGCGCGGCCTGGGCATTTTCACCATCCGCATCGGCAATCCACAAATTAAAGCGATTGGAACTTTTGGTGACATAGGCAATTCGCGTTGAGAAAACGCCCTTTTCGCCGGTGAGTTTTTCGTAAATAAAATCGGATATTTGGTGCGCTGCACGCCTGAGGTCCGGTGCCACAACGGCAAAACTCGCGCCTCCTAAGTCTTGCGTCTTGATCAAGTCCCACAACCTAAAGCGCACATCAAAACGACCATCGGCCAGTTTGGTCACGCTTCCCGTTAAAAAGTTTTCCAGTGCTTTTTGTCTCAGACCATTGAAGTCGGGCCTGGAACTCTCGTCCATGGCAAATGCATTGCTGGAGACTTTAAACTTGGCACTTCTCTCCAAATCGGCTTGGATAATTTGAGTAATTTTTTGGGGTGAGAGGGATTCGTCTTTGAATTGGTTGATGTTGATGGGAATTTGCGTGATGCCAACACCCGCCACCTCCACCCTAAACTGCGCCTGAGCTTGTCCCATCAAGACCAATGCGCCCATTGCAAAAGCACAAAAATGCGCGATCTTCAAGCAAGAGATTCTCCGCACAGGCTGAAAGAATATGTTTTGAAACAGAACAAAGAATGAGTTAGACATGATTTTTTTGATTCAAACAATAAAGCGTGAAGTATTTCGCAAAGGTGCCTTGGGCTTGCATCACACAAACGGCCAAGCCCATGGCGCCATCTAAAAACCCCAATTGAAAAAAATAACGTCTTAAAAATGCAAACAGTGCCGATGCAAAGGCCCTGGCAACACTGGTTTTTTGCCCTTGGGCGTGTCGCTGCTCAGCCCAAATTTGGCTGTAACTCTTGAGTTTTCGCCAGTAATCATCGGGATTCAAGTAGCTGTAGTGAAGCATTGGGGTCTTCAAGTGGCCAATTTCCTCATTATCCCAGTTATTTCGCCCTTTAGGAACCAAGCGCTCATGAACCTTGTCCTCTGAAAACTGCGCTTGATCGGCCTTAAAAAGCCGCAGCACGCGGTCTGGTGTCCAGCCGCAATGGCGTATCCATTGACCACAAAAGTAAGTGCTCCTTGGGATGTCAAACACCAGGGGGCCAGCTTTTGCACGGGACACAGCCGCCATGATCTCTTGCGCGAGGGCCTCGCTCACACGCTCATCGGCATCAATGTTGAGCACCCACTCAGAAGTAACCAACTCCAGGGCTCGGTTCTTTTGCTCCCCAAAGCCTGGAAAATCAGCCGTTTGGTGAACCATGGCCCCCATCTCCTTGGCCATGTACACCGTGTCATCGCTGCTGGCGCTGTCGAGCACAATGACTTCCGTGGCAAAAGACACGCTTTCCAAACACGCTTGGATGTTTTTCGCTTCATTGCGAGTGATGATGACAACAGACAGGGTCATAAGGATTCGCTCAAACAAAGGGGGCTCTAAAGGGACCGCGCAAAGCGCTTTTTGACAAAATGCACTTTAATGGTGCCTGCCACGAACATTCCAATACAATAGTTGATTCTAACCTTGAAGCTTTACTGGTGGCCAAAGGGTCAAGGCATTAAAAGCCCGATAATGTACTGATAGAGACGCCTAGCCTTTCAAGGGCCATCCTGGACCCCTTGGCACCTGGGACCCACTCAAAGTCAAAGACACCAGCTCCTAAGCCCCTGTTTTTGTTTGTTAGAGGCAAAATGAAACGCGATTGATCCATGACCGACCTTCCAGTTGACTCTTTTTACAAGCGCTTTAAACGCGTTTGGCCCTATTTCAACACGCCTTTGTCGGCCTGGGGCTTGGCCGTGATCTCTGTGATTGTGGTGTCTGCCTCAGAGCCCATGATTCCCGCCCTCTTAAAGCCCCTTCTGGACCATGGCTTCGTCACGGGCTCCTTGGAGCTGTGGTCGGTGCCAGCGGCCATTTTGACCCTGTTCAGCGTTCGCGGGCTGGGCGCCTTTGCAGCACAGGTCTCCTTGGCCAAAATTGCCAATGAAGGTGTTTTGGCCTTGAGGGTGGCGATGTTTTCAAAACTTCAAAGGGCCCACCCCAGCCTTTACGCCACCACCCCGAGCAGCAGTTTGTCCAACACCTTGGTCTTTGAAGTGCAAAACGGCGCGGGCACCTTGGTCAATGCCTCCTTAAGTCTTGCACGGGATTCCCTCACCTTGCTGGCCTTGGCGGGTTATTTGCTCTACTTGAATTGGAAGCTCAGCCTGATCGTGGCGCTTTTGCTGCCAGCCGTGGCTTGGGTCATGCGGGTGTTGACCCACCGTTTGACGCGCTTGACGCATTTGAGCCAGGCCTCAACCGATGCGCTGGCCTATGCGGTCGAGGAAAATTCTTTGGCCTACAGGGAGATTCGACTTCAAGGGGCCCAATCCCAACAAGAAAGCCGTTTCGAGCAACTCGGTGGCACCCTTCAGTCGTTGGTGATGAAAGGCATGGTGAGCTCAGCGGCCATCACGCCACTCACCCAAATTTTATCGGCCGTGGCTTTGTCCGCGGTGATCAGCGTCGCTCTCTTTCAAAGCACCACCGACGGCACAACAGTGGGCAGCTTTGCCTCCTTTGTGACCGCCATGTTGATGTTGGTGGCCCCCATCAAGCATCTGTCTGAAGTGGCCGCGCCCATGACAAGGGGACTTGCTGCCATTGAAAGAGGCTTGGACTTGATTGAAAAAACCAAGGACCAAACAGAGGGCACTCACGCCCCAACAAAGGTGCGGGGGGAGCTTGAGTTCAAAGACATCCGTGTGCGCTACCAAGCCGATCTGGAGCCCGCCATCGATCGGTTGAATTTGAAGCTGCATGCCGGAGAAATTTTGGCCTTGGTGGGCGCCTCAGGCTCGGGCAAAACAACCTTGGCCAATTTGATCCCCCGCTTGATTGACCCCACTGAAGGAGCCCTCCTCCTTGACGGTGTCGATATCCGAGAATGGCAACTTCACAGCTTGAGACAACACATTGCGCTGGTCAGCCAAAACGTGGTGGTGCTCAATGACACTTTGCTCAACAACGTCATGTTGGGTCAAATGGCTCACCCTGAAAGAGCCTTGCAATGCCTCAAGGACGCCAATCTGGGCGACTACTTGAGCACCCTTCCCAAAGGGGCTGACTCTTTGGTGGGACACAATGCATCCCAATTGTCTGGAGGACAAAGACAGCGCTTGGCCATCGCAAGAGCACTTTACAAAAATGCACCCATTTTGTTGCTGGATGAGGCCACCTCAGCGCTGGACAACGAATCTGAACGATTGGTCCAAGAGGCGTTGAACCGCTTGACCGTGGGCCGAACCACTTTGGTGATCGCACACCGACTCTCCACCATCGAACATGCCCACCGAATTGTGGTGCTTGAGAAAGGCCGCATTGTGGAGACTGGCACCCATCAAGAACTCTTGGCCAAAGCTGGGGTCTATGCCAGTTATTTCAAACTCGGCCAGGTCTTTGATCAAGCCACCTAAGCCTTCACTTGGTCCCTCCAAGTCACAAAATCTTTTGCTCCAACAAGCTCAGTGCCAATCGCGTGAATTGATCCGTGCTTGGATTGACCACGTGCTTGCACCATGCCTCTTCATGGTATGACGCCTGCTCCTCCTTGATGAACCAAGCAAGCGTTGGTCTCTTGAGCGCCACTGACATGTGATAGGGACCAGAATCGGTGCTCACCAACAAATCACACCTTTCAATGAGCGCACTGAGTTCGGGCAAAGAAGTTTTGCCCGCGCAATCCATCCACAGCAAGGGGTTGCGCAGAGATTGCGTCCCGTTGTCACGGCGCAATGTCGCCTCAAACGCCGCAAGGAAGGTCTCGTTCACATCTTTTTCAAACGGTGCGCCAGTCAAGAGCAAATCAAAGGGCGCCACGTTGAACAGCGAAGCCATGGCTTGAACAAGCGCAGGCATCGCGGGTCGTTTGTAAACGGCATCCGGCGTTCCACACCCAATGTTCAGGCCAAGCAAAAATCGCTCACACTTGTTTGTCTTACCCAGGCGAGTCGCTTGAAAGTCTTGCAACAAATACTCAACCGTTCGCTTGTCTTTTTGGCTTGAGCGCAGCTCTATGCTTGTGCCAAGGCGCTCAATCCCCAAC